>NZ_APNM01000008.1:0-185765 GCF_040361335.1 Salinisphaera sp. PC39 | reverse complement strand
GCAACGACCTGCTGGTCTCCGAACACATGGATCTGAGCGCCTACGAAAAGACGTAGGCGGGGTAATCCCGCGGCGATACCGGAAGAGGGCGGAGCTGTCCTTTTCCGGTACGCCGGGTCCGGCTCCGGCACGGCCGCGCCACGCATCGCGTGCCCCAAGCGGCGGCGGGATATCCCTGTCCCGCGCAGGGCCGCTCTCCCGGCAGCCCCTAAAGGAGCAGCGGTAGCAGGAACACGCCGGTCACGCCCGCCAGACCGACGATGACCAACGCCACCAGGCAATAGCCCCAGATATCCTTCAGGGCAAGGCCGGCGATGCCCAGTGCCGGCAAGGCCAGGAAGGGCTGGAGCAGGTTGGTCCAGAGATCGCCGATGGTATAGGCGTTGACGGCCACGGCCGCGGGAATCTCGAGCTGGCGCGCGGCCTCGACCAGGATGGGCCCCTGGATGCCCCACTGCCCGCCGGCCGACGGCACGAAGACGTTGATCAGACCGGCGGAGAGCATCGCCAGCAGGCCGAACGTCGTCGGCGAGGCCACGGAGACCAGCCAGGTCGCGATCAGCACGACCAGCCCCGAGCCGGCCATCATGCCCATGATGCCGGCATAGAACGGGAACTGGAGCACGATGGGCGCGATCGAGCGGGCGCCGTCGGCGAACACGCCGGCGTAGCGATGCAGCGAGCCGTGCAGGGCCAGTCCCAGCATCAGGAACGTGAAATTGAGCACGTTCAGGTTGAGGTCCCCGCCGCGCACGAGGAACCAGTGGAACAGCCAGGCGCCGCCGCAGGCGACCAGCGCGTACTGGATCGGGCGGCTCTCGTTGAGCCGTTCCGCCACGGTCGTCGGCTCGGCCCGTTCGGTCGGTGTCGCGGCGGCGTCGATGCGCTCCAGGGTCTCGCGATCCACCAGGCGCGCCTCGTCGTCGGACGGGGTCATGCGCCGGAAGGCCCACAGCACCCCGGCCACGCCCAGCGCGGCGGTCGCGATCTGGGTCGGCGCGAAGATGGTGTCGGCCAGCGGGATCACGCCGATCTCCGCCTCCAGGAAGTGCCCCGGGGTGCTCACCAGGATCGGCGCGGTGATGGTCAGGCCGGCGGGCAGGGCGGCGATCGCCCCGGAATAGGCGGCCGCCACCAGGATCGGGTAGTCGACGCGGACATGCTTGGCCATCTCGCGGGCGACGATGGGGCCCAGCACCAGGCCCACGCCCCAGCTGAACCAGGCCGCGCCGGCGGCGATCAGCACGATCAGGGAGACCGCGCCCGGCGGCGTCGAGGGCAGGCGGGCGAGGGCGGCGAGTCCCCGCTGCACGACCGGCGCCATGGCCAGCGCATATCCGGTCAGCAGGATCAGCGACATCTGCATGGCGAAGGGCAGGAAATCCCAGAACCCCCGGTACCAGTGGTCGAGTATGACCAGCGGGCCCCGGTTCGCGGCCAGCATGCCCAGGACCAGGGTCAGCAGGGTGAGCAACGCGGTCAGGATGAAACTGTCGGGCAGGAAGCGTTCGACGCTCCACTGGCAGTGTCTGGCGATGGCTCTGAGCATGATCTCCCCTCCGGTGCCGGCGATCGCGATCGTGCGAGGTTAGCCCTTGCATCGCGCGCGGGAACTACCTATAGGTGTGGTTGCAGCCCGGTATGCCGGGACCGCTCACACCGCCGACCGGAATGGGCATGGCCGCAGACGACAGCGACACGAAAGCGACCGGCGCCGCGCCACCCGCCGGCCGCTACGCCCCCTCGCCGACCGGACCGTTGCATTTCGGTTCCCTGACGGCGGCCGTGGCGAGCTGGTTGCAGGCGCGCAGCCGCGGGGCCGCCTGGTATATGCGCATGGAGGACATCGACCCACGCCGCGCCGTGCCCGGCGCCGCGGACGACATCCTGCGCACGCTGGAGGCATACGGCCTGACCTGGGACGGGCCGGTGCTCTACCAGAGCGATCGGCTCGATGCCTACGCCGATGCCGTGTCCGATCTCAAGGCGCGCGGGCTGGCGTTCGACTGCGGCTGCAGCCGGCGCGAGGCGCGCACCGGTCCCGCCGGGCCGGAGGGGCCGATCTATCCGGGGACTTGCCGCGACGGACTGCCGGAGGGCCGGTCGCCGCGCTCCGTGCGGCTGCGCGCGGGGCACGAGGAGATCGCCTTCGTGGACGGCGTTCTCGGCCGCCGCAGCCAGCGTCTCGACCGGGATGTCGGGGATTTCGTGATCCGCCGTGCCGACGGCTGTTATGCCTATCAGCTCGCGGTGGTGGTGGACGACGCCCACCAGGGCGTGGGCGAGGTCGTGCGCGGCTCGGACCTGTTGCTGTCCACGCCGCGCCAGATCCATCTGCAACGCTGCCTCGGCCTGCCCACCCCGAGCTATGCCCATGTCCCGTTATTGGTCGACGCGAACGGGGACAAGTTGAGCAAGAGCGAGGGCGCCACCGCTCTCGATCGCCGGCGCCCGGCCGAGGACCTGGTCGCGGCCCTCCGCTGTCTGGGGCAGGCACCGCCGCCCGGTCTCGACGCGTCGGGCGTGGCCGACGTCCTGGCATGGGGCCGGCGTCACTGGCGGCTGTCCGCGGTGCCGGCATGCACGACCCTGGTCTGGGATGCCGGGCGCGATCTCGCGGAGGAGGCATGACTATCGCGATCAAGCGTATCTACGATCCGGCGGAGCCGGCGGACGGTTACCGCGCCCTGGTCGACGGCATGTGGCCGCGCGGCGTCTCCAAGGAGAAGGCGGCGGTCGACGGCTGGTATCGTGAGCTGGCCCCCAGCCGCGAACTGCGCCGGTGGTTCGGGCACGATCCGGCGCGCTGGCGGGAATTCCGGCAACGCTATTTCGGGGAATTGGCCGCGGCCGAGCCGGAAAGTCTGGAGACGCTGCGCCGGCATGCGCGCGAGTCGGGCCTGACGCTCGTATTCGCGGCCCGCGACCGCGAGCACAACAACGCCGTGGCGCTGCGTGACTACCTGGAGGGACGTCGATGAGCGGGACGAGCGACCGGGAACTGGAGCTGGCGGAACGTGTCCGCGCGGCCTGTATCGAAGCCGCCGTGGCCGGTTACAGGGATGCCGCCATCCGGGGCCTGTGCGGCGAAGGGGCCCTGGAAGCGGCGATTTCCGCTATCCGCGGTCTCGAGCTGGCGCGCCTGGTCGACGACCCCGCCGATTGATCGACCGCGGCAGGGCGTCTACCAGCGTTCCTTGCCCCAGCGCTCGGGATGCGCCCAGTAGCGGGCGTTGAGCCAGTCCGGCGTGTCCTTGTAGTCGTAGATATTGAAGCGGTAGAGGGCGTAGCCGTCCTCGAATCGGCCGCAGCGTTTCATGCCGTAGGCGATCAGGTCGGTGTTGGACCAGCCGTCCGGGGTCAGCCTGACCAGGGCCAGGAAGCGCTTGGTGTGCAGGTCCCGCAGGCGGCTGAGCAGTTTGCCCGCGTCGGCGGATGTCAGACATTCCAACGTGCCGGCCACCACGGCGAGATCGTAGGCATGACCGTCGAGCGCCGCCGGCGTGGCGGCGTCCGGTGCCAGGTGCTCCGCCGCGCCATGCGCCTGGTCCACGGCGCGACGCAGTGCCGAATCCGGCGGGCAGACCAGCAACAGGCGGTCGGGCGCGGCCTGGTGCAACCAGGCCAGGATTTCCCGTATCGCGTCCTCGGGTGGATCGCCGGGATCGGATCGCATGCGGCTCCTCCGGGTTCGGCGGGAACGGACCGGTGCCAGCCTAGCAAAAACCGGCAAAAAAAAGCCCGGCTTCCTGGGAAGCCGGGCTTTGACGCGCGGATGTCCGCGGGTCTATTCGTCGACCACGTGCATCTCCACGCGGCGGTTCTTGGCACGGCCCTCGGGGTTGTCGGAGCCGTTCGGCTTAGTGTTGGGCGCCACCGGACGGGTCTCGCCGTAACCTTTGGTGTTCAGGCGCGAGGCGGCGATGCCGTGGTCGACCAGATAGGCCTTCACGGAATCGGCACGCTCCTGCGACAACTTCAGGTTGTAGGCGGCGTTGCCCACGCTGTCGGTGTGGCCCTCGATGCGCACCTCGATCGACTCGCTGGCCTGCAGCGCGTTGACGACGTTGTCGAGACGGCGCTCGGCGTCGGCGGTCAGCTTGGCGGAGTTGAACTCGAAGCGCACGCCCTGCAGGACGATGGGCTCTTCCTTCTCAGCCGGGCAGCCGACTTCGTCGACCTCGGTGCCGGCCGGCGTACCGGGGCAGCGATCGCTCTCGTCGGGCACGCCGTCGCCGTCGCTGTCGAGCGGCTCGGCGGGCGTCGGGGCCGGCGCGGGCGCCGGCTTCGGCTGCGGCTCCGGCGCGGCACGCCGCGGCTCGCTCTTCTGCGGCTTGGAGCCCAGCGGGATCTGCAGGCCCAGGGACACGACGTCGTCGCGGAACTTGAATTCACCGCCGGTGGGCGCATCGACCTCGCTGCTGCGATAGCGATACTCGCCGCGGATGGCGATGCCGCCGTCGGTGATCGGCGCCATGAAGCCTACGCCGATATCGATGAAGTCGGAATCCTGGTCACCGGTTCCCTGCGGGAAGAACACGTTATCGAAGTCGTGGCTGCCCTCGCCGAGGCCGACGATACCGAAGATCGGCAGGACGTCGCGCGCCGGGAAGAAGAGGGCGCTCAGGCCGTAGCCGGTGACGTCCATCTCGCTGCCGCCGCTGGCCTGGGCCTGATTCGACACGTTGTCGAGGTCCGACGAGCCGAAGTGGAATGCGTAGAGTTCCAGGGCCAGGTGCTCGGTCAGGTTCTTACCGATGCTGAACTGACCGCCGTACCCGTCGTCCGGATCGAAGCTGTCCTCGCCGTAGTTGCTGTAGCTCGCCATGGGGGCTACGTAGAAGCGCGTATCGAGTTCTTCGTCCGCACTCCAGCCGGCCGCTGCGTGCGTCAGCAGCGCGACTGCCCCAAGACCTAGAAAACTTTTGCGAATCATGGCCCCTCCCAAGGAACGATTCGATGAAAAAACTGCCACGGCCCGCGCCTCGGTGACGACGCGACAGCCCAGTACCGGAATTGTTACCACGCGTGGTGCTTGGGCGCAATCTCCCGATATGCCGCTAGCCTACTACAACCGAGCACGGTTATGCGCTGGCGCGCCAAGGGGTTCGGGCGATGTCTGGTTAATATCTGATCAGTCATGCGCACTTGGACGGCCGTGCTGCCCGCGGCATGGGCGAATCGCTGCCGGGACGGCCGGAGACGGGGCGGCGACCGGGGGAGCGGGGCGCACTTGCCGTGACCGCCCATTGCTGCAATCATCGCGCGCCCGTCGCCGGACGTTTGGCCGTCCGGCGGTGTCGAATCGAATTCAACGCGAGTGCCGTCGAACGATGGAAATCAACCAACTGAAAAGCCGTATGGATGCCCTGCGGTCGCGCCTCAGCGACCTGCGGGGCTATCTTTGACTACGCCGAACGCAAAGACCGACTGGAAGAGATAGACGCCGAGCTCGCGCGCGGCGAGATCTGGAACGAGGACCCCGACGCGGCCCAGGCGCTGGGCCGTGAGAAGGCGCGCCTGGAAGAGATCGTGGCGCCCCTCGAGGAGGGCGAGGCTGCGCTGACGGACTGCGAGGATCTGCTCGAGCTGGCCGCCGACGAGACCGACGGCGGCGGCGTGCTCGCCGATATCGAGGCCGAGCTCGGCAAGGTGGAGCAGCGCGCGCAGCGCCTGGAATTCGCGCGCATGTTCTCCGGCGAGACCGACGTCAACGACGCCTTCCTCGACATCCAGGCCGGCTCCGGCGGCACCGAGGCCCAGGACTGGGCCGAGATGCTGCTGCGGATGTACCTGCGTTGGTGCGAACGGCGCGGTTTCGGCACCGAGATCATCGAGGTGTCGGCCGGCGACGTGGCCGGGATCAAGAGTGCCACCGTGCACGTGACCGGCAGCTACGCCTACGGCTGGCTGCGCACCGAGACCGGCGTTCACCGCCTGGTGCGCAAGTCGCCCTTCGACTCGGGCGCGCGGCGCCATACGTCCTTCGCGGCGGTGTTCGTCTCGCCCGAGATCGACGACAACATCGAGATCGACATCGATCCCTCGGACTTGCGGGTGGACGTCTATCGCGCGAGCGGCGCCGGCGGCCAGCACGTCAACCGGACCGAGTCGGCGGTGCGGATCACGCACCTACCCTCGGGCATCGTGGTCCAGTGCCAGAACGACCGTTCCCAGCACAAGAACCGGGCCACCGCCATGTCGCAGCTCCGGGCCAAGCTCTACGAGCGGGAACTCGCCGCCCGCCGCGAGGCGGCCGAGGTCACCGAGGCGGGCAAGGCGGATATCGGTTGGGGCAGCCAGATCCGCTCCTACGTCCTGGACCAGTCCCGCATCAAGGATGTCCGCACCGGCCTCGAGGTCGGGAACACGCAGGCGGTGCTGGACGGCGATCTCGACCCCTTCATCGAGGAGAGCCTGAAACAGGGGCTCTAGGACGCCGCCGGCACGTGGCACACGATCGCGAAACACCGCACATGAAAGACGAGACAGAACAGGAAGAACATCGCCTGATCGCCGCCCGCCGCGACAAGCTCGCGGCCTGGCGCGAGACCGGCGGCGCCTATCCCAACGATTTCCGGCGCGATGCGCTTGCGGGCGAGCTGCAGGATCGTTTCGCCGATGATGACGCCGAGGCGCTGGCGGACGCGCCGCGGGTGGCCGTCGCCGGTCGCCTCATGGCCAAGCGCGTCATGGGCAAGGCCAGCTTCGCCCATATCCAGGACATGAGCGGGCGCATCCAGCTCTTCCTCAAGCGCGATGAGCTCGGCGAGGAGGCGTACCGCGCCTTCAAGGGCCTGGATATCGGCGACGTCGTGGGCGTGACCGGCGGCCTGACCCGGACCAAGACCGGCGAGCTGTCGGTGGCCGCGGACAGCCTGCGTCTGCTGACCAAGTCGCTGCGGCCGCTGCCCGAGAAGTGGCATGGCCTCAGCGACACCGAGGCGCGTTATCGGCAGCGCTATCTCGACCTGATCATGCATCCCGATTCGCGCGCCGTGTTCGAGTTGCGTACCCGCACCGTGCGCGCGGTGCGGCGCTTTTTCGACGAGCGCGGTTTCATGGAGGTGGAGACCCCGATGCTCCAAGCGCTGCCCGGCGGCGCCGCGGCGCGTCCCTTCGTGACCCACTACAACGCCCTGGATCACGACTTCTACCTGCGCATCGCGCCCGAGCTGTTCCTGAAGCGGTTGGTGGTCGGCGGCCTGGAGAAGGTCTACGAGCTGAACCGGAATTTCCGTAACGAAGGCCTGTCGACCCGGCACAATCCCGAATTCACCATGCTCGAGTTCTACCAGGCCTATGCCGGTTACAGCGAGCTGATGGATCTGATCGAATCCCTGATACGCGGTCTCGCCGGCGACATCGCGGCAAAGACCCGGCTCCCGTTCCAGGACGAGGAGATCGACGTGGGCGCGCCGTTCGAGCGGCTGACCGTGCGCGACGCGGTGCGGCGCTACAACCCGGAGTTGACGGCGGACGCGCTCGACGATCGCGAGGCGCTCGCGGCGCACGCGCAGTCCCTGGGTATCGAACCGGAAGCGGGGTGGGGCGTCGGCAAGCTGCTCACCGAGATATTCGAGAAGACCGGCGAGAGCCGCCTGATCCAGCCGACATTCGTGATCGACTACCCGGCCGAGGTATCGCCGCTGGCGCGCCGGCACGACGACGATCCGGAGTTTACCGAGCGCTTCGAACTGTTCGTCGGCGGACGCGAGATCGCCAACGGGTTCTCCGAGCTCAACGATCCCGAGGACCAGGCGCAGCGGCTGCAGGCCCAGGCGCAGGCCAAGGATGCCGGTGACGCCGAGGCCATGTACTACGATGCCGACTACGTGCGGGCACTGGAATACGGCCTGCCGCCCACCGCCGGTGCCGGCATCGGCATCGACCGCCTGGTGATGTTGCTCGCCGACCGTGCCTCCATCCGCGACGTCCTGCTGTTCCCGCAGCTCCGTCCGGAGGTATAGCCACTAAGAATTAACCACAGAGACACAGAGTACACAGAGCAAGGCGAGTATTACTTTGCCTTCGAGCTTCGTGGCCTGTGTTTCCGTGGTTGATTGGCGTCCCGCGGAAAACACTCTTCAGTCCCCGGCCGGGCAAATAATGGGCACGAGTTTCACGAGCCAAATAATCTTTGCTTGGCTCTGTGTTCCCTGTGTCTCTGTGGTTAGCTTTCTTATTCTCCGGTCGGGTAAGGCAACTGCGCCAGGGTTAGCTCGGCCCCGTCGATATAAAGCGGCTTGTCCGCCGCATCGATCCTGAGCACCGCGAGCAGGTCCTGGCCGTCCGGCCCGGGCGCGGCGTCCGCCACTTGGCCGCGGGTCTCGCCCGCCTCGTCGACGACCGCCGCGGCGGGCGGCGGTGTCCGGCCCGCCGGCAGGTGGGCCCGGAACAGTCGGCGGGTGAGCTTGCCGCGGTATTGCAGCCGCGCGACCACCTCCTGTCCCGGGTAGCAGCCCTTGTGAAAGTCGATGCCGTCCAGCCAGTGCAGGTTGAGCATCTGCGGCACGAACAGGCCCTGTGTCTCCGGGTATACCTGCGGTTCGCCGGCGAGGATGCCGGCGCGTCGCCAGGCGTCGTCGTCGGCCGGGGTCATGTCCGCCAGCGCCCGTGGCGGTCCGATCGCGATGCGGCGCGGCGCCGGTCCGGGCAGGCCCAGGTATTGCCGCTGCCCGTCGGCGGCGACCTCGCCCGGCGCCGGCGTCGTCCCCTCGGCCGGTTCGTCGATCAGGCCGTAGCCGACCAGGTCGTCGCCCGCGTCCCGCAGCGTCACCCGCGCGCGCAACACGAACAGCCGCAGACGTTGCAACACCGCGGGGATCAGGGTCCGCGGCAACAGCATAAGGAACTCGTCGTCACGATGTAGTACCCTAACCACCGCCTGGACGCGGCCCTTGGCGTCGCACCAGGCCGCCAGCCGGCTCCGGCCGGTGTCGAGGCCGAGCACATCGTTACTGAGCTGGGCCTGGAGAAAGGTGGCCGCGTCCTCCCCGCCGACGGCGATGATGCCGATCGCGGCGGGCCGGATAGCGGGCGAGGGCTCGGTAGCGGTTTCCATCCGTGTCGTCAACTGCCTGAATCCGAAGGTAAACGCACAGCGTATTATTGCCTCGCAACTGACACAACGTTTAAGATTCGCCCGATGTCCCGTGACCGCAAACCAATCGGCGCCCCCGAGCCCGGGAGCCCGGCCGACGATCAGCCCGCGCGTCCGCGCGAGATCGGTGGCCGGAAGGGTCCCGAACCGACCCGCTACGGCGATTGGGAAAAGAACGGGCGCTGTATCGATTTCTGATGTTCCGCCGAGGGACCACGCCGCCATGACTGCACACGCCAACCGCCCGCTTTCGCCGCACCTTCAGGTCTACCGCTGGGAATTGACGACGATGGCGATGTCCATCAGCCATCGCATGTCCGGCGTATTCCTGTCGATCGGCAGCGTGCTTCTGGCGGTCTGGCTGGTCGCGGCGGCCATGGGCGGCGAGGCCTTCCAGGCCGTGAACGGGCACCTCGGTGCCTGGTACGGACAAGTGCTGCTCCTGGCCTGGAGCTACGCCCTGTTCTATCACCTTTGCAACGGTATCCGGCACCTGGTGTGGGATACCGGTACCGCGCTGGGGCGCGAGACCGCCCGCATCAGCGGTTACATCGCCCTCGCCGCGTCGGTCGTGTTGACGGCGCTGGCGTGGGGCATCGCCCTCGCGTAGGGCCTTGGGGACGGCCGGGACGCGTCCGCGGCCCGGTGCTTCGTGGGAGAATCGCGCATGAGTATACGTACGCCGCTTGCCCGCGCCCGCGGGCTGGGGTCCGCCAAGGACGGGGTTGCACACTGGTGGGCCCAGCGGATCACCGCCGTGGCACTGGTGCCGCTGACCCTGTGGCTGGTCGTTTCGATCGCCGCGCGCGCCGGCGCCGGCCACGAGGCGGTCCTGGCCTGGTTGTCGTCGCCGGTGGCGGCGGTGGCCGTGGTCCTGTTCCTGGGTACCTTGTTTTACCACTCGCAGCTCGGTCTGCAGGTGGTGGTCGAGGATTATGTGCATAGCGAGTGGCTGAAGCTCGCGACCCTGGTCGTGCTGCAGTTCGCCCACATCGTGGTGGCGGCCGCGGCGATCTTCGCAGTGTTGTGGATGGCGTTGACATGAGTTCATCGAAGGCATACGAGGTTCTTGAGCACCAGCACGACGTGGTCGTGGTCGGCGCCGGCGGCGCCGGGCTGCGGGCCACGCGCGGCCTCGCGGAGGCCGGTCTGTCCACCGCCTGCGTCACCAAGGTCTTCCCCACCCGCAGCCACACCGTGGCCGCGCAGGGCGGCATTTCGGCGGCGCTCGCCAACATGGGCGACGACGACTGGCGCTGGCATGCCTACGACACCGTGAAGGGGTCGGACTGGCTCGGCGACCAGGACGCGATCGAGTACATGTGCCGCGAGGCGATCCCCTCGGTGATCGAGCTGGAGCACGACGGCGTGCCGTTCTCGCGCACCGAGGCCGGCAAGATCTACCAGCGGCCGTTCGGCGGCATGACCACGCACTACGGCGAGGGCACCGCGCAGCGCACCTGCGCCGCCGCCGATCGCACCGGCCACGCCATGCTGCACGCCCTGTACCAGCAGGCGCTCAAGCACAAGGCCGAGTTCTTCATCGAGTACTTCGCCCTCGACCTGATCATGGACGAGGAGGGCGCCTGCCGCGGCGTCTGGGCCTGGGATCTGGCGGAGGGCACGTTGCACCGCTTCCGCGCCCACACCGTGATCCTGGCCACCGGCGGCTATGGCCGGACCTATTTCTCCTGCACCTCGGCGCACACCTGCACGGGCGACGGCGGCGGCATGGTGCTGCGCGCCGGCCTGCCGCTGCAGGACATGGAATTCGTGCAGTTCCACCCGACCGGCATCTACGGCGCCGGCTGCCTGATCACCGAGGGCGTGCGCGGCGAGGGCGGCTACCTGACCAACTCCGAGGGCGAGCGTTTCATGGAGCGCTACGCCCCCAACGCCAAGGACCTGGCCAGCCGCGACGTGGTCTCGCGCTCCATGACCATCGAGATCCGGGAAGGGCGCGGCGTGGGGCCCGACAAGGACCACATCCACCTGCACCTGGAGCACCTGGGCGCGGACGTCATCAATCAGCGTCTGCCGGGTATCGCCGAGACCGCGCACATCTTCGCGGGCGTCGATGTCACCAAGGAGCCGATCCCGGTGCTGCCGACCGTGCACTACAACATGGGCGGCATTCCGGCGCTGTATACCGGCGAGGTGGTGACCCTGGCTGAGGACGATCCCGACAGTGTGGTGCCCGGCCTGATGGCGGTGGGCGAGGCCGCCTGCGTGTCGGTGCACGGCGCCAATCGCCTGGGTTCGAATTCGCTGCTGGACCTGGTGGTGTTCGGGCGTGCCGCGGCCCATCGCTGCGCCGAGACCATCAAACCGGGCACACCGCACAAGACCCTGCCGGCGGATATCGACGACAAGGTCCTGGCGCGCCTCGACGCCCGTCGCAACGCCGATGGCAACCGCTCCACGGCGGCCATCCGCGACGACATGCAGCGCACCATGCAGAACTTCGCCGCGGTCTTCCGCACCGGCGAGACCCTGGAAGAGGGCCTGGGCAAGCTGCGCGAGGTGGTGGCTTCCTTCGACGACGTGGCCGTGTCCGACCGCTCCATGATCTGGAACTCCGATCTGGTCGAGACCCTGGAGCTGGAGAACATGCTGGGCCAGGCGCTGGCGACCATGACCTCGGCGCATAACCGCACCGAGAGCCGCGGCGCCCACGCACGCGAGGACTATCCGGACCGCGACGACGACAACTGGATGAAACACACCCTGTCCTGGTACGAGGACGGCGGCATCCGGCTCGATTACCGGCCGGTGCACATGCGGACCATGACCGAGGACATGAAGGTCATCCCGCCCAAGAAGCGCGTGTATTGATACCGGTGATCGTCGGTTCGCGATTGGTGATCGGCAGGCGAGACGAATCACGAATCACGGATCACGAATCACGGTCATGGAGTAACCCAAATGGCTGAGTTCCGACTACCCAAGAATTCGCGGATCACCAAGGGCAAGCACTACCCGGCGCCCGAGGGTGCGACCAACGTCAAGAATTTCCGGATCTATCGCTGGGATCCGGATTCCGGCGAGAACCCGCGGGTGGACACCTACTCGCTGGACCTGGACAAGTGCGGGCCGATGGTCCTGGACGCGCTGATCAAGATCAAGAACGAGATCGATCCCACGCTGACCTTCCGGCGCTCCTGCCGCGAGGGCATCTGTGGCTCCTGCGCCTTCAATATCGACGGCACCAACACGCTCGCCTGCATCAAGGGCATCGACGAGGTGAAGGGCGACGTCAAGATCTACCCGCTGCCCCACATGCCGGTGATCAAGGATCTGGTGCCGGACCTCACGCATTTCTACGCGCAGTACGAATCGATCGAGCCCTGGATCAAGACCGACACGCCGGCGCCCACCCGCGAGCGGCTGCAATCGATCGAGGACCGGGGCGAGCTGGACGGCCTCTACGAGTGCATCCTCTGTGCCTGTTGTTCGACGTCCTGCCCCAGCTACTGGTGGAATCCGGAACGCTACCTGGGACCGGCCATCCTGCTGCAGGCCTATCGCTGGCTCGCGGATTCGCGCGACGAGGCCACCGGCGAACGACTCGATCAGCTCGAGGACCCGTTCAAGCTGTACCGGTGCCATACCATCATGAACTGCACCAGCACCTGCCCGAAGGGTCTCAACCCGGCCAAGGCCATCGCCGAGACCAAGAAGATGCTGCTGGAGCGGCGCGGCTGACGTGACCGGTTCGGTGGATGAGCCGCGGACAAGCGCGGCGTCGCCGGTCGACGCCCGCGTGCGTTGGTTGTGCCGGCGCGGCATGAAGGAGCTGGATGTCCTGCTGGAACGCTTCCTCGCCGCCGAGTACGTCGGGCTGGACGCGGACGCCCGCGCCGATCTGCTGACCCTGCTGGAGCAGGAGGACCCCATTCTCTGGGCCTGGGTGCTGGGGCGGGACACGCCCGGTGAGCCACGCCTGGCGGCCCTGGTCCGACGTATCCGCGAATACCGCCGGCCGGCATGAGACGCGCCCGGAGCCCGTTCGATCCGCCGCTGGATCTGGCGATCGGACGCTCCGGCCCGCTACTGGCGGCCGTGATCGCCGCCCATGCCTTTTTCCTCCTCCCCGCCGCCTGGCTGGCCCTGCGCGTGCCGCCGGCCATCCCGCTGCTGTTGTTGCCGCCGGCCGCCGCCGTCTTCGCCTGGCGCCGATTGACCCAGCGCTCGCCGCGTGCGATCGCGCGCCTGACCTGGGAAGGCGGCCGGGATTGGCGCTGGCGGCGTGTCGACGGTTCCACCGGGCGCGGCCACGTCGGGGCGGCCAGCGTGCGCTGGCCCGGCTTCGCCGCGCTACGCCTCGAAGACCGCGCGTCCCGTCGTACGGAGAGCCTGTTACTGACGCCGGGCCGTGTCGGCACGGCCGCATTCAGGCGCCTGGGAGCCCGCTTGAGGTTGGCGCCGGCATGATGCAGTCGCGGGTCTGAGCGGCATCGTGCGTTCCCTGCTCGTCGCGGGCCTCGTGCTGCTGACCGCGCCCGCCGTCGCCGCGGCCGCACCCGGGCTGGAACCGGCCGAATGCTGGTTCGACATCCCCGCGGGACAGGAGGCCGAGTGTGCCTGGCTGTATCCGGACGAACGGGTCGGGGAGCGTGCCGTGCGCTTGCCGGTGGTGCGCCTGCCCGGCGACGAGCCCGGCCGTCCCCCCGTCGTGCACGTGCCCGGCGGCCCGGGCTATCCGGGCGGCGTGGACCCTGCCTCGATGGCCGGTTGGTGGCGCTGGCGCGAGCGGGCCGGCTGGGATGGCGACCTGATCGTCTATGATCCCCGCGGCACCGGCATGTCGCGACCGGCGATCCGGTGCCCCGGCATCCGCGAGGCCGATCGCAACGGCCTGGCGCGCGAGCTGAGCGGGGCCATGGATCTCTACCGCACGCGCCGGGCCGCCCGCGACTGCTACCGGCGGCTCGGCGGCGAACCCTACCTTTCGGCCTTCAACAGCGCGGCCCAGGTGCGCGATCTCGGTGCGTTACTGGAAACGCTGCAGGAGCCGGCCTTCCTCTGGGGCGTCTCCTACGGCACCCGGCTCGCCCTGCACGCCGCCCGCGAGCACCAGGCGGACATCGCGGGGTTGCTCCTGGACTCGGTGTTCCCGCCGGCGATCGACGGGTTCCTGATGCGCCCGGCCCAGTTCGACCGCGCCCTGGACGAGATCGCCACGGCCTGCGTGACACGCGCGGGCTGCGACCATCCGCCGGACCATGTACGCACGGCGATCCGGACGTTACTGGCGCGCGCGGAGCGCGAGCCTCCGCGGTTGACGCTGTCCCGGCCTTCCGGCGGCGGGACGCTCGATCTCGTGGTGACCGACTACCGCCTGCTGTGGATGCTGTTTTTCGGTGCCTACGCCATCGATGACGGCGGGGACGTCGCCGCCGCCGTGGTGCG
Organism: Salinisphaera sp. PC39; assembly: GCF_040361335.1. Taxonomy (NCBI): domain Bacteria; kingdom Pseudomonadati; phylum Pseudomonadota; class Gammaproteobacteria; order Salinisphaerales; family Salinisphaeraceae; genus Salinisphaera; species Salinisphaera sp. PC39. The sequence continues at coordinate 171,250 of NZ_APNM01000008.1, read as the reverse complement.
TGCGGCGCGGGACGATACCGGGGCCCTGGCGCCGCTCGCCCGCCGCTACGTGGCCACGTTGCTGGATCCGGCCTTCAGCCCGCCGGTCTATTTCAGCGTGAGCTGTCCGGAGGACGCGCCGCCGGTCACCCGCGACGCCTGGGAGGCGGCGCTGCGCGCGCACCCCCGCGTGGCCCCGTACCTGCGCGCGGAAGCCGAATACGATGTTTGCGGGTTCTGGGATGCCGGACGGTTGCCGGCCGCCTACCGCGAGCCGGCCTCGACGCCGTTGCCGGTGCTGCTGCTGCACGGCGCGCGCGACCCCGCGACCCTGCCCGAATGGGCCGCGGGACTGGCGCGCCGTCTGCCGGCGGCCCGGGCGCTGTTGTTTCGCGATGCCGGGCACACGGTCACGTTCACGGATGCCTGTGCCATGGCCGTCGCCGACGCCTTTCTGGCGTCGCCCCGGGCGTGGTCGCCGCCGGCCTGTCTGGGCGAGCGGCTCCAGGCCGCCTACCCGTAACAGTCCGGGACCAGGACGGTCGGTACGGCTTCCGGCAGTGTCTCGGGGTAATCCAGGGTGTAGTGCAGGCCGCGCGACTCCTTGCGATCGCTGGCCGAGCGCACGATCAGGTCCGCGACCTCGACCAGGTTGCGCAGTTCGATCAGGTCGGGTGTGACCCGATAGTTGCCGTAGAACTCGTGGATCTCGCTGCGCAGCAGCTTGACGCGATGGCGGGCGCGGGCCAGGCGCTTGTTGGTACGCACGATGCCGACGTAGTCCCACATGAAGCGGCGCAGTTCCTGCCAGTTGTGCGCCACGACCACTTCCTCGTCCGAGTCGGTCACCCGCGACTCGTCCCAGGGCGGCAGCGACGGCGGGGCCGGCACCGTCTCCCATGCCGATTCGATCGACTCGGCCGCGGCGGTGGCGAATACCAGGCACTCCAACAACGAGTTCGAGGCCATGCGGTTGGCGCCGTGCAGCCCGGTGTAGGCGGTCTCGCCGATGGCGTAGAGGCCCGGCAGGTCGGTGCGCCCGCCGAGGTCGGTCACCACGCCGCCGCAGGTGTAGTGGGCCGCCGGCACCACGGGCAGGGGCTCGCGGGTCATGTCCAGTCCCAGTTCCAGGCAGCGGGCGTGGATGGCCGGGAAGTGGCGCTGGATGAAATCGGCGTCGCGGTGGCTGATGTCCAGCCAGACATGATCCAGGCCCAGGCGCTTCATCTCGGCGTCGATGGCGCGGGCGACGACATCGCGCGGCGCCAGCTCGCCGTCGGGGTGATAGTGCGTCATGAAGCGGCTGCCGTCGGGCAGGCAGAGGTGGCCGCCCTCGCCGCGCACGGCCTCGCTGATCAGGAACGAGCGCGCCCTGGGATGGAACAGGCAGGTGGGATGGAACTGCATGAATTCCATGTTGGCCACGCGGCAGCCCGCGCGCCAGGCCATGGCGATACCGTCGCCGCTGGCGGAATGCGGGTTGCTGGAATACAGGTAGGCGAGGTTCGCGCCGCCCGTGGCCAGGACCACGTTGCGGGCGGCGAAGGTCCGCACCCGCTCGGCGGCGATGTCATAGACGTACGCCCCGAGGCAGCGTTCGCGCGGGCGCCCGAGGCGGGAGTCGGTGATCAGGTCTACGGCGGCGTGGTGCTCGAATATCTCCACGCCGGCCGCGCGTCGCGCCAGGCCTTCCAGTGTCGTTTCCACGGCCCGGCCCGTGGTGTCGGCGGCGTGGATGATCCGGCGATGGCTATGGCCGCCCTCGCGGGTCAGGTGGTAGGCGTAGCCGGTGTCGTCCTCGGCCGGGGTGAAGGGCACCCCGCGTTCGATCAGCCACTCGATGGCGGCGCGGCCGCGGGAGACGGTGAACTCCACGGTCCGCTCGTCGCAGAGCCCGGCGCCCGCCGCCAGGGTATCGGCCACGTGCGACTCGATGGAGTCCTCGGCGTCGAGCACGGCCGATATGCCGCCCTGGGCATAGAGTGTGCCGCCCTCGCTGAGGGCGCCCTTGGAGAGCAGGGCGATGCGGCGGCCGGCCGCGGCGAGCCGCAGGGCCAGCGTCAGGCCGGCGGCGCCGCTGCCCAGGATCAGGACATCGTAGGCCGTCGGTCGATCTCGGTTGTTGTCGTCGGGCATGACGGGAAACGGGGCGATCGCTAGAATACAGGCATATCAGAACAGTTCCCGCCCGGCCGTCGGCATCGGCCGCGCGGGCCCGAACCGGCCGGCGCGGCCGGCAACAGAATACAAGCCGCCACTATACCGCAGTCGCAGGGCGAACTTATCCGGGGGACACGGGTCTACAGGTAGGTGAGTGCCCCGGTGGCGCGGTTCGCGGCCGGCGATACCGTGAGCACAGGGGTGAAGGCCCAGATGGGCGAGGACAGCACCGACGAACAACTGGTGGCGAGGGCACAGGCGGGCGAGCGCATCGCGTTCGACCTGCTGGTGCGCAAGTACCAGTACAAGGTGGTGAAGCTGGTGTCCCGCTATGTGACGCCGGCGGATGCGCCGGACGTTGCCCAGGAAGCCTTCATCAAGGCCTATCGGGCGCTCGACGGTTTCAAGGGCAACAGTGCGTTCTACACATGGCTGTACAGGATATCCATCAACACGGCGAAGAATTTCCTGGTCGCGCGATCGCGGCGACCGGCGTCGCAGGACATCGACTTCACGGACGCGGAGATGCTGGGCCACAGCGACCGGTTCTCCGAACAGGACACCCCGGATGCCCTCCTGGAGAGCGAGGAGATCCGGGACGCCGTGATTGCCACCATTCGCGAGTTGCCTCCGGACTTGCGGACGGCGATCATGCTGCGAGAGTTGGAAGGCATGAGTTACGAGCAAATCGCGGACAGCATGGAATGCCCGGTGGGGACCGTGCGCTCGCGCATTTTCCGGGCGCGGGCCGCGATCGACGAACGCTTGCGGTCGTTGAGCGAGAGGTGAGGGCATGATTGACGAACGGTTTTCGGCATACCTGGACGGCGAGGCATCGCCGTCGGAAGCGGAGGCGGTGCTATCCGAGATGGGCCGCGACCCCGGATTGCGCGCGGCTTGGGGGCGCCAGCAGTGGTTGCGCTCCGCGTTGCGCGACGTCGACACCGAGGCGGCCTACGATCCCGGCTTCGCCGAGCGGGTGGCACGGGCCATCGATGACGCCGGCGAGAGCCCGGCGCGGGCGGACCGGGTCGTTTCCTTCCCCGCCCGCCGTCGCTGGCGGACCGCCGCCAGCCTTGCGGCCGCCGCCTCCGTGGTCGGCGCGGTGTTGTTGGTCGCCGAGCCGCTCGGCCGTGACTCGTCGGGCATGCCCGACGCCGGCGGCACCACGCTCGCCGGTGACGATGCCGGCGTCCCGGCCGTCGCCGTTTCCGGCACGCCGGCGGGCGAGACGCGGGCCGCCGTCAACGTGGCGCGTTCGAACCGTGCCGCCGATCACTGGTCCGTCTCCGATCCCGCGGTCGAGGACCAGCTCAACGGTTATCTCCTGGAGCACAACGGTCTGGCCCGCGGCTACGGCATGTCGGGCGCCACGCCGAGCTTCCTCCGCGTCGCGACGTACGGGCAGGACACGCAACGGTGATGATCCGCCGGCTCGTCCCCCTGGCACTGCTGCTGGTCGCCGGGGTCGCCGTCGCGTCGGACGGCTGGCTTGCCCAGGCATCGCAGGCCGTGCGCACGACCAACTACCAGGGCGTGCTGGTCTATCTCCGCGACGGCAGCGTCGACACGCTGCGCATCGTCCACCGTTACCGCGACGGCGAGGAACGCGAGCGGCTGGTCTCGCTGAGCGGCGAACCCCGGGAAGTATTGCGCCACGAGTCCGAGGTCACCTCGGTGCTGCCCGAACGCCGGGTGGTCATGGTGGCGCAGCATCCGCGCGAGGGTCTGTTGTCCAAGTTCGGCCGTTATGCCGACGGCGGCTTGAGCGAGCATTATGCCTTCCGCGAGCTCGGCAAGGCGCGGCTGGCGGACCGCCTCTGCCGGGTCGTGATGCTGGAGCCCAAGGACCAGTACCGCTACGGCTATCGCCTGATGATCGACAAGCAGACGCACCTGCCCCTGAAGCTCGATCTGCTCGGCGAGGAAGGCGTGCTGGAACAGCTCATGTTCACGCAGATCGAGTTCCCCGAGCGGATCCCGGACGAAGCCCTGGCGCCCTCGTTCGACACCGAGGGCTTCCGCTGGGTCCGGCACCGCCCCATGGAAGTCCAGGGCGGCGAGGCCGAACGCGATGCGTGGGAGGTCAGCGATGTCCCGGCGGGCTTCGAGCTGGCCGAGGACGGGTTCCGGCGCGTGGGCAACGGGGTCGCGAGGCAATTGCTGTTCACCGACGGCATCGCCACCGTCTCGGCCTTCATCGCCCGCGGCGAGGGTCGCGGCTTCACGGGAGGCACCACCATGGGCGCCGTCAATGCCTACGGCCGACGTGACGGGGAATACCAGATCACCGTTGTCGGCGAGGTGCCCGAAATCACGGTAAGGTACATCGCCGAGCACCTGCAGCGTCGGGCGGGCGGCGTTGCCAAGGAATGAGGCCGCCGCGGCAGCGTCCGCGTGGTCGCAGACATACCCGGATCAAGGGGGACCCATGCCACGTTTGATAGCCGCGGTGGTCGCGGCCGTGCTGCTCGCCGGCTGCGGGTCGGAGCCCTATGAGGCCCGCCTGCCCGATTTCACCGATCTCGCGAAGCAGGCGGCGCCCAGCGTCGTCAATGTCAGCGTCGCGCCGGAGAGTGGCAGCGACGAGCCCGGGTCCGAAGGTTTCGAGGACTGGTTCCGGCGGTTCTTCGAGGACGGCTCGGCGCCGCCGCCCTCGCGCGCCGCCCAGGGGTCGGGTTTCGTCATCTCCGAGGACGGATACATCCTGACCAGCCGGCACGTGGTGCGCGGCGCCGGCGAGATCGAGATCACGCTCAGCGACCGCCGCCGTTTCGTCGCGGAGCTGGTCGGCGAGGACGCGGCCAGTGATCTGGCGGTGTTGAAGATCGACGCCGAGGACCTCGATCCGGTCGCCATCGGTGATCCCGCGGCGCTGGAGGTCGGCGCCTGGGTGATGGCGATCGGCTCCCCGTTCGGCTTCGAGACCTCGGTGACGGCCGGCATCGTCTCGGCCAAGCAGCGCAGTCTCGTGGACGACCAGTACGTGCCGTTCATCCAGACGGACGTGGCGATCAATCCGGGCAATTCCGGCGGCCCGCTGTTCAACCTCCAGGGCGAGGTGGTGGGCATCAACGCCCAGATATTCAGCCGCAGCGGCGGATTCCAGGGCGTGTCCTTCGCCATCCCGATCGATGTGGCGATGGATGTGGCGAAACAACTCCGCGACAACGGCCGCGTCGCGCGCGGCTGGCTGGGCGTGCAGATCCAGGAGGTGGATCCCGCGCTGGCCGAATCCTTCGGCATGGACAAGCCGACCGGGGCGCTGGTGGCGCGCGTGTTCCCCGGCAGCCCCGCGGAGGCCGCGGGGTTCCGCGACGGTGACGTGATCCTGGCATTCGGCGGCCACGACATCCCCTCGGCCGCGGCCCTGCCGCCGCGTGTCGGCAGCACGCCGCCGGGCGAGGAAGTCGCGGTGGCCGTGCTGCGCGACGGCGAGCGCGAACGCATCGAAGTCACGCTGGGAGAGTTGCCGGAGGAAGGACCGATGGCCGGCTCCGCCGGCGGAGACGACGATAAGGACGCGTCGGTGCTCGGCCTCCGGCTGCGTGGCCTGACCGAGGAGGAACGCCGCGAGACCGGCTTGGAGCAGGGCGGGGTGCGTGTCGTCGACGTCGACCGCGGCGCGGGCGCCGATGCCGGCCTGCGGCCGGGCGACGTCATCCTCGGCCTGGGCGCCGAACGCATCCGGGACGCCGATACCCTGCGCGAACGGCTCGCGGGCATGGAGGGCACCGTGGCGCTGCTGGTCTGGCGCGACGGCGCCCGGCTCTATCTGGCGCTCGACACGGGCGGCTGACGCCGCCCCCGCCGCGGGCCGCCGCGGCCGTCCGTGAAGGGCGGCCGCCAAGTCCGTATACTGCGCGCTTTCACGGCCGCTCCACGCGCGTCACTTCCGGTTCTCCGCACCCATATGCAGTCGCACATCCGCAACTTCTCGATCATCGCGCACATCGATCATGGCAAGTCGACGCTCGCGGACCGTTTCATCCAGCGCTGCGAGGGTCTGACCGAGCGCGAGATGGCGGCCCAGGTCCTGGACTCCATGGACCTGGAGCGCGAGCGCGGCATCACCATCAAGGCCCAGGCGGTCACGCTCAACTACCGGGCGCGCGACGGCGAGGTCTACAAGCTCAACTTCATCGATACGCCGGGGCACGTCGATTTCTCCTACGAGGTCTCGCGTTCCCTGGCCGCCTGCGAGGGCGCGCTGCTGGTGGTGGACGCCTCCCAGGGCGTGGAGGCGCAAAGCGTGGCCAATTGCTACACGGCGCTGGAGCAGGACCTCGAGATCGTGCCGGTGATCAACAAGATCGATCTGCCGGCCGCCGATCCCGACGGCGTCGCCCAGCAGATCGAGGACGTGATCGGTCTGGATGCCGCGGACCGGCTGCTGGTCTCCGCCAAGACGGGCGAGGGCATCGAGGACGTGCTGGAGGCCATGATCCGTCGGATTCCGCCGCCGGAGGGCGATCCGGACGCGCCGCTGCAGGCATTGATCGTCGACTCCTGGTTCGACAACTACCTGGGCGTGGTCTCGCTGGTACGGGTCGTGCACGGCTCGATCCGGTCCGGCGACCGGATCAAGGTCATGGCCACCGCCCGCGAGTACGAGGTGGACGAGGTCGGCATCTTCTCGCCCAAGAAGGACAAGCGCGACGCCCTCTCGGTGGGCGAGGTCGGTTACGTGATCGCCGGGATCAAGGACATCGACGGCGCGCCGGTGGGCGATACCCTGACGCACGCCGCGCGCCCCTGCGCCGACCGCCTGCCCGGATTCCGCCAGATCCAGCCGCGGGTGTTCGCCGGGCTCTATCCGGTCTCGGCGGACGACTACGAGGACTTCCGCGACGCCCTGTCCAAGCTGCGGCTCAACGACTCCTCCCTGAACTACGAGCCCGAGACCTCGGCGGCGCTGGGCTTCGGGTTCCGCTGCGGCTTCCTGGGCATGCTGCACATGGAGATCGTGCAGGAGCGGCTCGAGCGCGAGTACGGCATCAACCTGATCACCACCGCGCCGACCGTGGTCTACGAGGTCGAGACGCTCAACGGCGAGACGCTGGCGATCAGCAACCCGACGTCCCTGCCGGAGCCCTCGGCCATCGCCGAGATTCGCGAGCCCATCATCCGCGCCAACATCCTCATGCCGCAGGAATTCGTCGGCCCGGTGATGCAGTTGTGCATGGACAAGCGCGGCGTGCAGAAGTCGATGCAATACCTGGGCACGGCGGTCTCGATGACCTTCGAACTGCCGCTGTCGGAGGTGGTGCTCGATTTCTTCGACCGGCTCAAGTCGGTGTCGCGCGGCTTCGCCTCGTTCGAATACGAGTTCGCCCGTTTCCAGGCGGCGAGCCTGGTACGCCTGGAAGTGCTGATCAACGGCGACCCGGTGGACGCGCTGGCGCATATCGTGCATCGCGATCGCGCCTACGAGCGCGGCAAGGCCCTGGTCGAGCGGCTGCGCGGCATCGTGCCGCGGCAGATGTTCGATGTCGCCATCCAGGCCTCGATCGGTACCCGGATCATCGCCCGCACCACGGTCAAGGCCCTGCGCAAGAACGTCACCGCCAAGTGCTACGGTGGCGACGTCAGCCGCAAGCGCAAGCTGCTGGAGAAACAGAAGGCGGGCAAGAAACGGATGAAACAACTCGGCTCGGTGGAAATCCCCCAGGAGGCCTTTCTCGCCGTGCTCTCCACGGATAGCGAGGAGTGATGAACGACCTGCATTTCGATTTCGAGGCGGCCCTGGTGTTGGCGACCCTGTTCACCGGCGTGTTCTGGGCGCTGGATCGCTATCGCTGGGAGCGCCGGCGCGGGGAGGGCGACCGGCCGCCCTGGGTGGTGGAATTCTCGCGCTCCTTCTTCCCGGTGATCGTGGCGGTGCTGGTGCTGCGCTCGTTCCTGTTCGAGCCCTTCCGCATCCCGTCGTCGTCGATGGTGCCGACGCTGCTGGAAGGGGATTTCATCCTGGTCAACAAGTTCGGTTACGGGCTGCGGCTGCCCGTGATCCATACCAAGATAGTGCCCCTGGGCGAGCCCGAGCGGGGCGATGTGGCCGTGTTCCGGTTCCCCCCGGATCCCAGCAGCGACTTCATCAAGCGCGTCGTGGGCCTGCCGGGCGACGTCATCACCTATCGCGACAAGCACCTGAGCATCAACGGCGAACCGGTGCCCATGGAATCCCTCGGCCTTTACCAGGGGCCGGGGGCCTCGGCCTACGATATGGTGACGGCATTCGAGGAAGTGGTGGGCGAGCACCGGCACCGGATACTGCACGTCCAAGGGCGCGACTCGCTCAACTTGCGGGCCGAAGTGCCGCCGGGCCATTATTTCGTGATGGGCGACAATCGCGACAACAGCGCGGATTCGCGCCGCTGGGGCTTCGTGCCGGAGGCCAACCTGGTGGGCAAGGCCTTCCTGATCTGGCTGAGCGTGGACACCGACGACTGGCGGCTGCGGCTGTCGCGCTTCGGAGACAGCATCGAATGATGACGGGGCATCCGGATAGACAGCGCGGGCTCACCCTATGGGGGTGGCTTTACGTCCTGGCGACGCTCGGCGTCATCCTGATGGTCGGCATCAAGGCCGTGCCGATATACATGAACAACTACGATATCCGCTCCACGCTCCAGTGGGCGTCGTCCCAGCCGGAGCTCCGCGATGCCCCGGCTTTCGAGATCCAGGAACGGATCCAGCGGCGCTTCGACTCGGGTTACGTCGACAACATCTCCGGCCGCGACATCAAGGTGGAGCGTGTCGACAACGGCCGCCGCCTGAGTGTGGAATACGAGGTGCGCGAGCCCCTGTTCGCGAACCTGACCCTGCTCTTCGAGTTCCACGAGACCGCGGTCATCCCGCGCAACCCTTGACCGGCGGGGCAGTCGACAGCACCGCCGCCGCGCTGGCGCGGCGCCTCGGGCACGATTTCCGCGACCCGGCGTTGCTGGACGCGGCGCTCACCCATCGCAGCGCCGGCGGCGCCCACAACGAGCGTCTGGAGTTCCTGGGCGACGCGGTGCTCAACTGCGTGATCGCCGAGGCCGTCTACGAACGCCGGCCGGACGCGCCGGAGGGCGATCTGTCCCGCCTGCGCGCGAGTCTCGTGCGCGAACGCACCCTGGCCGAGATCGCCGGCGAGCTCGATCTCGGTGCCTGTCTGCGGCTGGGTTCCGGCGAGTTGCGCAGCGGCGGTTTCCGGCGGGCCTCGATCCTGGCGGACGCCGTCGAGGCCCTGGTCGGTGCCGTCTACCGCGATGCCGGGTTCGCCGCCGCCCGCGAGGTGTTGCTGCGGTTGTTCGCCGACCGCCTGGCATCGCTGCCGGACGCGGACACGCTCAAGGACGCCAAGACCCGGCTGCAGGAATGGCTGCAGGGACGTGGCCGGCCGTTGCCGGGCTACCGGACCATCGAGGTGAGCGGCGCGGAGCATGCCCGCCGCTTCGTCGTTTGTTGCGAGCTGGCCGATGCCGACCTGTCGGTGACGGGCGAGGGCAGCGGTCGCCGGCGCGCCGAACAGGCGGCCGCGAGCGCCATGCTGGCGGCGCTGGAGGAAACCGATCATGACTGATGCCGTTGACACCGGCCCGCGACGCGCGGGCCTGGCGACGCTGTTCGGCCGGCCCAACGTGGGCAAGTCCACCCTGGTCAATGCCCTGGTGGGCGAGAAGGTGAGCATCGTCACCCCCAAGCCGCAGACCACGCGCCACCGGATCGTGGGCGTGGTCACGCGCGATGACCTCCAGATCGGCCTGGTCGACACGCCCGGCCTGCACGGCGGCCACGGGCATGTCCTCAACCGGGTGATGAACGATGCCGCCCTGGGCAGCCTGGAGGGCGTGGACGCGGTGGTCTTGGTGGTCGAGGCCGGCCGCTGGGACGAGGGCGACGACCGCGCCCTGGCGCGCGTCCGGGCCACCGGCCTGCCGGCCGGGCTGGTGGTGAACAAGGTCGACCGTATCCGGCGCAAGGAACAGTTGCTGCCCTTCATCCAGGAATGTACCGCGCGCCACGACTTCGCCTTCGTGGTGCCGTTGTCGGCCGAACGCGGCGACAATCTCGCGCCGTTGGTCGAGGAACTCGGCAAGCTGATGCCGGCCGGGGAGTTCCTGTTCCCGGAGGACGAATACACCGACCGCAACCTGCGGTTCCTGGCGGCCGAGGCCGTGCGCGAGAAGCTCATGATGCACCTGCGGCAGGAATTGCCGTACGCGGTGACGGTGGAGATCGAGTCCTTCGAGGAGACGCCGCGCGGCCCGCGCATATCGGCCGTGATCTGGGTCGCGCGCGAGGCGCACAAGCGCATCGTGATCGGCGAGGGCGGGGCGATGCTCAAGCGGGTGGGACGCGGCGCCCGGCTCGATCTCAAGCATCGCCTCCAGGCGGCCGTGGACCTGCGTCTGTGGGTCAAGGTGCGCGAGGATTGGTACGACGACGAGGCCGCCGTCCGCTCGCTCGGCCACTGACGCGGCGATGCGCGTCCAGCTCGAGCCCGCGTTCGTCCTGCACCGGCGGCCCTATCGCGACAGCAGCCTGCTGCTCGAGGTCTTCTCCCGCGAGCACGGCCGCCAGGGCCTGGTGGCCCGCGGCGCCCGCCGTCCCAAGGGGCGCTGGCGCGGCCTGCTGGAGCCGTTGCAACGCCTGCGGTTGTCGTGGAGCGGCCGCGGCGAGCTGGGCACGCTCACGGCCGCCGAGCCCGAGGCGCGCCGGGCGATCGCCGGCGACGGCCTGTACGCCGGCTATTACGCCGGCGAGCTGATCCTGCGCCTCACGGCGCGCGCCGATCCGCATCCCGAGCTGTTCGACATCCTGGATTCGTTGCTCGCGATGCTGGCCGACGGCGCCGACCCCGGACCGCCGCTGCGGCTGTTCGAACGCGATCTGCTCGCCGAGATCGGTTACGGCGTGCCCCTGACCCACGAAACCGACAGCGGCGAGCCGGTGCGCCCGGATGCCGCGTATGTGTACCATCCCGCCCACGGTCTGCGACGCGGGGCGAGGGCGGCCCCGGGCGAAATCCCGATCGCCGGCGACGCCCTGCACGCGCTGGCCGCGGGCGACCTGAGCGACACCGGGCACGCGCGTGCCGCCAGACGCCTGCTGGCCGCGGGTCTCGCCGCCCAGCTCGGGCCGCAACCCCTGCGGACCATGCAGACCCTGCGCGCGCTGCGCCGTTTCCGCCATTCGGAGGAGTCATGAAGCAACCGATCCGCCTCGGGGTGAATGTCGACCACGTGGCCACCCTGCGCCAAGCCCGCGGCACGACGTATCCCGATGTCCTGGCGGCCGCGCGGCTGGCCCTCGAGGCCGGTGCGGACAGCATTACCGTGCATCTGCGCGAGGACCGTCGCCACATCCAGGATCACGATGTCGCCTCGCTGGTCGCCGAGGGCGATATCGCGGTCAATCTGGAGATGGCCGTCACCGACGAGATGCAGGGGATCGCCGAGCGATTGCGCCCGCGCGATGTCTGCTTCGTGCCGGAGCGCCGCGAGGAGTTGACCACCGAGGGCGGACTGGATGTCGCCGGCGACCGCGAACGCGTGACCGCGGCGGTGGCGCGGCTTGCCGCGGCCGGTATCCGGGTGGCGCTGTTCGTGGATCCGGAGCCGGCCCAGATGGCGGCCAGCGCCGCCGCCGGCGCGGCCGCGGTCGAGATTCACACCGGCGCCTACGCGGATGCCGCCGATGCCGCCGCGCGCGAGGCGCAACGCCGGCGTATAGCCTCCGCCGCGGTCCGGGCACGCGAGCTGGGCCTGGAAGTGCATGCGGGGCATGGCCTGCACGCGGACAACGTGGCGCCGATCGCGGCCATGGAAGAGATCGTGGAACTCAATATCGGCCATGCCCTCGTGGCGCGGGCGGTTTTCGTCGGCCTCGGCGCGGCCGTGGCCGAGATGCGGTCCGCCATGAGCGCGGCCAGGGACTGACCGTATACGGCTGCCGGGCCGCTACTGACAATCGGACGTATTCGTGTCAGACTATTCCTACATTGAGGTAGGAGTAGGGATTACGTGGATTCCCTGCATCGCGGATTCCTGACGACACTGTGCCTGGCGGCGATCGCGCTCGGGGCGCCCGCGCTCGCCATCGGCGAGCAGGCGTTGACCGCGCTACGCGGCGGCGCAACCGCGGGAAGTGCCGGCCTGCAGATCCTGGGCGGCGACCTGCTTCCGTCGGGGGAGGGCTCGGCCGCCGGCGGCGACTCGCTGCTGGCCGACAACGGCGAGGTCAACGACAGCGCCACCCTGTCGCCGGCCGCCGACCATGTCGGCGGCCTGCCCGGGCTCGATGGTCTGAATGCCTCCAGCCGGGCCGTGCGGGAGGCCCTGGAGGACCTCGACCCGGTCACCGTCCGGCTGCTGTTGGGGCAGGTCGACCGGGCGATACTCGAGCATATCGCCGGCAGTCTGGCGGCGCCGCTGCCCGGCATCGACGAGCAGGGAACGACCGCCCTGCCGGGACTCGACGGCCTGCCGGTCCGGCCCCGGCGCCAATGATGCCGACCCGCCGGCATCGTCCCGGCTCAAGTTTGCCGGCGGCATGCCGATAAACGGCGGGTAGACCATCCGGTAACCGCTGCCGCAAGCGACGAAGGACCATCGCGATCATGAACAAGCTGTTCTATCTCGCCGTCGGTCTGTGCCTGATCTCCGGCGCCGCGCGCGCCGAGGGCGGCGACACCCTCGGCGGCACGGTGAACGATGTCACGACCGGGCTGACCGGGACTCTCGCGCAGACCCTGCTCCTGCTGGATACCTCCACCGGCGCGCTCCTGGGCGTGGACGCGGGGCTCGATGGCCTGGCGGAAACGATCGATGCGACCGGGCAGGGTGCCGGCGGTTCGGCGGAGGCCCTGCTCGACGGCCTGACCGGCGATGCCGGCCTGGACGCCGCGCTCGGCGCCACGCTCACGCAATTGCCGTCCGGCGACGACGGGCTGGTGCTGCCCGGGCTCGGGGCCTTGCCGCAGGATACGGTCGCGGATACCGCGCTGCCCCTGCCGGGGCTCGATGCGCTGCCGATGCAGGGCGTCCTCGCCGCGCGCGAGGACGATCCGTCGCTGCCCGGCGTCCGGACCCTGCCGCTGCCGGGGTTGGATGCGTTGCCGATTCCCGTTCGTTAGACCGTGATCCGTGATTGGTGATTGGCAAGAGCGTAAGCCCCTCTTCCCAACGAATCACAACGAATCACCAATCACGCCAACCTCCCGGCCAACGCCAGGAAACTGCGATAACGCCTGTCGCTGACGTCGCCGCGTGCCACGGCCGCCCGCAAGGCGCAGTCCGGCTCGCGGTCGTGGCGGCAGTCGCGGAACCGGCACCGGCCCAGCCAGGGACGGAATTCCCGGAAGCCCCGGGCCAGTTCCGAGGGCGGCATGGGCCAGAGGCGGATATCGCGCACGCCCGGCGAGTCGATCAGGTGTCCGCCGTGCGGCAGCGGGTATAGACGCGCCGCGGTGGTGGTATGCCGGCCCTCGCCGCTGGCGGCGGACAGGGCCGAACTGCGTGCTTCGTAGTCCGGGATCAGCGCCGTGACCAGCGCGGACTTGCCCACCCCCGACAGCCCCGAGAGGATCGCCTGCCGGCCGCGCAGGGCCCCGGCCAGGCGTTCGAGGCCGGCGCCGGTATGGGCGCTGACGGCGTGGACTTCGTAGCCGAGCGCGAGGAATTCGTCCGTGGCCACCGGGCCGATGTCGCATTTGTTGGCGACGAGCAGGGGACGCAGTTCCAGCAATTCCGCGATCGCCAGGTAGCGATCGATCTGTTCCGGCGCCACCGGCGGTTCGGGGGCCGCCACGATCGCCATGGTGTCCAGGTTGGCGGCCACCGGGCGTCGTCCGCGCCGCTCGTCGTGTCGCCAGAGGACGCCCCGGCGGGGGTGGATGCGGGTGACCACGATCCCGCCGCCCGTCGTCGCGATATCCACCCGGTCGCCGCAGACGGTCCGGATACCGCGCTGTTGCGGGAAACCCTGCACCAGCCGGCCGTCCGGCAATTCCAGCAGCATCCGGCGGCCGTAGGCGGCGGCCACGACCGCGGTTCCGGCGTTGTCCAAGCGGGGTTATTCCTCGAGCAGCCGGTCGACCTTGGCGGCACATATGAAGTCGTTCTCCGACAGGCCGCCGATGGCGTGGGTGGTGTAGTGGATCCGGCAGTTCTTGTAGCCGAACTCAATGTCCGGGTGATGGTCCTCGCGATGCGCGATCCAGGCCACCGCGTTCACGAAGGCGGTCGTCTGGTAGTAGTTCTTGAACCCGAACTCGCCGGCCAGGGCCTTGCCGTCGCCGCTGATCGACCAGCGCGACGAGAGTTGTCCGAGCCGGGCATCCGCGGTATCGCGGTCCATCGGTTCCACGCCGCCCTCGCAGGGCGCGCAGCGTTTGTCAGCGAGTTCGCTCATGGCTCGATCCGGTCGCCGCAAATGGGTAGGTTAAAGGTAACATCAGGGGGCGCCGTCGCTAAATCGGGGGTGCCTTAAGACCACATGCCGCCAGGATGCCGTCTATGACTGCGGACCCGCAGAACCTGATCTGGATCGACCTGGAGATGACCGGGCTCGATCCCGAGAACGACCGAATCATCGAAATCGCCACGGTGGTGACCGACAAGTACCTGAACATCCTCGCCGAGGGGCCGGTGCTGGCCGTGCGCCAGACCGAGGAACGCCTGGCCGCCATGGATGCCTGGAACACCCGTCAGCACGGCGGTTCCGGCCTGGTCGACCGGGTTCTGGCCAGCGATGTCGACGAGGCCGAGGCCGAGCGCCGTACCCTGGCATTCCTGGCCGATTTCGTGCCGGCCGGCGCGTCGCCCATGTGCGGTAACAGCATCTGCCAGGATCGGCGTTTCCTGGCGCGCTACATGCCGGAACTGGAAGCCTACTTCCATTATCGCCATATCGACGTCAGCACCCTCAAGGAACTGGCGCGGCGCTGGGCGCCGGACGTGGCCGCCGGCTTCGGCAAGGAGAGTCGCCACCTGGCGCTGGAGGATATCCGGGACTCGATCGCGGAGCTGGCGTACTACCGGACCAATTTCCTGCGCGTGTGACCCGTCACAGCGCCGCCAGCGCGTCGCGTACCGCGGCCTCCACGTCGCCCAGGTCCACCTCGGCGGGCGTCTCACCCGCCTGGATGCGCGTCTCGACCGTCGCGGCCGCCGCGCGTATCGCCTCCAGACCGTAGAAGGCCGCGGTGCCGTGCAACGTGTGGATCTCGGCCGCGGCGCGCTCGCCGTCGCCGGCGCGCAACGCGTCGGCCACGGCCTCGGTCTGGCGAGGCAGTTCCTGGGCCAGCAGGGCCGAGAGTTCGGGGTCGGAGGCCAGATGGGCGGCGCGCCCGCCGCCGCCGCTGGGTTCCGGCACGTAGGCGAGCTGGGGCATGTGCGGTTGGACCGCCCGCCAGAGCCCGGATTCGTCGAAGGGTTTCACCAGCGATTCGTCGGCGCCGGCCGCCAACAGGGCGCGCCGGCGCTCGGGATCGGCGTCCGCGGTCATGGCCACGATCACCGGCTGGCGTCCGGCCGCGGCCAACTCTCGGATCCGGCGGATGGCGCCGGCGCCGTCGAGTCCGGGCATCTCCGAGTCGACGATCACAAGGGGGAAGTTCGCCTTGCGCCACGCCGCCACCGCCTCATTGCCGTCGGCGGCCTGGGCGACACCGGCCCCCAGGCCGCTCAACAGGGCCGCCAGGTAGCGCCGCGCGGCCTCGCTGTTGTCCGCCACCAGCGCCGGCACGTTCTCCAGCGGCCGCTCGTGGGAGGGGGCGGCGTCGGGTGCGGGCACGCCGCTGAGATCGCACAGGCTGCGATACAGCCGCAAGCGGTTGCTGGATTTGGGCAACGCCATATTGGCGCCGAGTCCCTCCAGGGCCGACAGCACGTCGCGGTCGATCGAGGTCACCAGGGCCAGCACCGGCAGCCCGGCTTCCCGGCAGGCGGCGATCGCCGCCGACAGGCGTTCCCGCCCGGTCAGGTCGGCCGCCCGCAGGCCCACGAGCACGACGTCCGGCCGCGCGGTGTCCGGGCTGGCCGCCAGCTTGTCCGGTAGCGCGGCGTGTCCGTCCAGCTCGGTCACGTCCATGCCCCAGAAGCCGAGGTGATGGGCGAGGGCGATGCGGGCGGTGGCGTCCTCGTCCGCGAGCCAGGCGCGTTTGCCCTGCAGCCCGGTCCAGGGCATCCAGCGTTGATCGCGGTGCGGCGCCTTCCTGAGGGGCAGCACGAATTGGAAATCGGAGCCGCGGCCGGGCTCGCTGTCGACCGTGATGTCGCCGCCCATCATCTCCAGCAGGCGTTTGCTGATGGCCAGCCCCAGGCCGCTGCCGGCTTCCGCCGCGCCGCTGCGCAGCCGTTCGTACATGTCGAACAGGCGGTCCATGTCGCGGGCGTCGATGCCGCGCCCGGTGTCGGCAACGCTCACCCGCAGGGTGCAGCGCTCGTCGTCCTCGCTTTCGAGCATCAGCCGGACGGTGACCCCGCCGCGGTCGGTGAACTTGATCGCGTTCGACACCAGGTTGGTCAGGATCTGCTGGAAGCGCAGCGGGTCGCCGCGCAGATGTACCGGCACGTCGCGGTAGATCAGGTGCACCAGCTCCAGGTCCTTTTCGAAGGCCAGCGGCGCGAGTAGGTTGAGCGTGTCCTCGACCGTCTCGATGAGGTTGAAGCCCACTTCGTCGAGGCTGGCACGGCCCGATTCCAGGCCGCTCCAGGCCAGCACGTCGTCGATGATCCCCAGCAGGTTGCGCGCCGACTTGCGCACGGTGGCGACGTACTCCCGCTGTTCGCCGTTCAGGCCGGATCGCTCCAGCAGGCTGGTATGGCCCAGGATCGCGGTAAGGGGCGCGCGCAGCTCGTGGCTCATGCCGGCGACGAGATCGGCGCGCATCCGCGCGGCGTTGCGGGCGTGGTCGCGCGCCAGCGCCAGCTCGCGCTCGCGCCCGCGCAGTGCCTCGCTATACTCGCGCACCTGGTGTTCGCTCTGGGTCAGCCGTTCGCCGATCGCGGTGAGCTGGTTCTCGATATCGGCGAAGCCGTCGCCGGCGTCGGGCGTCTGGCCCGCGAGGTCGCGCACCCGCTGCCCAAGGCGCGACAGGGGGCGCGCGGAGAACCAGCCGACACCGTATCCGCCGGCGGCCAGGATCGCGAACAGGATGACCGCTACCGCGGCCGCGCGATGGACCACGCCCGCGATCTGTCGTTGCAGTTCCGGCTCGGACAGAGTCAGCGCCGCCTCGCCGATATCCGGCCGCGGCGTGCCGAACGGGTCCAGCAGGCTGCCTTCGCCGGCGGGCGGTATCTGGGCGCGGAAGCGCCGCGGCGGGATCGGCTCCAGGCCCGGCAGCCGGGCGACGGCGCGGCCGAAGGCGGCGGCCCACTGTACGCTCGCCGGCGGCTGGCGCGTGCCGCGCTCGGCGCGTGCCGCCAGGATGTCGCCGGCATCCCGGATCTCGGCGCTGCCGAGTATCGGGTCGGTCTCCAGGACCGAGCGCGCGATCTCGTTGAGTTCGGCGCGGTTGTCGGCGAGCAGCGCGAGATGCCCCGCGCGCGCCACTTGCCGCACCAGGCCCTCGGCCAGGGTGCGCTGGGTGCGCTGCAGTTCCCGCACGTCGTTATGGACCAGTGCGAGACCGGTAGCCAGGGATAGGGCGAGCGCGGACCCGAGTACGATCAGGGTCAGGCGCGTGCCCGGGCGCCAGCGTGTCATCCCGGCATGGTAAGGCAATCGGGGGCTGTGCTCACGCCCCGCGTGCCGGCGGCTGTTAGAATCGCCCGCATGAAGACCATCACGCTCGAAGACTGCGTCGGCGGCACGCCGCTGGTGCGCCTGCAGCGCTTGGCCGGCGACGATCGCGGCAACACCGTGCTCGCCAAGCTGGAGGGCGACAATCCCGCGGGTTCGGTCAAGGACCGCCCGGCCTACAGCATGATCAAGCGGGCCGCCGAGCGCGGCGACATCCGGCCCGGCGATACCCTGGTGGAGGCCACCAGCGGCAACACCGGCATCGCGCTGGCGATGGTCGCCGCGATGCAGGGCTACCGCATGCGTCTGATCATGCCCGAGAACATGAGCGAGGAACGGCGCGCGGCGATGCGGGCCTACGGCGCCGAGATCATTTCGGTCTCCGAATCCGAGGGCATGGAGGGGGCGCGCGACCTCGCCGAGTCGATGTCCCGCCGTGGCGAGGGCTATCTGCTGGACCAGTTCGCCAACCCCGACAATCCGCGCGCCCACTACGAGGGGACCGGTCCCGAACTCTGGCACGACACCGGCGGCGAGATCACCCACTTCGTGGCGTCCATGGGTACCACCGGCACCATCATGGGCGTGTCGCGCTACCTCAAGGAGCGCAACCCGGATATCCAGATCGTGGGCGTACAGCCGGCCGGCGAGTCGCGTATCCCGGGCATCCGGCGCTGGCCCGAAGCCTATCTGCCGCGCATCTTCGAGCCGGCGCGGGTTGACCGCGTCATCGACGTGGAGGCGGCCGACGCCGAGAACACCATGCGCCGTCTGGCGCGCGAGGAGGGCATCTTCGCCGGGCCGTCCTCGGGCGGTGCGGTCTGGTCGGCGCTGCAACTCGCCGGGGAGGTGGAGAACGCCGTGATCGCGGTGATCGTCTGCGACCGGGGCGACCGTTACCTGTCCACCGGCGTCTATGACTGAATCCGTCGTCTCGCTGGCGATCGCCACCGTCCCCGACACGGCCGCCGCCCGCCGCCTGCACGATTTCGGCGATCTCGACGACGCCGACGTGGTGCGGGCCCTGGGGCAATTGCGCTTCCAGGCCGACGGCCACGACACCCTGCCGCCGCATCTGTGCCGCGTGTCCGCCGTCGCCATGGCGGTGGCCGACGGCGACGGTTTCCGCCTGGAGATGCCGGAAGGCGGGGAGGAGGATCTCCTCAAAGCGCTCGCGTCCCGTGCCGGTGAGGGCGCCCGCATCGTGTCCTGGGATGCCTCCGGCGTGTCCGTGGCCGCGCTGCGCTATCGCTGTCTGCTGCACGGGGTGACGGCGCCGGGGCTCTGGCCGGGTACGAACGGGACGGGGTACCTGGATCTGGCGTCGACTCTGTCCGGTGCGTCCGCGGTGCCGGTGACGCTCGGCGACGCCGCGCGGCTGCTGGGCCTGCCGGCGCCGATGACATCCGGCGACGGCGCCTGCGCGACCGCGGCGGTGACTACCCATCTGCTGCATCTGCGCTATCGGCAACTGCGCGGCGATCTCGACGCGGGGGCGAGGGCAGCCGCGGAGTCGCGGGTCCGGGAAGCGCTGGCCGCCCGTGGCGAACCTTGCTGGGAGCCCTTCCTGGGCGAGTGGCGGGCCGCGTGAGCCGGCGGCGGCGCAACCAGCCGGCGGGCCCGTTCGAGCTCGCCGTCGAGGACCTGGCGAGCGACGCCCGCGGGGTGGGCCGTGACGCCGACGGCAAGGCCGTGTTCGTCGCGGACACGCTGCCGGGGGAGCGCGTGCGCTATCTCCGCACGCGCCGACGGCGCCATCACGACGAAGGCCGGCTGGAGGAGGTCCTGACGGCATCGCCCGAGCGGGTCGATCCGCGCTGCCCGCATTTCGGCGTCTGCGGCGGCTGCGCGCTGCAGCATCTGGACCCGGCCGCCCAGATCGCGTTCAAGGAGCGTCAGCTCCTGGAAGCCCTGGAACGCATCGGCGGGCTGGTTCCGGCGTCCGTGCTGCCGGCGGTCACCGGCCGGCGCTGGGGCTACCGGCGGCGGGCCCGGCTGGGGGTCAAGCACGTGCCCAAGAAGGGCGGGACCCTGGTGGGTTTCCGCGAGCGCGGCGCGCCCTATATCGCGGTCCTCGAGGGCTGCGAGGTCCTGATCCCCGATGTGGGGCGCCGGATCGCCGGCTTGCAGCGGCTGCTGGACGGCCTCTCCATCCGCGAGCGTGTTCCCCAGATCGAGGTCGCCGGCGGCGACGACGCCGTCGCCCTGGTCCTGCGGGTCCTGGACGAGCCCAACGAGGCCGATCGGCAACGGTTGGCCGAGTATTCCCGCGAGACCGGGCTGTGGTTCCACCTGCAGCCCGGCGGCTTGGACACGGTGACGCCGCTGTTGCCGGAGACACCGGAACTGACCTATACGCTGCCGGCCTTCGATGTCCGGCTGGCCTTCCGGCCCACGGATTTCGTCCAGATCCACGGCGAGGTCAACGCGCGCATGGTCGCGCAGGCGATCGACCTGCTCGAACCGGCGCCGGGCGAGCGGGTCCTGGAGCTGTTCGCGGGCCTGGGCAACTTCAGCCTGCCGCTGGCGCGGCGGGGTGCGCGGGTGACCGCCGTGGAGGGCGAGGCGGGCCTGGTGGCCCGGGCGCGCGAGAACGCTCGCGCGAACGGCCTGGGCGACGCCGTGACCGCCTGGGACGCCGACCTGTTCCAGCCGTCCGCCGATGCCGCCTGGCTCGCGGGCGACGTGGACCTGGCGCTGCTCGATCCGCCCCGGGCCGGTGCCGCCGAGATCCTGCCGCTGGTCGCGGCCAAGGGGCCGCGGCGCATCGTGTACTGTTCCTGTCATCCCGCCACGCTCGCCCGCGACGCGGCCGAGCTCGCCGGCCGCGGCTACCGGCTGCGGGCCGCGGGCGTGGTCGACATGTTTCCGCACACCGCCCACGTCGAGGCAATGGCGCTGTTCGAGCGCTGACGCCGCGAGCAGCCGAACGGGAGGCCGGGCCATGGCTGTCGAGATCGAACGCAAATTCCTGGTGAGCGGCGATGGCTGGCGCGAGGAGGCCGATGCCGGCCGGGTCCTGCGCCAGGGTTATCTCTGCGGTCCGGGTCCGGCCTCGGTACGGGTGCGGGTGGACGGCGAGCGGGCCGAGCTCAATATCAAGGCGGCCGTCATCGGCGCTTCGCGCGCGGAATACGAGTATCCCGTCCCGCTGGCCGATGCCGAGGCCATGCTCGCGGAGCTGTGCGTGTATCCGCCGCTTTCCAAGACCCGGTACTTGGTCCGGCGCGGCGGCCATGTCTGGGAGATCGACGAGTTCGACGGCGCCAACGCGGGCCTGGTGGTCGCCGAGATCGAGTTGTCGGATCCGGACGAGGCATTCGAACGTCCGCCCTGGCTGGGCCGCGAGGTCACGGCCGAGCGGCGCTACTACAATCAGGCCCTGGCGGAACGCCCGTACCGGGAATGGGACGATGACGCATAGGATCGAGATCGACCTGGCCGCGCAGCGCCTGTGGCTGCTCGACGACGCCGAGCGGATATTGGCCACGCACCCCGTGTCGACCGCGCGCAACGGTGCCGGCGAGCGCAACGGCAGCCACTGCACGCCGCGCGGCGCCCACCGCATACGCGCCAAGATCGGCGCCGGCGCCGCCCCCGGGACGGTATTCGTCGGCCGGCGGCCCACCGGCGAGATCTACTCGCCGGCGCTGGCGGCGGCGCATCCGGGCCGGGACTGGATCCTCACCCGCATCCTCTGGCTCTGCGGCGAGGAGATCGGCCGTAACCGGCTGGGTTCGGTGGATACCATGCGGCGTTATATCTATATCCACGGCGCCCCGGACGAGAGCGCCATGGGCGTGCCCGGCTCCATCGGCTGCATCCGCATGCACAACGATGAACTGATCGACCTGTTCGACCGCGTCGCGGTCGGCACCAAGGTCCTGATCCGCGAAGGGGACGGCTCGTGAACGCGCCGGCGCCGGGTCCCCTGATGATCGATCTCGCCGGCCCCGAGCTGACGCCGGAGGAACGCGACATGCTGGCGCATCCGGCCGTCGGGGGGCTGATCCTGTTCACCCGCAACTACCGCGACCGCGCCCAGCTCGCCGCGCTCTGCGCACAGGCACGGGAGGCGCGCCCCGGACTCCTGATCGCGGCCGATTACGAGGGCGGCCGGGTGCAGCGTTTCCGGGACGGCTTCACGTTGTTGCCGCCGATGCGGGCGCTCGGGGAACTGTACGACCGCGATCCGGCGGCGGCCCGGACCGCCGCCGGGGACTGCGGCCTGGTGATGGCGGCGGAACTGGGCGCGGCCGGCCTGGACATGCCCCTGGCCCCGGTCCTGGACCTGGACCGGGGCGTGTCGTCCGTGATCGGGGATCGGGCCTTCCATGCCGATCCCGCGGCGGTCACCGTGCTGGCGCGCGCCCTGCGGCGCGGCCTGAATGCTGGGGGCATGGTCGCCACCGGCAAGCATTTCCCCGGCCACGGCGGGGTCGCGCCGGACTCGCACCTGGAATTGCCCGTGGACGAACGCGGCCCCGACGAGTTGGCGTCGGATCTGGCACCGTTCCGCGACCTGATCGCCGACGGGTTGGAGTCGGTGATGATGGCCCATCTCGTGTATCCCGCCGTCGACGACCGGCCGGCGAGCCTGTCCCGGCGCTGGATCGGTGAACGGCTGCGGGGCGACCTGGGTTTCGACGGCGCCGTGTTCTGCGACGACCTGAGCATGGCCGGCGCGGCGGCGGCGGGCGACTACCCCGACCGCGCCGCGGCGGCGCTGGAGGCCGGTTGCGATATCCTGCCGGTCTGCAACAATCGCGACGCGGCGGTCCGGCTGCTGGATTCGCTGGGCGAGACCATCGGCGATGCCGATTCGGTCCGGCGCCGGCGTGCGCTGGCGCGGCGCCGGGCGCGGGTGCCCGCCGCGGAGGCGCAGGCGGCGCGGGTCCGTATCGCTGCCATGCCTGCCGGTGCGAACCAACCTTAAGAAAAGGACGCAAGCCCTTGGAAAGCCTCAGCGAATGGATCGCACGTTTCGTGCAACTGCGCCAGGATTGGGGGCACGTCGTCGACATTTTCGTCGTGGTGACGGCGGTCGGCGTCATCAACCTGGGCCTGCGGTTCCTGTTCAAATATCTCGGGCACCGGGTCGAGAAAAGCCGGAGCGTCTGGGACGACGCGCTCTATCACAGCCTCAGCGGGCCGCTGCGGGCCCTGGTCTGGATCGTGGGGCTGTCGGTCGCCGCCGAGCTGGGCGAGCCGCCGGACGGTTCCTGGATCGCGGAATACCTGCCGAACGTGCGGATCATCGCGGTGGTCGCGGTGCTCGCCTGGTTCCTGGTGCGCCTGATCGATGAGGTCGAGGCCAATGTGCTCAAGCGGGCGATCCGGCGTGGCGAGCCCATCGACGAGACCACCGCGGATGCCGTCGCCAAGCTGTTGCACGCCTCGGTGCTGATCACCGCGGGCCTGGTCATCCTGCAGAGCCTGGGGGTGTCCATATCCGGGGTCCTGGCCTTCGGCGGCATCGGCGGTTTCGCCGTGGGCTTCGCGGCCAAGGACATGATCGCCAATTTCCTGGGCGGTCTCACGGTCTATCTCAACCGGCCGTTCTCGGTCGGCGACTGGATCCGCTCCCCGGATCAGGATATCGAGGGCGTGGTCGAGGCCATCGGTTGGCGGGCGACCACGGTTCGCCGCTTCGACAAGCGGCCGCTGTACGTGCCCAACGCCGTGTTCACCACGGTCGCCCTGGAGAATCCCTCGCGGATGACCCACCGCCGGATCTCCGAGACCATCGGCCTGCGTTACGACGACGCGGCGGTGGTGGCGCCGATCGTGGCCGACATCCATGCCATGCTCGACGCCGACGAGGACATCGACAGCAACCAGGTGATCCTGGTCTACTTCAACAACTTCGGGGCGCACTCCCTGGATTTCTTCGTCTACTGCTACACCGTGACCACGCAGTGGGCCGAGTTCCACAAGGTGAAGCAGAAGGTGCTGATGCGCTGCCACGAGATCATCGAGGCGCACGGCGCCGAGGTCGCGTTCCCGACCACGACCCTGCGCATGCCGGGCGGACTGGAGCTGCATTCGCCCGACGAGGGGCGGCGGACCGCCGCCGACGAACGAACCGGAAACGAACCACGGAGCGAGGCCGATGACTGATCGCCGCGACGATGCCCTGCGGATGCTGGAACGGGCGGAGCACCTGTACGATGCCGACGACCTGGCGGCCATGTACGACGCCATGGCCGAGCACATCGGCCGCGACCTGGCGGACCGGGACCCGATAATCCTGTGCGTCATGCTGGGCGGCCTGGTGCCGACCGCCGAGATCATCCGGCGCCTGTCCTTCCCGTTCGAGCTGGATTACCTGCACGCCACCCGCTATCGCGGCGAGACCGCCGGCGGCGAGCTGGTCTGGAAGGTCAGTCCCGGCATCCCGATCGAGGGGCGCCACGTGCTGGTCATCGACGACATCCTCGACGAGGGCACGACCCTGGAGGCCATCATCGAGGCGCTCGGCGCCCAGGGACCGGCCTCCGTGCGCACCGCGATCCTGCTCGAAAAAGAGCACGAGCGCCGCGATCCTGCGCTCAAGCCGGACTACCTGGGGGGCCGGGTCCCCGACCGCTACGTGTTCGGCGCCGGCATGGACTACCGCGGCTACTTCCGGCAATTGCCCGGCGTGTACGCGCTGGCGGAATGATGCCGGCGCCGGTCGGAATCATCGGCGGTACCGCGCTGAGCGGGCCGCACGGCCTGGACGCCGGCCGCGAGTCGCCGGTGGCGACGCCCTACGGCACGCCCTCCGGTCCGCTGGTGCGCGGCCGCTGGGCCGGTCGCGAGGTGGTCTTCCTGCACCGGCACGGCCCCGAACACCGCCTGGCACCGCACGCCATCAACTATCGCGCCAACATCCGGGCGCTGGCGGATGCCGGCGTGGAACGGATCGTCGCCGCATCCGCGGTGGGCGGCATCGGCCCCGAGATGCGGCCGGGCCGGGTGGTGATCCCGGACCAACTCATCGACTACACCTGGGGCCGGGCGCACAGCTTCGCCGACGAGGAGGGGCCGGTGCCGCACGTGGATTTCACCCAGCCCTACGATCCGGACCTGCGCGCCGTGCTGGTGAACGCCGCCCGCGGTCTCGACCTGGATGCGGTCACCCGCGCGGTGCACGGCGTGACCCAGGGCCCGCGCCTGGAGACGGCGGCGGAGATCGACCGCATGGACCGCGACGGCTGCGACATCGTCGGCATGACCGGGATGCCGGAGGCGGCTCTGGCACGCGAGGCCGGGCTGGCCTACGCTTGCTGCGCGGTGGTGGTCAATGCCGCGGCGGGCCGCGGCGAGGGCGCGATCCACGCCGAGATCGAGCGCACCCTGGCCGAGGGCATGGCCACCCTGGGCCGCCTACTGGACGCGGTGTTGCCCGACCTTTAGGAGGGAGGGGCACGCCGGCCCCGGTTTGCGTTACCCTTACGCGCCCCGTTACGGCAACCGAAGAAGCGTCATGGCCGAAGACAGCAACCTGCCCGATTTCACGTTCGACCGCACCCAGCTCGTTCGCGAGGACACCTTCACCGACGGCCGGGTCGGCGCCATCCGCCGCCTGGTGCCGGTGACGCCGGACGGGGCCGACGATCCCGATCGCAGCGTGCGCTACGAGGGGCAGACCAGCCTCATGACCCCCGCCGGCACGCTGCCGCTGCAGTTCGAGATCGAGGCGGATTCGCTGGAGGCGGCGATCGAGGGCTTCGCCGACGCCGCCCAACAGGCCACCGAGCGGGCCATCCAGGAGCTCCAGGAAATGCGCCGCGAGCAGTCCTCGCGCCTGGTCGTGCCCGGCCAGGAAGGCGGCGGCCAGGGCGGCGGGTTCCAGGGCGGCGGCTTCCGCTAGCCGCCGCCGGGGCGCGCCGACTCAGGCGCCGGCGGCCGCGGGTTCGCCGGCGAGCCGCGCCAGCAGTTCCGCCAGGGTGTCCCGGCGACTGTCCACGTCGGGCATGTCGCGGTGGAAGGTCAGGCGGCGGTCGCCTTCCAGACGGTAGGCGCGCGGATCGCTCTGGACCAGGGCGATCAGGGTCGCCGGGTCGATCGCGGCGTCGCGGCCGAAGTGCAACCGGCCGCCGTCCGGGCCGGCCTCGATCTTGGCGATGCCCAGCGGTGTGGCCCGTAGCTTGATCGCGGCCGCGGCGAACAGGTTCTCGGCCGGCTCCGGCAGCAGGCCGAAGCGGTCGATCAGCTCCACCTTCAACTCGCGCAGGGCGTCGCTGTCGCGCGCCGCGCTGATGCGCTTGTACAGCACCAGACGCATGTGCACGTCCGGGATGTAGTCCTCGGGCAACAGGGTGGAGGCGCTCAGGTCCACCTCGGTGCCGCGCGCGGCGTCGGCATCGGGGTCCGGCACCTCGCCGCGCTTGTAGGCGGCCACGCAGCGCGCCAGAAGCTGCTGGTAGAGATCGAAGCCGACCTCCTGGATCTGACCGCTCTGTTCCTCACCCAGTAGCTCGCCGGCGCCGCGGATCTCCAGGTCGTGGGTGGCCAGGGTGAAGCCGGCGCCCAGGTCGCCCAGCGAGGCGATGGCGTCCAGGCGCTTGCGGGCATCCGCCGTCAGGGCCTCGGGCGGCGGCGTGAGCAGGTAGGCGTAGGCGCGGTGGTGGGAGCGGCCCACGCGACCCCGCAGTTGGTGCAGTTGTGCCAGGCCGAACTTGTCCGCGCGGTCGATGATCATGGTGTTGGCGCTGGGTACGTCGATGCCCGACTCGATGATGGTGGTGCACAGCAGCACGTCGAAACGCCGGTGGTAGAAGTCGAGCATCACCTGTTCCAGCTCGCGCTCGCGCATCTGGCCGTGGGCGATGCGGATCTTCGCCTCGGGCACGATCTCCGCCAGTTCGCGCGCGACCCGCTGGATGTCCCGCACTTCGTTGTGCAGGTAATAGATCTGGCCGCCGCGGCGGAGCTCGCGCCGGCAGGCCTCGCGGATCAGCGAGGCGTCGCTGCGGGCCACGAAGGTCTGGATCGCCAGCCGCTGCTCGGGGGGCGTGGCGATGATCGACAGGTCGCGCAGACCCGCCAGGCTCATGTTGAGGGTGCGCGGGATCGGGGTCGCGGTCAGGGTCAGCAGGTCCACCTGCGCGCGCATCGCCTTGATCCGTTCCTTGTGGCGCACGCCGAAGCGGTGCTCCTCGTCCACGATCAGCAGGCCCAGGCGCTTGAAGCGAATGTCGTCGCCCAGCAGCCGGTGCGTGCCGATCACGATGTCGATCTTGCCCTCGGCGAGGTCCGCGGCCAGCTTGTCGCGCTCCTTCTTGCCGCGCAGGCGCGACAGCGAGCCGATGCGAACCGGCCAGTCCGCGAAGCGGTCGGCGAAGGTCTGGTAATGCTGCTGCGCCAGCAGGGTGGTGGGCACCAGCACGCAGACCTGGTAGCCGTTGTCGGCGGCGACGAAAGCCGAGCGCAGGGCCACCTCGGTCTTGCCGAAACCGACGTCGCCGCAGACGACGCGGTCCATCGGCCGGGTCACGGCGAGATCGGCCAGCACCTGCTCGATGGCCCGGGCCTGGTCCGGTGTCTCGGTGAAGGGGAAGCCGTCGCAGAAGCGTCGGTAGGCGGCCTCGTCGATCTCGAAACGCACGCCCTTCTCGGCCTCGCGCCGGGCCTGGATGTCGAGCAACTCGGCGGCCACGTCGCGGGCGCGCTCCGCGGCGCGGCGCTTGGCCTTTTCCCAGCGGTCGCCACCCAGCTTGTGCAAGGGCGCGGTCTCGGCGTCGGCGCCGGTGAACCGGCTCACCAGGTGCAGCGAGGAGACCGGCACGTAGAGCTTGTCGCCGCCGGCATACTCCAGGGTCAGGAACTCGGCCTCCTGGCCGCCGGCGGCCAGCTTCTGGAGGCCGCGGTAGCGGCCCACGCCATGATCGGCGTGCACTACCGGCGCGCCCTCGGCGAGGTCGGCCAGGTCGCGGATCGCGCCCTCGGGATCGCGCGCCGCGCGGCGTCGCCGGACCGGTGGCTTGTCCCCCGTGAGCTGCGCCTCGGCGACGATCGCGAGGCCGGCTTCCGGCAGCAGGCAGCCGGCCTCCAGCGGTGCCGCCGTGACCGCGAGGCGCGCCTCGCCCTCGACGAAGGCGGTCCAGTCGTCCACCCGCTCCGGACGCAGACCCAGGCCGCGCAGCCAGTCGCGCAGCGTCTCCCGGCGGCCGGCGGAGTCGCCCACCACGAGCACGCGGCCCTGGAAGGACTGCAGGAAGGCCAGCAACCGGCGGCCGGTCTCGGCCTCGTCCGGGCCGCCCAGCGCCGGCACGGGCTCGGCGGCGAACGAGGCCCCGGCCGCCGCCGTGTCCGCGATACGCAGGGCGGCGGTGTCGCGCAGATGGGCCGCGATCCCGGCGGCGGGTCGGAAAGCTTCCTCGGGCGGGAGCAGGGGACGTTCGGGGTCGACCCCGCGTTGCTCGTAGCGGTCGACGACCTCGGCCCAGGCGCGTTCCAGGGCCGCCGGGACGTCTCCGATCTCGGCGATCAGGGTGGCGTCGGGCAGGTAGTCGAAGAAGTCCGCCGTCTCGTCGAAGAACAGGGGCAGGTAGTACTCGACACCGCCCGGCGGAACGCCGCGGCTGACTTCGCGGTAGACCAGGCTGGCCGCGGGGTCGCCGCTGAAGCGCGCGCGGTAGCGCTGACGGAAGCCCTTGATACCTTCCTCGTCGAGGGGGAACTCCCGTGCCGGCAGCATGCGGACATGCTCGATGCGATCCGTGGAGCGCTGGGTCTCCGGGTCGAAGCGCCGGATGGCCTCGATCTCGTCGTCGAACAAATCCAGACGGAAGGGCGTCTCCGTACCCATGGGGTAGAGATCCAGGACCGAGCCGCGCAGCGCGAATTCGCCGTGCGCCCGGACTTCGGAGACCGCGGCGTAGCCGGCCGCCTCTAGCCGCTCGCGCATCGCCACCGGGTCCAGGCGTTCGCCGACCCGCAGGATCAGGGCGCGGCCTTCCACGTAGGACGTCGGCGGCAGCCGCTGCAGCAGGGTGTCTGCGGCCACGATCACCAGTCGCCGGCCGCCGCGCGGCAGGGTGTGCAGGGCCGCCAGCCGCGCCGAGACGATATCGGCGTGCGGCGAGAAGACGTCGTAGGGCAGGGTTTCCCAGTCCGGGAAGTGTTCGACGGGGACGCTGTCCCCCGTGAAGAAGCGGATCTCGTCCTCGAGCCGGTAGGCCCGGTGCTCGTCGGCGACCACCGCCACCACCGGCTGTTCGCGCGCGGCCGCCAGGCGCGCCAGACCCAGCGCCGCGGCGGCGTCGGGCAGGCCGGACCAAGCCTGTCCCTCGCCGGGCGCGGGACGGGGCGGATCCAGGGGATTGTGCTCGCGATCGGCCATGAGGGCCGCGGATTATCGCATAGGCGCGTTGCGCCGTGATCGGTGATTCGTGATTAGTGATTCGGGAAGGCTGTGATCCGTGATTCGTGATTGGTTGGGAAGAGGGGGCTACGCTCTTTGCCAATCACCAATCACGAAACCTCAAAGCCAGATCGCCGTAGGCGTCGATGCGCCGATCCCGCAGGAAGGGCCACATCCGTCGCAGCGTGTCGGTGCGGGACAGGTCCAGCTCGGCGGTCAGGATCTCCGGGCCGATACCGCCCTCGGCCAGCATCTCGCCCTGGGGCCCGGCGATGAAACCGTGGCCCCAGAAGCGGGTGTCGTCCTCGTCGCCGATACGGTTGGCCGCGGCCAGGGGCAGGCAGTTGGCGATGGCGTGGCCGCGCTGCACGCCCTGCCAGGCGCGGAGCTGGCGCTCGCGTTCGGCCTCGTCGTCGGCCGGATCCCAGCCGATCGCCGAGGGATAGAGCAGCACCTGGGCGCCGGCCAGGGCCATGAGCCGTGCGGCTTCCGGATACCACTGGTCCCAGCACACCAGCACGCCCAGCAGGCCCACGGCGGTGTCGATGGGCTCGAAGCCCGTGTCGCCGGGCGTGAAATAGAATTTCTCGTAATAGCCGGGATCGTCCGGGATATGTGCCTTGCGGTAGCGGCCCGCCAGGCGGCCGTCGGTGTCCAACACCACGGCGGTGTTGTGATAGAGCCCGGCGGCCCGGCGCTCGAAGACCGAGCCCACGACCACCGCCCCGGCGGCGCGCGCGGCCTCGCCCAGGCGCTCGGTGGTGGGGCCCGGGACCGGCTCGGCCAGGTCGAAGGCGGCCGGGTCCTCGGTACGGCAGAAGTAGCGCGTGTTGTGCAGCTCCGGCAGCAATACCAGCCGGGCGCCCCGCGCGCCCGCCTCGGCGACGGCCGCGACCGCGGCGTCCAGGTTGGCGGCGGGATCGTCGCCGCAGGCGTGCTGGACCACGGCCAGGATGAGGGTGTCGCTCATGTGCGGAAATCCCGTGTCAGGTGTCGCCCCGCGGAATCTGCATCGCGGCGCAGTGCAGGGCGCCATTCTGCCGGATCAGGGCCCGGCAATCGACGGCGACCAGGCGCCGGCCGGGAAAGCAGTCCGCCAGCAGGGCGTGCGCCTCGGCGTCGGCGGGGTCGTCGTAGGCCGGAGCCAGGATCAGGCCGTTGCCGAGCAGGAAATTGGCATAGCCGGCGGGTACCCGGCGGCCGTCGGCGTCGAACTGCGGCGCCGGCAGGGGTAGGCGCGTGAGCCGGTAGCGGCCGCCGTCGGCGGTGGCCAGGGCGGCGAGTTCGTCCGCCATGGCCGCCAGCGGGGCATGGTGGGGATCGTCCGGGTCGGCGCACCCCTGGTGGACGATATGGCCGGGACCGGCGAAGCGGACCAGGGTGTCGACGTGGCTGTCGGTGTCGTCGCCTTCCAGGTGGCCGTGCCGCAGCCAGAGCACCCGGTCCACGCCCAGGTCCGTGCGCAACCGGGCTTCGACGGCCGCGCGGTCCAGGCCGGGATTGCGCCGGCCGTGGAGCAGGCAGCGCTCGGTGGTGAGCAGACTCCCGGCGCCGTCGACCTCGATGCTGCCGCCCTCCAGGACCCAGTCGCGGCGTACCAGGCGGCCCGCGCCGAGCGTGCCGGCGGCATGCAGGCGCGCGGTCAGGGCGTCGTCGTCGGCGGACGGGTGGCGGCCGCCCCAGCCGTCGAAGCGGAAATCCAGGAACCGTCGGCCGCCGTCGCCGTCGAGCAGGGTCACGGGTCCGGTGTCGCGGACCCAGATGTCGTTGGCCGGGATGTCCGCGATCCGCAGACGTTCGTCCGGCAGGCCGGACAGATCGGGATGGGCGCGGATGCTGGACCGGCACTCGGCATCGGCCGCGATCAGGATCACGTCCTGTGCCGCGGCCAGGGCGGCGGCCATGGCGGCGAGGGCGTCGCGGGCGGGTGGCAGGTCGGGGCCCCAGTCGCCGCCGGCGCGGGGCCAGACGAGCAGGGTGGCGGCCTGCGGCGCCCATTCGGGCGGCAAGAACGGTGTCCGGGACGGTGCCAAGGGGTCGTCGGGGCTACTGACGCAGTTCGTCGCGGTTGCGGATGTCCGGGAAATCGCCCGGCACCACCGCGTGCAACACCCGGTCATGCTCGAAGAACACCGAAAAGCCGGCATAGTCCCAGCGCGTGATCGGCGGCTCGCCGACCGCGCCGTGGCGGGCGCGCGGCTCGCCGTAGCGGCGCTCGACCTGGGCCATGGTCATGGACCGGCGGGGGAGCGTGTCCGGCGTGTCGGCACCGGCCGATGCCGGCATGTCGACCACGGTGCCCCGGGTGGTGCTCCGGTCGCCCTGCGCCGCGACGGCGGCACCGGTCAGGGCCAGGAGGCTGATCAGCAAGACAATCCGCATGCCGCGAATATAGCACCGGGCGGACGGCGGGGAGAAGCGTTCGTGTGCGTGCCGGGATGCGGATCCGGGGCCTTTATGCTTAAATGCCGGCGCCATGCTGCGACCCCTGGAACTCTACATCGGCCTGCGTTACACGCGGGCCAAGCGGCGCAATCATTTCATCTCGTTCATCTCGGCGATCTCGATGGGCGGGATCGCGCTCGCGGTGATGCTGCTGATCACGGTGCTGTCGGTGATGAACGGCTTCGAGACCGAGCTGCGCGAGCGCATCCTGGGTATGGCCTCGCACGTGACCGTTTCCGGCGGCGACGGAGCCCTGGACGACTGGCGCGGCGTGCGCGACGAGATCATGGCGCGGTCGCCGGCGGTCGAGGCCGCCGCCCCCTATATCCGCGGCGAGGGCATGCTGCGCTCGGGACGCGATCTCAGCGGCACCCTGCTGCGGGGCGTCCTGCCGGAATTCGAGACCGAGGTCTCGGACGTGGCCCGGAACATGGTGGCGGGCTCCTTCGACGACCTGGCGCCGGGGGCCTACCGCATCGTGATCGGGGTGGAGCTGGCGCGCTTGCTGGGCGTTCGCGTCGGCGACACGGTCGATCTCATGATCCCGCAGGCGAACACCACGCCCGCCGGCATCCTGCCGCGTTTCCGGCGTTTCCGGGTGGCCGGGATATTCGAGGTCGGCATGTACGAGTACGATCGCGGCCTGGTGTTCCTGCACCTGCGCGACGCCGCCACGCTCTATCGGCTGGGAGACGGGGTCACCGGCCTGCGGGTACAGCTCACCGATCTGTTCGACGCACCCGCCGTCACCCGCCAGCTCGAGGTGACCCTGCGCCCCGGGCTGCGCGTATCCAACTGGACGCGCGAGCACGCCAACTTCTTCCGCGCCATCGCCACCGAGAAGACGGTGATGTTCATCATCCTGTCGCTGATCATCGCGGTGGCCGCGTTCAACATCGTCTCCATGCTGGTGATGGTGGTCACGGACAAGCAGGGCGATATCGCCATCCTGCGCACGCTGGGCATGACCCCGCGCTCGGTGATGTCGATCTTCATGGTCCAGGGATCGTTGATCGGCGTGATCGGCACCCTGACCGGCGTGGGCCTCGGCGTGCTGCTGTCGATCAACATCGAGAACATCGTGCCGCTGCTGGAGCGGCTGCTGAACACCGACCTGTTGTCCGCGGACGTGTACTACATCAGTCAGCTCAAGGCCGAGCTGCACGGCGAGGACGTCGGCCGCATCGCGGCGCTGGCGCTGTTCCTGAGTTTCCTCTCCACGCTCTATCCGGCCTGGCGCGCGGCCCGGGTGCAGCCGGCGGAGGCCCTTCGCTATGACTAGCGCGACGCCGGTGGTGGCCTGCCGCGGCCTGACCAAGACCTTCACCGAGGTGCGCGAGCCGGTGACCGTGCTCGCCGGCGTCGACCTGGACGTGAACCCCGGCGACTGCATCGCCGTGGTGGGTGCGTCCGGCTCCGGCAAGAGCACGCTGCTGCACCTGCTCGGCGGCCTGGAGCAGCCCAGCGGCGGCGACGTGCGCATCCAGGGGCGGGTCATGAGCGAGCTTTCGGACGCCGAGCGCGGCCGACTGCGCAACGTCGCCCTGGGCTTCATCTACCAGTTCCACCACCTGCTGCCGGAATTCACCACCCTGGAGAACGTGGCGATGCCGCTGCTGATCCGGCGCGAGCCGACGCAATCGGCCCTGGCGGCGGCATCCCGTCTCCTGGACCGGGTCGGGCTCGGGCAGCGCCTGGGACACAAGCCGACCGAGCTTTCCGGCGGCGAGCGCCAGCGCGCCGCGGTGGCCCGCGCCCTGGTGACGCGGCCGGCCGCCATCCTCGCCGACGAGCCCACGGGCAACCTGGATCACCGCACGGCGACGGGGGTCTTCGACCTGATGCTTGAGCTGAACCGGGAACTCGGCACCAGCCTGGTCCTGGTCACCCACGACACGGAACTCGCACGACGCATGGATCGCGTATGGGCCCTGGAGGACGGCCACCTGGCCGACGCCGGCCTCTAGCGGGGCGGCTGGACCGTGACGTCCGCGCCTGGGCCCTGGCGGCCCTGGCGGGAATACTGGCGGTGCATGCTCTACCGGCGCTGCCGGCGCCGGCCTGGCTTCTGCCGCCGCTTCTCCTCTGTCTGTTCCGCTTTCCCGGCCGCACGCTGGCCGCCGTCGCGGCGCTGGCCTTCGCGTACGCCGTTCTCCTGGGGTCGTGGCTGCATTCGCAGCGTCTGCCGGCGACGGCGCATGGCCAGGAACGCTGGTTTACGGGCCACGTGGCCGGTTTGCCCGAGGTCGACGAATTCCGGACCCGTTTCCGTTTCGAGACCGGCGCGCGTCCGCGGTACGTCCGCGTGTCCTGGTACGACCGCCCGCCGGCGCTGGCGCCGGGTGACTGCTGGCGCCTACGGCTGCGTCTGAGCGCGCCGCGCGGCTCCCTCAATCCCGGCGGCTTCGACTACGAGGCCTGGCTTTGGCGCGAGCGCATCGGCGCCACGGGCTACGTGCGCGAGGCCGAGCGTTGCGCCGACGACGCGACGGCACCGCTGGCCCGTTGGCGGCATGCCGCCGCCGGCCGTATCGCGGCGGCGCTCGACGGCGATCCCGTGACCGGCCTGGTCCAGGCCCTGAGCCTGGGCGAGCGCGGCGATATAACGGACGACCAGTGGCGTGTCCTGCGCCGGACCGGCACGACGCACCTGTTCGCGATATCGGGCCTGCACGTGGGCCTGATCGCCGCGGCCGTCTTCCTGGGCCTGCGCCGGGCCGTGCCGTGGCTGTATCCGCGGCCGCGTCCGGCCGCATTGACGGTGGCCGCGGCCGCCGCGGCCCTGGCGGCCACCGGCTATGCGTTGCTGTCCGGCTTCGACCTGCCGGCGCGCCGGGCGCTGATCATGACCCTGGCGGTACTCGCGGCCGTGCTCTTGCGGCGGCGCACCGCCCCCTCGCGCCTGCTCGCGGTGGCCGCCCTGGCGGTCCTCGCCGCGGACCCGTTCGCGGTGCTGGCGCCCGGTTTCTGGTTGTCGTTCGGCGCGGTCGCCTGGCTGCTGTACCTGGCGGGGGGACGCGGCCGTCCCGGACCGGCTTTCTGGCTCCGGCTGCAACCGGCGCTGGCGCTGGCCCTGCTGCCGCTCACGCTCTACTGGTTCGGGGAGGCCTCGCTGGCGGGCGCGGTGGCCAACGCCGTGTTGATCCCGGCCTTCGCGGTGTTGGTCCCGGCGGTCCTGCTGACGGTGCTCGCGGCGCTCGCGTTACCGGCCCTGGCGGGCCCGTTGCTGGCCGCGTTGGCGGTGGTTCTGGATGCCGGCTGGCGGCTGCTGGCCGCGCTGGCGGATGTCCCGGGCGCCTATCTCGTGCTGCCGACGCCGGGGTTGCCCGCGCTGGTCGTCGCGCTCGCCGGCGCGGCCTGGCTGCTGGCGCCGCGCGGCGTGCCCGGCCGCTGGCTCGGGGTCCTGGGTCTGCTGCCGCTCCTGCTCGGTCCGCCCGCGCCCGCACACGGCGGGTTCCGGCTGACGCTGCTGGACGTGGGGCAGGGACTGGCGGCGGTGGTGCGCACGGCGGAGCACACGCTGCTGTTCGATGCCGGACCGCGCTATCGCACGGGCTTCGACACGGGCGCGGCGATCGTGGTGCCGTATCTCCGGTCGCAAGGTGTCCGCCGCCTGGACAGGCTGGTGCTGAGTCACGGGGATATCGATCACCGCGGCGGGGTCGCGGCCGTCCGGGCGGCGTTGCCGGTGGCCGCCACCCTGGGTGTGGACCAGGCGGCGCCGTGCCGCGACGGGCGGCGCTGGACCTGGGACGGCGTCGAGTTCCGGGTGCTGCATCCCGGACCCGGCGACTGGCGGGGCAACGACGCTTCCTGCGTGCTGTCGGTGACCGGGCCCGGCGGCCGGGTCCTGCTCACCGGGGACATCGAGGCGCCCGCCGAGCGCCGTCTGCTGGCCGCGCACGGCGAATCCTTGCGCGCGGCGGTGCTGGTGGTGGCGCACCACGGCAGCGCCAGCAGCTCCAGCGCGCCGTTCCTGGCCGCGGTCGCGCCCGATTACGCCCTGGTGCCGGCGGGTTGGCGCAATCGCTGGGGGTTCCCCGCGGCCGCGGTCCGGCAGCGGCTGCGCGAGGCCGGTGCCGAGGTGCGGGTGACCGGCGCGCAGGGGGCGCTGCGGGTGGACGTCGATCCGGTCGACGGCGTCGCCGCGCCCCGGGCCTGGCGCGCGCAGGCGGCGCGTTTCTGGCGCGCCGCGCCCGGTCCCTGATCCGGCCGGCGGGGTATGCGCGACGCATGCACTGGCTGACAGCCGCGCCGGCCTCTATCATGCGTGGCTTTGCCGAGTGGGCGAGGCCTATGTGGGAACTTGTGGCGGCCGGCGGCTGGGTGATGCTGCCGATACTGCTGTGCTCGGTGCTGGCGCTGGCGATCGTGCTGGAGCGGCTATGGGCCCTCCGGGCGGCGGTGGTGACGCCGGCACGCCTGAGCCGGCGGGTGCCGGAACTGGCGGCGGCGCCGGCCATCGCCGAGCGCGACCTGGCGGCCCTGCGCGCGGACAGTCCGCTGGGGCGCATCCTGGCGGCGGGGCTGGCCAGCCGGGGCGAGGGTCGCGCCGTGGTCCGGGAACGCGTCGAGGAAGCCGGGCGCCAGGTGCTGCACGAGCTGGAACGCTATCTCAATACCCTGGGCACGATCGCCGCGGTGACGCCGCTGCTGGGCCTGCTGGGCACGGTGATCGGGATGATCAAGGTGTTCGCCGCGATCACCGCCACCGGCGTGGGTGACGCACGCGCCCTGGCCGGCGGCATCTCGGAGGCCCTGCTGACCACGGCGGCGGGTCTGTGCGTGGCGATCCCGGCCCTGATCCTCTATCGCTATCTGCGCGGCCGCGTCGACGAGTTGGTGGTGGCCATGGAGGCCGAGGCCGTGCGTCTGATGGAAACCCAGGAGCGGAGCGGGGCCGCCGGATGAGACTGCCGCGCTCGCGCAGCGAGGATCCCCAGCTCAACCTGACGTCGCTGATCGACGTCGTCTTCCTGTTGCTGATCTTCTTCATGGTGACCACGACCTTCGTGCCCCACGCCGGTCTGCAGTTGCGCCTGCCCGAGGCCGCGGCTACCCCCGCCGAGACCGAGGGCCGGCCGTTGGATGTCTCGATCGATGCCGCCGACCGAATCTACGTGGACGGCGAGCCGGTGCGGTCGGAGCCGGCCGCGCTGCGGGCGCGGCTGTCGGCGCGCGCCGGCGATGATGCCGGCCGGGGCGTGCGCATCCGGGCCGACGGTCGTGCCAGCCACCAGGCCGTGGTATCGGTGATGGACGCGGCCGCGGCCCTGGGCCTGGCCCGTGTGGAGATCGTGACCCGTCCGGCGGAGGAGGGACGATGACGCAGAATCGTTCGGTGACCGATATGCCGATCGGCGAGATCTATCCGCGGTTGCTGCGCTACACGGCCCGCTACTGGCGCTGGCTGGCCGTGGCCGGCCTGGGCATGGCGGCGTACGCGGGCGCGGACACGGGCCTGGTCTACATCCTCAAGCCGCTGCTCGACGGCAGCGTGGTCGAGCGCGACCCCTGGATGATCCGCTGGATCCCGGTATTCATGCTGGGATTGTTCCTCCTGCGCGGCTGTGCCGGCTTCCTGTCGCAGTACGGCATGGCCTGGGTCGCCAACCGGGTCGTGCACGACGTGCGCGCGGATGTGTTCGGGCAGTATCTGCGCCTGCCCACGGCCTATTTCGACGCCAACTCGTCGGGCAAGATCACCGCCAAGCTGACCTACTACACCAGCCAGATTTCGGGTGCCGCCACCAGTGCCATCACGATCGTGGTCCAGGACGGCTTCCGGGTGATCGGTTTCGTCGGGCTGATGTTCTACATCAATTGGTCGCTGGCCTTGCTCACGCTGGTCGTGGGGCCGCCGATCGCCGGCATCATGAACCTGGTGTCCAAGCGCTTCCGCCGCTATAGCAGTCGTATCCAGCAGTCCATGGGTGATCTCACGCACATCAGCGAGGAAGTGCTCACCGGCCACCGCGTGGTGAAGGTCTTCGGCGGCGAGGAATACGAGCAGTCCAACTTCGACGCCGCCAACGAGCGCAACCGGCGCATGTCCATGCGCATGGCCACGACGCGCGCGGCCAGCGTGCCGGTGATCCAGCTCATCGCCGCGATCGCGGTCGCCGGCGTGGTGTGGCTGGCGGTGCGCGACACCGGCGGCGGCATCATGTCGCCGGGCGACCTGGCGGCCTTCTTCGGCGCCATGCTCGGGCTGATGGGGCCGATCAAGCGGCTGACGCAGGTCAACGCCACCATCCAGAGCGGCGTGGCCGCGGCGGGCGCGATCTTCGAGCTGCTCGACGAGCCCGGCGAGGATACCGGGGGGCGGCGTCCGCTGACGCGGGCCGAGGGACGCATCGAGGTACGTGATCTCTGGTTCCGCTATCCGCGTACCGAACGCGACGTGCTCCGGGACGTGAACATCAGCGTCTCGCCGGGGCAGACCGTCGCTTTCGTCGGCCGCTCGGGCAGCGGCAAGAGCACGTTGCTGTCGCTGTTGCCGCGGTTCTACGATCCCACCCGCGGCGCGATCCTGATCGACGGCCACGATGTGCGCGAGTATCCGCTGCGCAACCTGCGCGATCAGATCAGCCTGGTGGATCAGAATGTCGTGCTGTTCAACGACACGGTGGCGCGCAACATCGCCTACGGCAGCCTGCGGCCGGCGGATCGGGCCGAGGTCGAGGCCGCCGCGTACCGCGCCTATGCCGCGGATTTCATCGAGCGTCTGCCGCAGGGCTACGACACCCTGGTGGGGCAGAACGGCATCATGCTCTCGGGCGGCCAGCGTCAACGTCTGGCGATCGCGCGCGCCCTGCTCAAGAACGCGCCCATCCTGATCCTGGACGAGGCCACCTCGGCGCTCGATACGGAGTCCGAGAAGGCGATCCAGAAGGGGCTGGAGAATCTCATGCGCGACCGCACCACGCTGGTGATCGCGCACCGCCTGTCCACCATCCAGGACGCCGACAACATCGTCGTCATGCACGACGGCGAAGTGGTGGAGCAGGGCCGTCACCGCGAGCTCATGGACGCCGGCGGCCATTACCGCGCCCTGCACGACATGCAGTTCGCGCGGCCGGAATGAGCCGCCGAGCGGACTGGCGGGAAGCGTTCACCCGGGGTTGGTATCGGGGTGCCGCCTGGACCGCGTTCCTGTTGCCGCTTGCCTGGCTCTACGGCGGTGTCGTGCGGTTGCGACGCCTGGCCTACCGGCGGGGCTGGTTGCGTGCGGCGCGCGTGGGCGTGCCCGTCCTGGTGATCGGCAATATCACCGTCGGCGGCACCGGCAAGACGCCGCTGGCGGCCGCCGTCACCCTGCGCTTGCGCGAGCGTGGCCTGCGGCCGGGGTTGGCGATGCGCGGGTACGGCGGACGGCGCGTGCGCCGGCCGCGGCGGGTCGAGGCGGGCAGCGATCCGCGGGAGTTCGGCGACGAGCCGGTGCTGCTGGCGCGTCGCACCGGTTGCCCGGTCGCGGTGGCGCCGCGCCGCGCGGAGGCGGCGGCACTGCTGGTCGCGGCGGGCGCGGACGTCATCGTCTGCGACGACGGCCTCCAGCACTACGCGCTCGCCCGCGACGCCGAGATCGCCGTGGTGGACGCGGCCCGGGGCTACGGCAACGGCCGTCTGCTGCCGGCGGGTCCCTTGCGGGAACCCTTGTCGCGCCTGCTCGATGTCGATCTCTCGCTGCGCCAGGGGGCCGGCGAGGACGTGGCATTGCAGCCCGAGCCGGCGCGGCCCGTCGCCGGCCCCGGCGAGGCGCGGCCGCTGGCCGCGTTCGCGGGCCGGCGGGTCCATGCCGTGGCGGGGATCGGCGATCCGGGGCGTTTCTTCGCCACGCTGCAGGCCGCCGGCCTGACGGTGACACCGCACCCGTTCCCGGATCATCATGCCTTTCGGCCCGGCGACATACGCTTCGCGGACGACCGGCCGGTGCTGATGACCGAGAAGGATGCCGTCAAGTGCGGCGCGTTCGCCGATGCCCGGCACTGGTACGTACCGGTGACCGCGCACCTGCGCACGGAGGCCCGCGCCCGACTGGATGCACTGCTGGACCGACTGCTGGAGGAACGCTCGTGAGCTTCGTCGTCGCCATTCCCGCCCGCTACGGCGCGACCCGGCTGCCGGGCAAGGTTCTGCGCGAGATCGCGGGTGAGCCGTTGCTGGCCCATGTCCACCGCCGGGCGCTGGAGTCGGGCGCCGACGAGGTCTGGGTCGCTACCGATGACGATCGCATCGAGGCCGCCGCCGTCGGGTTCGGGGCGCGCACGGCGCGCACCAGCGCGGCGTGCGCTTCAGGGAGCGACCGCATCGCCGAGCTGGCGGCGCGCGAGGCCTGGCCGGACGATCTCGCGATCGTGAATCTGCAGGGCGACGAGCCGCTGATGCCGGGTGCCCTGATACGGCAGGTGGCGGAGGCCCTGATCGCCCGGCCCGGGGCCGATATCGCCACGGCCTGCACGCCGATCGAGGAGCTCGCCGATTATCGCGACCCCAATGTGGTCAAGGTGGTACGCGACGACGCCGGCGACGCCCTGTACTTCAGCCGGGCGCCGATTCCGCACCAGCGCGGCGGGGGGAACGGCCTACCGGCCGGCGGTGCCTGGCGCCACCTGGGCATCTACGCCTACCGGGCCGCGGCCCTGAAACGTTTCGCGGCGGCGCCGCCGGCGGCCCTGGAGCGTTGCGAGTCCCTGGAGCAACTGCGGGCTTTGGCCCTGGGCATGCGCATCCATGTGGTCGAGGCCGCGGCCCTGCCGGGGCCGGGCGTGGACACCGAGGAGGACCTGGCGGCGGTGGCGGCCCTGCTGCGGCGCGGATGATCCGCGGATGGGGGGATCATCGAGACCGGCTTTATGGATCCACAGATTGCGCGGATTTCGCGGATGACTTTAAAAAAACCGAATAACTATCTGAATATAAATGTAGTCCGTGGATAGTCGAAAAGGAATGGCGATGACGGACGCTTCGGAGACTTCGGTCCTCTTTGTTTGCATGGGCAATATCTGCCGGTCGCCGACGGCGGAGGGCGTGTTCCGCCGGCTGGCGGCGGAGCGGGGCCTGGATGATCGCCTGGCGATCGATTCCGCCGGCACGCACGGCTATCACCTGGGCAGGCCGCCGGACACCCGTGCCCGTGAGGCGGCGGCGGCCCGGGGCGTCGACATCTCGGGGTTGCGCGCGCGGCGGGTGGAAGCCGCCGATTTCGAGCGTTTCCACCATGTCCTGGCCATGGACCGGCCCAATCTCGCGGCGTTGCAGCGTCTGCGCGCGGCGGCGGGCCGGGGCCCGCATCCGCGGCTGTTGCTCTCATACGCCGCAGAGGCGGGTGTCGAGGAGGTGCCGGATCCGTACTACGGCGGCGACGACGGCTTCGAGCACGTGCTCGATCTCGTCGAAGCGGCGTGCCGCGGCCTGTTGGACTCGATCGAGGCCGGGCTGCGCTGAATATCGCGGGGCGGCCGGCGTCGCCGGCCACGCCCCCGCAGCCTATTGCCCGCCGGAGGCGGTCGTCGCGTCGTTCCGGCGCTCGGTGCCTTCGGTGGCGGCGGCCGACTCCTGACCGCCGAGCGTTTCGCCGTCGTGCGACTGCCGGGTCTCGACCTGCTTCGGCGTCCCGTCGTCCTCCGGCTTGTCGCCGCCCGCCGCCTTCGCGGCGTCCGGCTTCTCCGCGGGCTCGGGGCGGGTCTCGGGTCGTGACCGTGTCGTCGGCTGCGTACCGGTGTCTTCGTTGCCGGCGGCGGCCGCGTGGCGGTCTCCGGGGCCATCCGTGTCCGCTCGTGTCTCGCTCGCCGCGGCCGGCGTCACGGTTTCCGGGTGCTTGTTCCCGTCACCCGCCTTCGACGCCGTGCTGGTCGGCTCGGTGGCCTCGGGCTTGTCCCGCTCGGCGGCGGGCCGCTTGTCCGCGCCGTCGTCGGGTGCCTTGCCGCTCTTGCCGCCGTCACCATCGGTTGTCGCCGGCTTGCCGGACTCGCCGTTGTCGGACCGGCCATTGCCGGTCTTGGCACCGCGACCGTTGCCGCGGTGATCGTCTCGGTCCTTGCCG
This sequence comes from Salinisphaera sp. PC39, assembly GCF_040361335.1. NCBI lineage: Bacteria > Pseudomonadati > Pseudomonadota > Gammaproteobacteria > Salinisphaerales > Salinisphaeraceae > Salinisphaera > Salinisphaera sp. PC39. Next base: position 129,533 of record NZ_APNM01000008.1, on the reverse strand, counting down.
GTCGGGCCGTCGGCGGATTGATCGCCGGCCGGTTTGCCGCCGCCGCGCGTCTCTCGATCACCGGTCTCGGTGTCCGGCCGGGTGTCGCGCTTGCGGCTACCGCCGGACTGGTTCTCGTCGGGTTTGTTGTCGCCGGCCTTGTTGTTGCCGCCCTTGCCGTCGTTCGCCTGGGCTTCGCCGGCGGCCTGGCCGCCGCGATTACGGCCGCCGCGTCTGCGCCGGCCGCCGCGCCGGCCCCGGCGGCTGCGGCCGCTGCGGGAACGGCCGCCGTCCTCGCCCTGGTCCTGGCCGCCGTCGCGCTTGCTCTCGGCGTCGCCCTGGCGGGCAGTATCCGTTTGCGGCTTGTCGTCCTTACGGCTTTCCTTGTCCTTCTCCCTGTCCTTGTTGTCCTTATCCTTGTCCTTGCGGTCGTCGCCGTCGCCACGCCGCTGTTGCGGCTTGCGGCGCTCGGATTGGGACTTGCCTCCGCCGTTACCGCCGCCACGGCGCTGGCCGCCGCCGCTCCGGCGGCTGTCCCCGCCGCGGGATTTGCCTTCGCCCTGGCTCTTGTCGCGAGCCTGCTGCGGTCGCCCGGCGGCGCGTTTGCCGCCGGCTCGCTCGTTGCGTTGACGCTCCTTGCCGGTATTCGCCGTGTCGTCGTCGCCGGCGAACCAGTCCTTGATGCGGGCCCACAGACGCTGCCAGAGGCCGGGGCCGTCGTCGGTCCGGGCCGTCTTCTTGTCGGTCGTCGCCGCGGCCGCCGGGGCGCTGCGGGTCACGCCGCTGACCGCGGGTTTCGGCGGCGGTGGCGGGGCGGCGCGCTCGGCCTCGGGCTCGGGCTCGGGCAGGTTCTCGGGGCGCAGCCTGTAGCTGGCCGCGTCGTTGTCGTCCTCACCGAGCTGATCGCCGCGGATCCGCCGGATCTCGTAATGCGGCGTCTCCAGGTCGGCGCTCGGGACCAGGGTGATTTCCGCCTCGGAGCGTCGCTGGATATCGGCGATATCCGCGCGCTTCTCGTTCAGGAGGAAGCTGCCGACCGGGATCGGCAACTGCGCGACCACGCGCGCGGTGCCGGTCTTCATCGCCTCTTCCTCGAGCAGGCGCAGGATCGACAACGCCAGCGATTCCACGCTGCGGATGGTGCCCTGGCCGAGACAGCGCGGGCAGGGGTGGGTGCTGTATTCGCCCAGCGAGGGGCGCAACCGCTGCCGCGACATCTCCAGCAGGCCGAAGCGCGAGATGCGGCCGAGCTGGACCCGGGCCCGATCCTCCTTGACGGCGTCGCGAAGGCGCTTCTCCACCTCCCGCTGGTTCTTGTTCGACTCCATGTCGATGAAGTCGATGACCAGCAGACCGCCCAGGTCCCGCAGCCGGAGTTGACGCGCGATCTCGTCGGCCGCCTCCAGGTTGGTGTGGAGGGCGGTCTCCTCGATCCCGCCGCCGCCGGTGGAACGCGCGGAGTTGATATCGATCGTGGTCAGCGCCTCGGTGTGATCGATGATGATGGCGCCGCCGGACGGGAGGGTGACCTCGCGCTGGAAGGCGGTTTCGATCTGGGACTCGACCTGGAAGCGCGAGAACAGCGGGGTCTCGTCCTCGTAGAGCTTGAGTTTGGGCAGGTTGCCGGGCATCACCTGCTCCATGAACTCGTGCCCGGTGCGGTAGATGTCCGGCTGGTCGATGATGACCTCGCCGATGTCGTCACGCAGGTAGTCGCGCAGCGCCCGGATGATGACGTTGGATTCCTGGTAGATCAGGAACGGCGCGGGCCGCTGCTCGGCGGCCTCGCGGATCTTCTCCCAGAGCTGGAGCAGGTAGTCCAGGTCCCACTGCAGTTCCTCGGCGGCGCGGCCCACGCCGGCGGTGCGCGCGATCACGCCCATGCCGCTGGGGATGGTGAGATCGCTCATGGCCTCGCGCAGCTCGGCGCGGTCGTCGCCGTCGATGCGCCGGGAGACCCCCCCGGCGCGGGGATTGTTGGGCATCAGCACCAGGTAGCGCCCGGCGAGGCTGATGAAGGTGGTCAGGGCGGCGCCCTTGTTGCCGCGCTCCTCCTTTTCGACCTGGACGATCAGCTCCTGGCCCTCGGACAGCACCTCCTTGATCTCGATGCGCCCTTGGCCGGGATTCTGCTTGAAGTAGGGGCGGGCGACCTCCTTGAGCGGCAGGAAGCCGTGCCGGCCGCCGCCGTAGTCGACGAAGGCGGCCTCCAGGCTGGGCTCGATGCGGGTGATCCGGCCCTTGTAGACGTTGGCTTTTCGCTGCTCGCGGGAGCCTACCTCGATGTCCAGGTCACGTAGTTTCTGGCCATCCACGATAGCCACGCGCAGCTCTTCCGGCTGCGTGGCGTTGATCAGAATCCGTTTCATTGTCCTTGATCTCTTGTCGCGCTCGACCCCAGCCACGGCCGGCCGACGCCTGCATGATCGCGGCGGGCGCGGTGCACGACCGGTGTTGGATCGGGCTCGGGGAGCGCATTGGTGACTGTTTTTTCCTGTCCTGCCCGGCGACGCGCCGTTCGGGCGCGCATGCTAGGCTTTGCGCCGCGCGCCGAATGCCGTTCGCGGAATGGCTCGGGGCGCGCGTGGCGGAACTCAGGCCGGCGGTCAGCGAGCGCGATATGATCCACGGCGGACCGGCCGACAAACGGGAGTGTAATCTGGGACACGACGCCCCTCAAGTCCGGCATCAAACGGTCGGTGACGACGCCGACGGCATGCGGCTGGACAACTATCTTCTGCGGGAGCTCAAGGGCGTGCCGCGCTCGCGTGTCTATCGGCTGATCCGGCGCGGTCAGGTCCGCGTCAACAGCGGTCGGGCGAAGCCGCACACCAAGCTCGCGGTCGGCGATCGGGTCCGGGTGCCGCCCGTGCGGCAGGCGCCCAAGGATGATCCGGGGCGGCCGCCGGACGGTCTCCTCGAGCGCGTCCGCGCGGCGGTGGCCGAAGAGACGCCGGACTGGCTCCTCATCGACAAGCCCGCCGGTCTGGCGGTGCATGCCGGGACCGGATTGCGTTTCGGCGTGATCGAGGTGTTGCGGGCCGATCGGCCGGACGAGTACCTGGAATTGGTGCACCGGCTCGATCGGGATACCAGCGGCTGTCTGCTGGTGGCGCGCAACCGGCCCGCGCTGACGGCGCTCAGGCGCGCCCTGCGCGATCCGGCCGCGGACAAGCGTTATCTGGCGCTGCTGGCCGGCGCCTGGGAGGGCGGCCCGCGCGACGTCGACGCGGCCCTGGTGCGCGACCGCGAGATCGGCGGCGAGCGCCTGAGCGCGGTGGCCGAGGAAGGCAAGTCCGCGCACAGCCGGTTCGTGCCGCGCGAACGTTTCCGCGACGCCGTTCTGGCCGAGGTGGCCATCGCCACCGGCCGCACGCACCAGATACGCGTGCACGCGGCGCACCTGGGCCACCCGGTCGCCGGCGACGACAAGTACGGCGACCGCGATTTCGACCGCCGCATGCGCGGCCTCGGCCTCAAGCGCCTGTTCCTGCACGCGGCGTCGCTGTCGCTGCCGGGCATCGACCGCACGCTGTCGGCGCCGCTGCCACCGGAGCTGGAGGCCGTGCTCGACGTCCTCCGTGATGAAGGTTAACCACAGAGACACAGAGGACACAGAGCGTGAAAAAAGGCGAAGCCGCTGGAGGGCGTCGATGCGGGTGCGCTGACGATTGCCCCTGCATGCTTCGGAATCCTTGGATACGCCGATACTTCCTCTGTGCGCTCTGTGTCTCTGTGGTTAGTTATTATCTTCGGAATGATGCAGCGCATATCTAGAGATGACCTAGAGGACATCGAGCTGATCGTGTTCGATTGGGACGGCACGATCATGGACTCGGCCGCCGAGATCGTGGGCGCGATGCAGCAGGCGATCGCCGACCTCGGCTTGCCGGAACGTCCGCCCGAGGCGATGCGGGAGCTGATCGGCCTGGGTCTGGACGATGTCCTGGCGCGCCTGTTCCCGGAGCTGGAGACCCGGCACGTGCGCGAGCTGCTGATGGCCTACCGGGCCCGCTATACCGCGCCGGGGCCGGGATCGACCCTGTTCGCGGGTGTGCACGACACCCTGACGGTGCTGCGCGAGTCCGGACACACCCTGGCGGTAGCCACCGGCAAGAGCCGACGCGGTCTGGACCGGGGCCTGGCCGAGACCGGCCTGGGGCGGTTCTTCCGGATCAGCCGCTGCGCGGACGAAACGGTGCCCAAGCCGGCCCCCGACATGCTGGAGGACATCCTGCTGCGCACCGCCACCGAGCCCGGACGTGCCCTGATGGTCGGGGATACCGAGTACGACATGGCGATGGCCGCGGCCGCCGGGGTCCCGGCGGTGGGCGTGGCCTGCGGTGTTCACGATCCGGGCCGGCTTCACAAGGCTGGCGCCCTGGCCGTGCTGCCGGACGTAGCGGCGCTGCCGTGCTGGCTGCTCGAAGGCCGCCGGAGCGGTTGAGCCGGAAGCCAGGCTCGGGCGCTATCCGGACGTGGATCATGGGGCGTGATCAAGCGCCGGCTGCGTTCGTGCGGGACCGCTCCTCCGGCCTTGGTGGCGGGGCATGAAACCACAGAGGCGCACGGAGGCGCGCAGAGGTTCTGGCTAGCCGCTTGCCGGAAGGAGGAATCCACAGATTACGCCGATGGACGCAGATTCAAGAGCAGCCCTGACCAATCTGCGTTAATCGGCGTTCATCCGCGGATAAACAAATGCCCTGGTTCGGCCCGGCGCCGACCGCGCAGCGCCCCGGCGACCGAACTGGCGGGTTGGCAACGGGCCTTGGCGGGTGGTTCTCGGAAGAAACGATCCGCAGATGACGCCGATGGACGCAGATTAAAGAGCAGCCCCAATTAATCTGCGTTAATCGGTGTCAATCTGTGGATAAAACAAGCGCCTTGACTCGGCACGGCGCCGACCGCGTAGCGCCTAGGTGACCGAATTGCCGGGTTGGTAACGGACCTTGGCGGGTGGTTCCCGGAAGAAGGAATCCACAGATTACGCTGATGGACGCAGATTAAAGAGCAGTCCCGGCCAATCTGCGTTAATCGGCGTCCATCCGCGGATAAACAAATGCCTTGCCTCGGCACGGCACCGACCGCGCAGCGCCCCGGCGACCGAACTGCCGGGGCGGCAACGGACCTTGGCGGGCGGTTCTCGGAAGAAACGATCCGCAGATGACGCCGATGGACGCAGATTAAAGAGCAGTCCCGGCCAATCTGCGTTAATCGGCGTAATCTGTGGATAAACAAATACCCCGGCCCGGCACGGCACCGACCGCGCAGCGCCCCGGCGCTCGAGCTGCCGGGTTGGCAACGAACCTTAACGGGCTATCCGCCTCTTTCGCTTGAAAACCGTGCTCGTGTCCGGGGCAGGCTTCTTTGCGGCTTCCGGGACAACAGTCAGTTTCCTCTGTGTCCCTCTGTGCGCCTCCGTGCGCCTCTGTGGTCCATGTTCCGGCTGGCCGCTTGCCGAGGCGCTTTCCACTGTCGTGCTCTTCGGCAGGGGAATACCGGGAACGCGCGCTTATCCCGCCTACGGTCTGCCTTTGCGCGCCACATTTTTAAACACCCTCCTAGGGAATCGCGATGCCGACCTCGGCGAGCATGCGCCGCAGTGCGATCAGCGGCAGACCCACCAGCGCGGTGGGATCGTCGCTGGCGATGGATTCGACCAGGGCGATGCCCAGCCCCTCCGACTTGATGCTGCCGGCGGTGGCGGTCACGTCCTCGGCCGCGACGTAGCGCACGATCTCGTCGTCGTTCAATTCGCGGAAGGTGGTGGTCACGATGACCCGCGTGACCAGGGGCGCCGGCAGGCCCGGCGCGGCCACGGCGAGGCCGGTGTGGAAGATGACCCGACGCCCCGACTGGCGTCGTAGCTGCTCGATCGCCGCGGTCTCGCTGCCGGGCTTGCCCAGGATATCGCCGTCGAGATCGGCGACCTGGTCGGAGCCGATCACGGCGGCGTCCGCATGGCGCTCGGCGACCGCTTCCGCCTTGGTCCGTGCCAGGCGCTCCACCAGCGCGGCCGGGGATTCGTCCGGCGCCGGCGTCTCGTCGATGTCGGGCGCGACCACGCGGTATTCGATGCCGAGACGGTCGAGCAGTTGGCGCCGCCAGGGTGAGCCGGAGGCGAGGATGAGCGGAGGCGGACTGGGCACGATGCGGTCACCGGGTCGGATGTATGTCGGAACGCGTGGATAACGGCCGCCCGACCGGTTGTCAACCGCGCGGGTGTGCGCGGCGGTCCGGCGCCGGCGATTTTGACTTGATCGGCGCGTGGCACTAATATCGCGCGCCATGACAGCGCCCGGCCGGGGCCAATGAGCGAAGCCAAGCGCCTGCCCGAACGCGTCGATCCGAGAAGGCTTGCCCTCGGCGGCGGCAGCGTGGCGGGCGATGTGGCGCTCGCGGACCTGCGGCGGCTGGCGGAATACCTGCTGGTCGACGAGGTTCCCGACAGCGGCCGGGCGTCGCTGTTTCTGGCATTCGACGAGGACCCGCAGCGCCGGGTCCGGATCACGGGCAACCTGAGGGCCGTGTTGACGCTGCAGTGCCAGCGCTGCCTGGGGCCCGTGAGCTGGACGGTCGACCAGCCGCTGCGGCTGATCGCGGTGGCGGACGAGGAGGAGGCCGCCGGGGTGCCGCGGGAATACGAGCCGGTCGTGGTCCCGGCAGAGGGACTCGATCCGGCGGCGCTCGCCGAGGACGAGCTGATACTGGCGTTGCCGCTGGTGGCGCGCTGCGAGCGTTCCGAGTGCGACGGCGCCGCGGAGGCGGCGACGGGCTCGGAGCGGGCCGACAATCCCTTTGCCGCCCTGGCGGCGCTGAAGGGGCAGGACGGCGGCCGCCGGGACGAATGACCGGCGGCACGATACAACGGAATCCGGAGTAACAAGATGGCTGTTCAACAGAATCGCAAGACGCGCTCGAAGCGGGGCAAGCGGCGTTCCCACGACGCCCTGTCGGGACCGACCCTGTCGATCGACGCCACCACCGGCGAGACCCACCGCCGGCACCACGTCACCCGCGACGGCTATTACCGCGGCCGTCGCGTCGTGCAGCGCGACGACGCGTAAATCCCCAGCGCGCCGGCCCCGCCGGCGCCGTCCGGGTCTTTGTCTTGAGCATGAGCGCCGGCATTACCGTCGCCCTGGACGCCATGAGCGGGGACCACGGTCTCGACGCGGTGGTGCCCGCGGCCTTGGCCTCCCTGCAGCGGCACGCCGACCTCAACCTGCTCCTGGTCGGTGACCGCCCCGCCCTGGAGCGTTCCCTGGCCGAGCACCGGTCGCAGGAATCCGAGCGGCTGCGCATCCAGCACGCCTCCGAGGTCGTGGGCATGTGGGAGTCGCCCTCCAAGGCGCTGCGCACCAAGAAGGACTCGTCCATGCGCGTGGCCCTGGACCGGGTGCATGCGGGCGAGGCCGATGCCTGCGTGTCGGCCGGCAACACGGGCGCGCTCATGGCGACCTCCCGTTTCGTGCTCAAGACCCTGCCGGGCATCGACCGGCCGGCGATCATATCGCCGATCCCGTCCCGCAACGGCCACACGCTGATGCTGGATCTGGGCGCCAACGCCGAGTGCACCCCCGAGCAGCTCTTCCAGTTCGCGGTGATGGGTTCGGTGCTGGCCACCGCGGTGCACGGCATCGCCAGTCCCCGCGTCGGCCTGCTGAATATCGGCTCCGAGGAGATCAAGGGCAACCAGCAGATCCAGACCGCCGGCCGCCTCCTTTCCGCCAGCAATCTCAACTACATCGGCTACGTCGAGGGCAACGATATCTACGTGGGCGACGTGGACGTGGTGGTCTGCGACGGCTTCATCGGCAATGTCGCCCTCAAGACCAGCGAGGGCCTGGGCAAGCTGATCGGGGAGTACCTGCGGGAGGAGTTCTCGCGCAACCTGCTCACTCGCGCCGCGGCGCTCTGCGCCATGCCGGTGCTCAAGGCCTTCCGGCGACGGGTGGACCCGCGCAACTACAACGGCGCCAGCTTCGTGGGCCTGCAGGGCATCGTCATCAAGTCGCACGGCAACGCCGACGCCATCGCCTTCACCAGCGCGATCGAGACCGCGGTGGTCGAGGTGCGGCAGGCGGTGCCCCGCCGCATCAGCAATCTCCTGGCGTCGGCCCTGGGGGAGAGCGCCGAGGCCATCGCCTGACGCCGCCGACTTTCCCCGTCATTCAGGATCGAACTTCCGCGCCGCCGCGGCATCCAACCGTCAGGTGGCTTGGTAGAATACGCGGAGGTTCGGTCACGCGACATGGATCGCGATCATGAGCGCCAATCATCCCCAGCAGGGCTCGGACGCCGGCGTCGCCGTCGAGGAGGCGAAACCGCGCGTCAAGAAACCGCCCCTGTACCGCGTCGTGATGCACAACGACGACTACACGCCGATGGACTTCGTCGTCGAAGTGCTCCAGCGCTTCTTCTCCCTGCCGCGCGACCAGGCCGTGCAGGTGATGCTGACCGTGCATACCCGCGGCAAGGCCGTCGCCGGCACCTACAGCGCGCAGATCGCCGAGACCAAGACCATGCAGGTGAACGAGTACGCGCGTGCCCACCAGCATCCGCTGTTGTGTACCATGGAGAGAGCTTGAGTCGAACCGCGTCAGCCGTCACATTGGAAACCGTCGGAGTCGCTATTTTCGAGGTACCGCCGCCATGCTGAGCCAGGAACTGCAGACCGCACTCGATGCCGCATTCATGGTGGCGCGCCGGCAGCATCACGAGATGCTCACCGTGGAGCATCTGCTCCTGACGCTGCTGGACAACCCCGCCGTGGTCGAGGTCCTGCAGGCCTGCAACGCCGATATCCAGCAGCTCGAGCGCGAGCTGCGGGCCTATATCGAGACCCACGTGCCGGTCGTCCAGGACGAGGAGGACCACGAGGTCCAGCCCACGCTGGGCTTCCAGCGGGTGCTCCAGCGCGCCGTCTACCACGTGCAGTCCTCCGGCAAGAAGGAGGTCAGCGCGGTCAACGTGCTCGTGGCCATCTTCTCCGAGCAGGACGCGCACGCCGTCTACCTGCTCAACGAGCAGGGCGTGACCCGGCTGGATGTGGTCAACTACATCAGCCACGGCATCTCCAAGGTGGCCGGCGAGCGCGAGGAAGAGGGCGCCGCGCCCGAGAAGGAGGCCGAGGCCGCCGAGGAGGGCAGCAGCCCGCTCGAGCAGTACGCCACCAATCTCAACAAGCGCGCCGCCGAGGGCCGGATCGATCCGCTGATCGGCCGCGAGCACGAGATCGAGCGCGTCATCCAGACCCTCTGCCGGCGCCGCAAGAACAACCCGCTGCTGGTGGGCGAGGCCGGCGTGGGCAAGACCGCCATCGCCGAGGGCCTGGCGCACATGATCGTCGAGGGCCGGGTGCCCTCCGTGCTCTCGGAGAGCACCATCTACGCCCTGGACCTGGGCGCGCTGATCGCCGGCACCAAGTACCGCGGCGACTTCGAGAAGCGCCTCAAGGGGGTGCTGTCGCAGCTCAAGAAGCGCAAGGGCTCGGTCCTGTTCATCGACGAGATCCACACCGTGATCGGCGCCGGCGCGGCGTCCGGCGGCGTGATGGACGCCTCCAACCTGATCAAGCCCATGCTCGCCTCGGGCGAGCTGCGCTGCATCGGCGCCACCACCTACCAGGAGTTCCGCGGCATCTTCGAGAAGGACCGTGCCCTGGCGCGGCGCTTCCAGAAGGTCGATGTCACCGAGCCCTCGATCGCCGACACCGTGCAGATCCTGAACGGACTCAAGTCGCGCTTCGAGGAGCATCACCAGGTGCGTTACACCCGCACCGCGCTGGAGGCGGCGGCGGAGCTGGCGGCTCGCCACATCAACGACCGCTACCTGCCGGACAAGGCCATCGACGTGATCGACGAGGCCGGCGCCCGGCTGCGCCTGCGGCCCAGCGCCAAGCGGCGCAAGACCGTCCAGGTGCGCGACATCGAGGAGATGGTGGCCCGCATCGCGCGCATCCCGCCGAAGAGCGTCTCGCGCTCCGACCGCGACGTGCTGCGCACCCTGGAACGAGACCTCAAGCTGGTGATCTTCGGACAGGACGAGGCGGTGGAGACGCTGTCCAGCGCGATCAAGATGGCGCGCTCCGGTCTGGACAACCCGGACAAGCCGATCGGTTCCTTCCTGTTCGCCGGTCCGACCGGCGTCGGCAAGACCGAGGTCACCCGACAGTTGTCGCTGCACCTGGGCGTGGACCTGATCCGCTTCGACATGTCCGAGTACATGGAGCGCCATACCGTGTCGCGCCTGATCGGCGCGCCGCCCGGTTACGTGGGCTACGACCAGGGCGGTCTGCTGACGGAGGCGGTGACCAAGCAGCCGCATTCCGTGGTGCTGCTGGACGAGATCGAGAAGGCCCATCCGGACGTTTTCAACCTGCTGCTGCAGGTGATGGACCACGGCAAGCTGACCGACAACAACGGCCGCGAGGCGGATTTCCGCAACGTGATCCTGGTGATGACCACCAACGCCGGCGCCGAGGACATGGCCCGGCGCGGCATCGGCTTCGCCGACCAGGACCACAGCACCGACAGCCTGGAGGCCATCCGGCGCAGCTTCACGCCGGAATTCCGCAACCGGCTGGACGCCATCATCCAGTTCCGCGCGCTCGCCGGCGACACCATCGACCGGGTGGTGGACAAGTTCATCCTGCAGCTCGACGCCCAGCTCGAGAGCCGCGGCGTGGACCTGACCGTGGAGGCGGGTGCCCGCCGCTGGCTGGCCGAGCACGGCTACGATCCCAAGATGGGCGCGCGCCCGATGGCGCGCGTGATCCAGGATCACATTAAGAAGCCGCTCGCCGAGGAACTGCTGTTCGGCCGCCTGGCCGGCGGCGGCGAGGTGATCGTGCGGGAAGCCGGGGACAGCCTGGAACTCGAGGTTAAACCCCGGGAGCCCGTGGGCGCCTAACGAGACTGGTGATCAGTGATTGGTGATTCGTGATTTGACGGCGCGGGTCACCGGTCACGAGTCACGAGTCACCGGGCGTCTCAACGCCCCCGATAGGTGATCCGCCCCTTGCTTAGGTCGTACGGGGTCAACTGCACGGTCACGCTGTCGCCGCGCAGGATGCGGATGTAGTGCTTGCGCATCTTGCCGGAGATATGGGCGGTCACGATGTGCCCGTTCTCCAGCTTCACGCGGAAGGTCGTGTTCGGCAGCGTCTCCACTACCGTGCCTTCCATTTCGATGTGGTCTTCCTTCGCCATGTAGTCGTTGCGAAACCTCTTGAGGTGAAGCGCGGCATTATCGGGGAAAGCGCGGGCCGGTTCAATTGCGCGGCGGCAGGTGCGCCTCGTTGCGGGGTACATCGAGCTCGAAGCGCCAGGGTGCGGGCGGCGATGCCAGGGCGCCGTATTCGCGCAGGCAGGCGATGAACCGCGGACGCGGCAGGTCGAAGGCGCCCATGCGGTAGAGATGCGGCGAGCCGACCTGGCCGTCGATCAGCGGGAAGCCCCAGGCCGCCAGTTGCCGTGCCAGATGCACCAGGGCCAGTTTGGATGCGTCGGGAACGTGCGAGAACATCGACTCGCCGAAGAACATCCGGCCGTGGGCCACGCCGTAGAGGCCGCCGACCAGTTCGCCGTGGCGCCAGACCTCGACCGAGTGGGCGTCGCCCGTGTCGAACAGCCGCCGGTAGGCGGCGCGCATCTCCGCGCCCAGCCAGGTGCCCGGCTGATGACGCCGGGGGCCGGCGCAACCGGTGAGGACGCCGTCGAAATCGCGATCCAGGGTGACCGCGTAATCCGCGCGGCGCAGCGTCCGCGCCAGCCGGCGGGATACATGCACACCGTCGGTGGCGAACACGACCCGCGGGTCGGGCGACCACCACAGGATCGATTCCTCCGGGTTGTACCAGGGGAAGATACCGTTGGCGTAGGCATTGCGCAGACGTGTCGGGGACAGGTCGCCGCCCATCGCGAGCAGGCCGTTGGGCTGGGTCAGCGCCAGCGCGGGATCGGGGAAGGGCGCGTCCGGTGTCGCCGGGTCCAGCCAGTAGAGTCGCAGCGCGGTCACGTTTCGATCTCGTCGGCGTCGGGGAAGGCGCAGCGGCGCCGTTGCTCGTGGTGCCAGTCGGCGATCAACCCGCCCTCCCGGTCGACAAAGTCGGCGATGGGGCCGCGCAGCGCCGGCTCGACCACGAAATGGGCGGAGTAGGTGGCCGCGGGCTCGAAACCGCGGCGGATCTTGTGCTCGCCCTGGGCGCCGGCGTCGAAGCGCGCCAGCCCGTGCTCGATGCAATAGTCGATGCCGGCATAGTAGCAGGTCTCGAAATGCAGGCTGTGGTAGTCGGCGAGGCTGCCCCAGTGCCGACCGTAGAGGGTGTCGTCGCCGACCAGCATGAAGGCCGCGGCTACCGGACGGGTCCCCTCGCAGGCGAGGAAATAGCGTACCCGATCCGGGAGGGCCGTCTCGATCCGGCGGAAGAAATCCGGGGTGAGATAGGGCGCTTGGCCGCGTATCAGGTAGGTGCGGGCGTAAAAGGCGTAGATGCGTTCCCGCAGATCGTCGTCGACCTCGTCGGGCGGGACCGTCCGCACGCGGATGCCGGCCTCCGCCACCCGGCGCCGCTCGCGCCGTATCTGTTTGCGCCGCTTGGCCGACAGCCGGGCCAGGAAATCGTCGAAATCGCGATAGTCCCGGTTGCGCCACAGGAAATGGCAGTCCCGGCGCAGGATCGCCCCGGCCGCGGCCGCCGCCGCGCGGTCGCGGGCCCGGGGGAACAGCAGATGCAGCGACGAGGCGCCGTCCGCGGCCGGCAGCCCGGCGAGGGTCCGGGCCAGGGCCTGGCGGGTATCGTCATCCGCGGCCAGCAGTCTCGGTCCCGTCACCGGCGTGAACGGGACCGCCGCGACCAACTTGGGGTAGTAGTCCAGCCCTAGCCGGTGATAGGCGTGCGCCCAGGCGAAGTCGAACACGAATTCGCCGAAGGAATGGCGCTTGCGGAAGAGCGGCACGGCGCCGAGCAGCCGGCCGGCGTCGTCGCGTAGCGTCAGGTGCCGGGGCTCCCAGCCGGTGCCGGGACCGACGCAGCCGGTCGCCTCCAGCGTGCGCAGGAAGCCGTGGCGCAGGAAAGGGTAGCCGGGATCGTCGGCGTCGAGCAGGGCATCCCACTCCTCGCCGCCGATTTCGTCGATGCCGGCCGCCAGCCGGGTGCGCGCCATGGGCAACTCGCGATCGCAGGGACGGGGCGATTGTGACCCATCAGTCGCGGATCACCAATCGTCCGCCGGCCGCGGGTACCGTCAATTGAGCGCGTAGCGCCCGGGTACCGTATCCTTGAGCGCGAACTGGACGCAGGCGTCGTGCTCGAAGCTGGTGAACTCCGTCTCGTCCTCGGGCGCGGCGGCCTCCTGGAGTCGGCCCTCCTCGTCGAAGCCGACCACGGCGCCGACGGTGCGCACCTGGATCTGGCCGGATTCGTCGGCCTGCTCGACGGAGACCTGGAGATAGCGCAGGCGCTTGTCCGCGAATCGCGGCAGCGGCGTGTCACCGCTGGCGACCCGGGCGGCCTCCTCCTCGGAGAACTCCTCGATGCTGTCGTCGTGAGTCAACAGAAAGTGTCGAACGGTCATGTCGTCCCCCGGTCTGGAACCGGTACCATCGGATACCAGGAATATGCGCCCGAACCCCACGCTTTCAAGCTTCCTGCCGTTATAATGACCGGTCATGCGTAACGGCGTCATCAGCGAGGATCGCCGCCCGGCGGGCGCGGCAAGGGACGGCATCGCGGGCTTGCGCGCGGCGGGGGGCGCCTGATGGCGCGGGCCCCGCAGCGACGCGCGGCGGCGGCGCAGTCCAGCCGCTACCGGCAGCGGCTGGGACGATTGCTGCGGGAGGCGGTCCTGTTCGCTGCCGCGGCCCTGACCCTGTTCCTGCTGGCGGCGCTGGTCAGCTACGACCCCGCCGATCCGGGTTGGTCGCGTCTGGGTCAGGGCGGCCCGGTGAACAATCTGTTCGGCGTCCCCGGTGCCTGGTTCGGCGACGTCCTGCTCAGCCTGTTCGGCTATCTCGGTTTCGTCTTTCCCTGGCTGATCCTCTACGGCGGCTGGCTGGTGTTCCTGGGCGGCCGTCAGCCCAGCGGCGACGCCTTCAGCCTGGGGGTGCGCTCCGGCTCGCTGCTGCTCTGGCTGACCGCCGGCTGCGGCCTGGTCACGCTGGCGATCGAGGCCGCCCACGGATTGCCCCAGGGCAGCGGCGGCATCCTCGGCGCCAGCGTGGCCGGGGCCCTGCGCGGCGTGTTCAACACCGCCGGCACGGCCTGGCTGCTGATCACGGTGTTCGTGATCACGCTTTCCACCGGTCTGGGCTTCTCCTGGCTGAACGTGGCCGAGCGGGTGGGCACCGCCGTCCTGGAGGGCGGTGCGTGGTTGTGGCGCACGGCGGTCGCGCGCTGGCGCGAGGCGCGGGAGAAACGGGCCGAGCGGCGGCGCAAGGCGGCCGCGGCGCAGGCCGCGAAACCGGCCAAGCCCGCCAAGCCGCGCCGCGAGCCCAAGCTGCCGGCCAAATCCGCCGACAAGGGCAAGCGCGCCGCCCAGCTCGACCTGCCCATGGACCCGGAGCCGGAGACACCGACCGTGCCCGCCTACGACCCGGGCAAGGACAGTCCGCTGCCGCCGACGGACCTGCTGGATTCGTCGCGCCAGTCGGTGCGCGGTTATGCCGCCGACGAGCTGGAACGCCTGTCCGGGGAGCTGGAGCAGCACCTGGCCGACTTCGGTGTCCAGGCCAAGGTGGTGGATGTGCAGCCGGGCCCGGTGGTGACCCGCTTCGAGCTGGATCCGGCCCCCGGCGTCAAGGTCAACCAGTTCACCAATCTCGCCAAGGACCTGGCCCGCGCCATGTCCACGATCAGCGTGCGCGTGGTCGAGGTGATCCCGGGCAAGTCCGTGGTGGGCCTGGAGATCCCCAACCAGGAGCGCGAGATCGTGGCCCTGCGCGAGTTGTTCGAGTCGCGCCATTACGCCAACGGCGGCTCGGCCCTGACCCTCGCCCTGGGCAAGGATATCGGCGGCGGGCCGGTCACCGCCGACCTGGGCAAGATGCCGCACCTGCTGGTCGCCGGCACCACCGGTTCGGGCAAGTCGGTGGCGATCAACGTCATGATCCTGTCCATGCTCTACAAGGCCACGGCCGAGCAGGTGCGGTTCATCATGATCGACCCCAAGATGCTGGAACTGTCGGTCTACGAGGGCATCCCGCACCTGCTGGCGCCGGTGGTCACCGACATGAAGGAGGCGGCCAACGCCCTGCGCTGGTGCGTGGCCGAGATGGAGCGCCGCTACAAGCTGATGTCCAGCCTCGGCGTGCGCAACATCGCCGGCTTCAACCGCAAGGTCTCGGAGGCCGCCGCGCGCGGCAAGCCGATCCCGGACCCGCTGGTCGAGGCCGCCCGCGGCGACGACGACGACACCGAGGTGCCGACCCTGGAGCCGTTGCCCGCGATCGTGGTGATCGTCGACGAACTGGCGGACCTGATGATGGTGGTCGGCAAGAAGGTGGAGGAGTTGATCGCCCGGCTGGCGCAGAAGGCGCGCGCGGCGGGTCTGCACATGATCCTGGCCACGCAACGGCCGTCGGTGGACGTGATCACCGGCCTGATCAAGGCCAACATCCCCACCCGCATCGCCTTCCAGGTGGCCTCGCGCGTGGATTCGCGCACGATCCTCGACCAACAGGGCGCCGAGAGCCTGCTGGGCCACGGCGACATGCTGTTCCTGCCGCCGGGCACGGGCATGCCCGCGCGCGTGCACGGCGCCTTCGTGGACGACCACGAGGTCCACAAGGTGGTCGAGTACCTCAAGCAGGTGGGCGCCCCCGACTACAACGAGGAAATCCTTGCCGGCGTTCCGGAGTCCGACGGCGGCGGCGGGGCCGGCGGCGACGGCGAGGAGGACGATCCGCTCTACGACCAGGCGGTGGCGGTGGTCACTCAGAGCCGCAAGGCCTCGATCTCCTACGTGCAGCGGCGACTCCGGGTCGGCTACAACCGGGCCGCGCGCCTGGTGGAACAAATGGAGGCGGCCGGCGTCGTAGGGCCGCTGGAGGGCGGCGGCAGCCGCGAGGTGTTGGCGCCCCCGCCGCCCGCGGACTGACCGCGGCCGGTTCAGACAGCGTTCAGCCGTTCCGCCTAGGCTGGGTGACAGGCACCCCCACAGGGATATCTATGCGAATCGCACGACAGTTTCTCGCCGGCCTGCTGGCCGTATGCGCGGCGACCGCCGCCACGGCGCAGCCGCGGGCCCTGGCGGATTTCTACACCGAGGTGGACGATCTGCGGGCCGACTTCGAGCAGGTCCAGGTCGACGCCGACGGCGAGGTCCTGCAATCGGCCGCCGGCATCTTCCTGCTCGACCGGCCGGACCGTTTCCGCTGGGAATACCGCGAGCCGTACCGCCAGATCATCGTCAGCGACGGTAGCGCCTTCCGTTTCTATGATGTCGACCTGGCCCAGGTCACGGTGCGCGCGGTGGACGACACGCTGCGCACGACCCCGGCCCAACTCTTGGCCGGCGGTGCCGATTTGGACCAGGCCTTCGCCATGGAGACCCTGGCCGGCAAGGGGGACGATCTGACCTGGGTACGGTTGATCCCCCGCGCCGACGACAGCGATTTCCGCGAGATACGCATGGGCCTGAGAAGTGGCCGCCCGGTCAGCCTGGAACTCGATGACCAGCTCGGCCAGACCACCCGCATCCGTTTCCACGATATCCGCGTGAATACCGGCATCGACGACGGGCGCTTCACCCTGGAAGTGCCCGAGGACGTCGACGTGGTCGACGCCCGCGGGTCGGGGAATGCGCCGTGACGGCCGGCCGCGACCTCCGGCTGGCCCGGCTGTGGCGCGGGTTGGGCTATGCCGGTATCGCGATCCTCCTGGTCGGCTGTCTTTGGCCGCAACCCGGGGTCGCCGGCGGTGCGGGCATCGACAAGCTGCTGCATTTCGCCGCCTTCGCCCTGCTGGCGGGCTGGTTCGGGGCGGTGCTCGGCATGGGCCGCTACGCCGCCGTGGCGGCCGGCCTGGCCGTGCTGGGGCTGGTTATCGAGGCGCTGCAGTGGCTGACCGGCTACCGCAGCGCGGAACTGATGGACTGGGTCGCCGATGTCGCCGGCGTCGGAGTGGGTCTGGCCCTGGCGCGGCCGCTGGTCGCGCCCTGCCTGGGATATATTGACGGCCGTGTCGCGGCAACACGAAATCGGGCTTGAGCGCGACGGCGGCGCGGAGGCGGGTCGGCCGCTGGCCGACCGCATGCGGCCGCGCGCGCTTGCCGACTTCGCCGGACAGGCGCATATCCTGGGGCCGGGCAAGCCCCTGCGCCGGGCGCTGGAGGCCGGCCGTCTGCATTCCATGATCCTCTGGGGGCCGCCGGGTACCGGCAAGACCAGCCTGGCGCGGCTCCTGGCCGAGCTGTCGGATATCCGCTTCGTGCAGATATCGGCCGTGATGGCCGGCGTGAAGGATATCCGCGCGGCGGTGGCCGAGGCCCGCGAAGCACGCGCCGCCGGCGGCCGGGGTACGCTGCTGTTCGTCGACGAGGTCCACCGTTTCAACAAGGCGCAGCAGGACGGTTTGCTGCCCTACGTCGAGGACGGGACCGTGACCCTGGTCGGCGCCACCACCGAGAATCCCTCGTTCGAGGTCAACAACGCGCTGCTCTCGCGTGCCCGCACCTATGTCCTGAAATCCCTGGACGCCGGCGACATCCGGGCCCTGATCGATCGCGCCCTGGCGGACGGCGAGCGCGGCCTGGGCGGGACGGTGACCATGGCGGAGGCCCTGCGGGACCGCCTGGCGGCGCATGCCGACGGCGACGCCCGGCGCGCCCTCAACCTGCTGGAACTGGCCGCGGACGTGGCCGCGATCCGTGCCGAGGAGGACGCGGACGACGGGGCCCGGGAAATCACCGAAACCGATCTGGACGAGGTCCTGCGCGAGGGTCTGCGTCGCTTCGACAAGGGCGGCGATTACTTCTACGACCAGATCTCGGCCCTGCACAAGTCGGTGCGCGGCACCGATCCCGACGCCGCCCTCTACTGGCTCTGCCGCATGCTCGACGGCGGCTGCGATCCCCTCTACCTGGCGCGCCGCGTCGTGCGCATCGCCAGCGAGGATATCGGCAACGCCGATCCGCGGGGCCTGCGCCTGGCGTTGGATGCTTGGGAGACCTTCGAACGCCTGGGCAGCCCGGAGGGCGAGCTGGCGATCGCCCAGGCGGTGGCTTACCTGGCCTGCGCGCCCAAGAGCAACGCCGTGTATGCCGCCTACAACGCCGCCCTGCGCGACGCGCGTGAGCGCGGCAGCCTGGAGGTGCCCCTGCACCTGCGCAACGCCCCCACCAAGTTGATGAAGGGGCTCGGGCACGGCGCCGGCTATCGCTACGCCCACGACGAGCCGGATGCCTACGCCGCGGGCGAGACCTACCTGCCGGACGAGTTGGCCGGCACCCGCTACTACGAGCCCGTCGACCGCGGCCTCGAATCCAGGATCCGGACGAAGCTCGCCCGGCTGCGCGGCGAGGATGACACGGCTGGCTGACGGTCGTGCCGCGCGCGGCCGCCGCGCGGGTGCGCTAGGCTGTGCGTCCGCAGCCAGCTATACGCTCCGCGATGGCCACAGCCGACACCATCATCGTCGCCGACGATCACCCCCTGTTCCGTTCCGCGCTGGAGCAGGCCGTCACGCAGGTCGTGACCGGCGCGGAGATCGTGTCGGTGGCCACGTTCGAGGCCCTGCAGGACGCGATCGACAGTCACGACGACGCGGACCTGCTGCTGCTCGACCTGAACATGCCCGGCTGCCGGGGTTACGCCGGACTGGTCTATGCCCGCGGCCGCCAGCCCGGGCTGCCGGTGGTGGTGGTGTCGGCCTACGAAGACCCGCAAGTGGTGCGCGGTGCGATCGATCACGGTGCCTCGGGCTTCATCCCCAAGTCCGCCGGCATGGGCACCATCGTGGAGGCCCTGACGGCGGTGCTGGACGGCGCCGTGTGGGTGCCGGGCGGGCAGCAGGGCGCGCGGCGGGGCACCACCGCGGCCGACGACACGGCCCGGCGTCTGGGCAGTCTCACGCCGCAGCAGATCCGCGTGCTGCTGATGCTCACCGAGGGCATGCTCAACAAGCAGATCGCGATCGACCTGGACATCTCCGAGGCCACGGTCAAGGCGCACATCACGGCGATCCTGCGCAAGCTGGGCGTCTACACCCGGACCCAGGCGGTGATCGCCGCGCGCAGCCTGGAGATCGACTGGGACGCGCTCGCGCAGCGCGCCCTGGCATCCGATCCCGACGCCCCCGGTAGCTGACTCAGACCGCCGCGGCCCGCGGCCCGTCGCGCAGGATGCGGGTCAACGCCGCGCGCAATGCGGCCGGCTTCACCGGCTTGTGCAGGAGCGGATGGCCGTGCGTCCGGGCGTGGCGGCGCAGCGCCGGATCGCGGTCCGCCGTGATCACGATGCCGCGCAGCTCGTCGCCCCAGCGCTCGCGCAGCTCGTCGAGCAGGGCGAGGCCGTTGCCCTCGCCGCGCAGGTGGTAATCGACGATTACCGCGTCCGGCGGATCCGCGGGCAGTGCCGCGCGTCCCGCGGCGACATCGACCCGGCAGCCCCAGCCCGTGAGCAGCGCCTGCAGGCCGTCCCGCACGCCCGCGTCGTCGTCGATGCACAGCAGCCGCAGGCCGGCCAGGGCGTCCGGCGGCGCCCAGTCGCCCGCGGCGGGCGCCGCCGCGGGATGCCGGCCGCGGGGCACGCGCAGGGAGAAGCAGGTGCCCCGTCCCGGTTCCGAGCGGACATCGATGGGATGATCCAGGAGGCGCGCCATGCGTTCGGCGATGGCCAGGCCGAGCCCCAGCCCGCGGCTGTTGCCGCGCGGGCGGTCGATCTGGTGGAACTCCTCGAAGATGGCCTGGAGCTGATCGCCGGGGATGCCGGGACCGGTGTCCCAGACCTGGATCTCCACGCTGTCGCCGCGCCGCCGGCAACCGAGCAGGATGCGGCCGTGATCCGTGTAGCGCACGGAGTTGGCGAGGAAGTTCTGCAGGATCCGTCGCAACAGGTGGCGGTCGCTGCGCACCGCGGCACGGCAGGTCACGGTGCGCAGATCGAGGCCGCGCTCGGCGGCGAGCACGCCGAACTCGGCCGCCAGGCCGTCCAGCATCGCGTCGAGGCCGAAGTCGGCGATCTCCACCTCCCAGGCGCCGGCGTCGAGCTTGGAGATATCGAGCAGCGAGGAGAGCAGTTCCTCGGCGGATTGCAGCGAGCGCTCGATATTGCCCGCCAGGGCGCGGGGATCGCCGGACCGGCCCTCGATCAGGGCCGACGCGAACAACCGCGCCGCGTTGAGCGGCTGCAGCAGGTCATGACCGGCCGCGGCCAGGAATCGTGTCTTGCTGAGGTTGGCGCGCTCGGCCTCGTCGCGGGCGCGGCGGGCCTCGCTCTCGGCGCGGGCCCGGTCGCGGTTTTCCCGACGCAACTCGGCGTTGGCGCGCGACAGGGCCCGGGTGCGCTCGGCGACGCGCTGTTCCAGGGTCTCGTTGATCTCGCGCAGGGCCGCCTCGGTGCGCTTGTGCTCGGTGATGTCGCTGAAGGTGGTGACAAAGCCGCCGCCGGGCATGGGGTTGCCGTGCATCTCCAGCACGGTGCCGTCGCGGCGGACCCGCTGGAACACGTGCGGCCGGCCCCGCTGCATGAAGTCCAGGCGTTTGCGCACGTGCTCCTCGACGTCGCCGGGCCCGCATTCCCCGCGTCCGGCGTTGTAGCGGATCAGCTCGGCCACCGGGCGGCCCACGCAGACCAGGCCCTCCGGATAGTCGAACAGCGCCAGGTAACGCTTGTTCCATGCCACCAGGCGCAACTGGTCGTCCACCACCGAGACGCCCTGGCTGATGTTGTCCAGGGCGGCGTGCAGCAGGGTGCGGTTGAAGTGCACCGCCTCGGCGGTGCGGTCCAGCACGTCCACCACATCCTCGATCGCGAGGTCCTTGTGGCGCAGCGCCGATACCAGCACCAGGCGTGCCGAGGCGCTGCCCACCACGCCCGCCAGCAGGCGTTCGCAGAAGCGGATCAGATGCGGCTCGGCGGGGGTGCCCGCGTGCAGCGTCACCTCGTGCCGGCGGGCGTAGTCCGCCAGGGCCGCCTGTGCCTGCTGCAGGCCCAGGAAACGCTGCAGCAGGACCTGCATGTCGCCGACGTTGGCGGCGGTGTGCAGGGCGGGCAGGGCCTGGGCCGTGTGCCGGGGATTGTCGAGGTCCACGAACGCGGTGGCCTGCATGCGCTCGACCAGACTGCGACCGCCGTTCAGGGAGACCGCGGCCAGCACGCCGATGTTGGCGCACAGGCTCCAGAACACGCCGTGGGTGAGCGGATCGCCGAGCGTCAACCCGAACAACGCCTGGGGCCGCAGCCAGTCGATCCCGCCCGGACCCTCGCGGACCAGGGTCTCGGCGATCCAGCCGGCCGCGGCGAGATCGGGCAGCAGCAGGGTGTAGGTCCAGACCCCGAATCCGGCCACGATGCCGGCGAGCACGCCCCGGCGCGCCAGGCCGCGCAGGTACAGGCCGCCGATCAGCGCCGGCAGGAATTGCATGATCCCGGCGAAGGAGAGCAGCCCGATGGCGGCCAGCGTGGCGAAGCTGCCGAAGTAACGGTAGTAGAGATAGGCCAGCGCGAGGATCGCCAGGATCACCCCGCGCCTTATCGCCAGGAGCAGCGCGCTGACGTCGCCGTCGCGTCCGGGGCCGCCGCGGCGCAGCAGCACCGGCATGATCATGTCGTTGCAGACCATGGTCGCCAGCGCCACGCTGGCCATGATCACCATGCTGGTGGCGGCCGAGACGCCGCCCAGGAAGGCGAGCAGCGCCAGACCGTGGGTGTCGGCCGACAGCGGCAGGGCCAGGACGAAGCGGTCGGCGTTCACGCCGCCGTCCGGGAAGATCAGCAGGCCGGCCGCCGCGATGGGCATGACGAACAGCCCGAACGCCGCCAGGTACAGCGGGAACAGCCAGCGCGCGGTGCGCAGGTCGCCCACGTCGGTATTCTCCACCACCGCCACGTGGAACTGGCGCGGCAGGCAGAAGATCGCCCCCATCGCCAGCAGGGTGGTGGTGACGAAGCTGCTGGTGATCGGCGATGCGCCGCCGTACATGGCTGCGAACCGCGGATCCCGCCAGGCCCGGCCCAGCAGATCGCCGACGCCGCCGAACAGGCCCCAGGTCACGAAGGCGCCGACCGCCAGGAAGGCGGTCAGCTTCACCACCGACTCGAAGGCCATGGCGTAGATGATCCCCTGATGGCTCTCGCTGTTGTCCACGTGCCGGGTGCCGAACAGCATCGAGAAGGCGGCCATGGTCAGGGCCACGTACAGCGCGGTGTCGCGCCAGGGCGGGGGCGGGTCGCCGCCGGTCGCCGGACCGTTCGCGGCGCCGCCGGTGAGGGTGTCGTAGGCCAGGGACACGCCCTTGAGCTGCAAGGCGATGTAGGGAAGGATGACCACCACCGCCACGCCCGTGACCAGCGCCGCGAGACCCTGGGTCTTGCCGTACCGGGAGGCGATGAAGTCCGCGATCGAGGTGATGTTCTGCTGTTTGCTGACCCGGATCATCTTGCGCAGCACCGGGGCCAGGACCACGAGCGCGAGGATCGGTCCGAGATAGATGGGCAGGAAGTCCCAGCCGCTGGAGGCCGCGCGGCCGACGTTGCCGAAGAAGGTCCAGGAGCTGCAGTACACCGCCAGCGAGAGGGCGTAGATCAGCGGCCGGCTGCCGGCACGGCCGTGCGATCGGGCCCGGGCGTCGCCGTAGTGGGCGATGGCGAACAGCACCGCCACATAGCCCAGCGATGCCAGGATCGGGATCCAGGGGCTCACGCCGCCGGTCTCCGCGCGTCCGCGCCGCTGCTAGGATAACGGCCGGGCCGGCCGCAGGCGCGCCGCGGCCGGCCCGTTCCGCCGCCGGCGCGCCGCAGGACAGGGATCGGGCCGACATGCTTTGGGATATCGTCTTCGTCGCGGCGACCGCGGCCGTCGCCTATCACGGCATCACCTGGCGCGACGAGGCCGGGGAGAGCGACACGGTGCGGCTGCTGTTCGGCTGTATCGCGCTGTTGTTCTGCCTGCGCGTGCTGTTCGGCGAGCTGCTGGACGTATTCTGAGAGGTCACATCTCATACGGCTTCTGGGCGTTGTCCGCCTCCTTCAGGCGCAGCAGCCGCTCGTCCTCGGGCTTGGCCAGCTCCGTGCGCAGATAGGCCGCGCGCTCGGCGATGGTCGGCGGCTTCTCCGGCTGGTTGCGCAGGAAGCGGGTCAGCCAGCCCGGTCCCTGCGCCAGTTCCGGCTCCAGCTCAAGGGCCCGCTCGTAGTCGGCCAGCGCCTGACGGTGCCGGCCCATGCGGTCGTTCAGGATGCCGCGGTTGGCGTACGCGGGTCCGAAGGCCGGGGCACGTCCGATGGCGCGGTCGTAGGCCGCCAGGGCCGCCTCGTCGCGGCCGAGCTGCATCAGGGCGCGGGCCTTGCCGCGCAGGGCATGGAGATGTCCCGCATCGGTCGCCAGGGCGTCCTCGTAGGCGGCCAGGGCCCGTTCGTAGGCGCCGTCCTTGAAGGCGCGGTTGCCGGCCAGGTAGGCGTTATCGCCCGGCTCACGCTGCGCGAACAGACCGTCGTAGGCGGTCCAGCCTAGCCAGAGCAGGCCCAGCGCGATGGCGGTGTATTTCAGGAAGGCGTACAGACGGTCATCCATACGGCGGCCATCCCAGCATCTGCAGGTTGAACAGCAGGGCGGTGGCGGCGCTGATGAGCACGCCCAGAAAGCGGGCGCGGGTGCCCTGGCCGCGGACCTCGTCTTCGTGCAGCGGCGCCCCGCGGCGCCGCTCCAGGCGCCGCACCGACAGCGCCCAGATCAGCCGCGTGACCGGCAGGTACAGCAGGGCCGCGAGCACGGCCACCGATCCCCAGAAATACAGCATGGCATCAGGTTACCGGCGCGGCGGAGCGGACGCAGCCGCGCCGGCCGCCGCTCAGCGTCCGCCGACCGTGCCGGAGGCGGTGTCGCCGGCGACGTCGCCGATGTCCTCCTGCAGCACCTCGATCTCGCGTTCCGGCATGGTGGACATGCGCATGTGGATCGCCAGGAACCACATCATGCCCACGCCCAGCACCCACCACAGGATCTGCCAGGCCCAGATCGAAGGCATGCCGAAGACCCAGGTGGCGGGATCGCCGGGGTCGCCGAAGATCGTGTTGCCGATCACCGCCCCCGGACCGATGGCGAAGAAGAACCAGGCCAGGGTCACGATCCAGGCCACCGGCACCAGCGGCTTCTTGGCCGCCGGCAGGCCGGCGTGCTCGCGCAGGAAATCGTGGAACACCATGCGCCGGGCGCGGTCCTCGGGATTCTGCGTGAACGCCGAGACCAGGATGGCCAGACCCAGGTTGAAGATGATGCCCCAGCCGGCGGCGTGGATGGTCAGCGGCCAGCGGCCCCAGGCCTCGATGCCGAACCACTGCACGCCGACCCGCTCGGTCAGGGTGACCGCCACGAGGCCGGCGATCAGGCCGGCGTTGACGCCCTGACGCGTGAGCCAGGGCCACCAGCAGGTGGCGATCAGGGCGGGCCACATCTGGAAGCCGTAGGCCACCGCGAGACCGCCGAGAAGCACCAGGGCGTCGGTGGCGGAGGTCGCCACCCAGAGGGCGGCGAACACGATGAATGCCACGCCCAGGCGTCCCCAGAGTTTCTGCACGTTATGCGAGGCGTTCGGTATCAGGTAGCGCTTGAGGATGTCGCGCGTGAGCATGCCGCCGGCGGTGGACATGTAGGCGGCGCCCGTGGACTGCATCGCCGCCAGGGCGCAGACCGCCAGCAGGCCCATGAGCCAGGGCAGGGTCTCGCCCATCAGGTTGATGTACTGCGGCACCAGCGCGCCCTGCTTGCCCTCGTAGTCCATCAGGTCCTGGCCGTCCAGCAGGGGGCCGAAGACGTTGGTCACGGCCTCGGGATGGGCCGCCAGGAAGCCGGCGTTGGCCCCGAGCAGGTGTGCCCCGAGTCCCTGGATCGCCGTGAACACCATCAGGATCAGGCCGATGCCCAGGGCCGAGGCCCAGACCTGCTGGATCGGGAAGGGCCGCGGATCGGTGTTGGAGTAGGCCCACATGCTGAAGGCCGGCGCCGACTGGATGCCCATCAGCGCGAACATGTAGGTCAGGATCATGATCCCGGTCCAGGCGCCGCCGGTGGCCGACGGGCCCTCGCTCACGAACTGGATCACGCCGGGGATCGCCACGTAGTGGGAATGCCCGTCCGGTGTGCGCTTGCCGTCGTACTGGGCCAGGGTGGCGATGCCGTCGTTGAGCGCGCTCCAGCCGCCGACGTTGATCAGGGCGATGCAGCCGATGATGACGATGCCCAGGGCCAGCAGGATGGCCTGGGCGCTGTCGACGTAGGCCACCGAGCGCAGGCCGCCGGTGGCGACGTACACCAGCACCACCATCGACAGCATCCACATGCCCGCCTCGATCGACAGGGCACCGTCGGTGAGCACGTTGAACAGGAAGCCCGAGGCGCGGAACTGGATGCCGGTGTAGGGAATGGAGAAGATCAGCGCCACCAGCACCACCAGCAGCCGGATCAGGTCGGAGCGGAAGTAGTCGGACATCATCTCGCCCGGCGTGACGTAGCCGAAGCGCTTGCCCAGCATCCACTGACGCTTGAGGAACATGACGCCGGTGAACGGGATGGTGATGGCGTAGAACGAGGCGTAGGCGTACTGGAAGCCGTCCACGTAGAGCAGGCCGGGGTGGCCGACGAAGGTCCAGCCGGAGAAGGAGGTCGCCGTGCCCGCCAGGACGAACACCCACAGCGACAGCTTGCGGCCGCCGATGAAGTAGTCGCTGGCCGTTTTCGCGGTGGCCATCCCCTTGAAGCCCATGTACAGGCAATATGACCAGTAGAGGCCCACGAAAACGATGAGCCACAGGATTTTCGGGTCCATGGTTCCACCCTCTCTTTATCGTTCAGTCTCCCCGGCGCCGCGTCGCCGCGGCACCCGCACCCGGTACGCAAGGTAGCAGAGCGCCGCGCGAACGCCAGCCCCGACTTTAGTCTGAGCGCGGGCGGCGGGCGCCGGCCCCGGCCTGCAAGCGTCCCCCACGGCGCCTATAATGCGCGCCGGTTCCATGCTCGGGGCAGGCGATGCTCGATTCCAAACTGCTGCGCAACGACCCGGAGGCGGTGGCCGCCGCACTGGCCCGCCGGGGATTCCGCCTGGACGTCGACCGGCTGCGTTCCCTGGAGGAACGCCGCCGCGAGCTGCAGACCCGGTCCGAGAACCTGCAGGCCGAACGCAACAAGCGCTCGAAGGCGATCGGCCAGGCCAAGGCCGCGGGCGAGGATATCGAGCCGCTCAAGGCCGAGGTGTCGGGCCTGGGCGACGAGCTGGCGCGGGCTAAGGCCGATCTGGACGCGGTGGCCGCCGAATTGGACGCCATCCGCTGGGGGTTGCCCAACCTGCCGCACGACTCGGTGCCGGACGGCGATAGCGAAGACGACAATGTCGAGGTCCGGCGCTGGGGCGAGCCCGCGGCGTACGATTTCGAGGTGCGCGACCATGTGGATCTCGGCGCGGGTCTGGCCGGCATGGATTTCGAGGCCGCGGCACAGATCACGGGCGCGCGCTTCGTGGTGCTCTCGGGCCCGCTGGCGCGGCTGCACCGCGCCCTGATCCAGTTCATGCTGGACATCCACACCCGCGAGCACGGCTACCGCGAGGTGTACGTGCCCTATATCGTGCGCTCGGAATCCCTGCGCGGCACCGGCCAGTTGCCCAAGTTCGGCGAGGACCTGTTCCGGCTGACCGACCCGGAGGACTTCTATCTGATCCCCACCGCCGAGGTGCCGGTCACCAATCTGGTGCGCGAGCGCATCCTGGAGCCGGAGCGTTTGCCGTGCCGCTTCGTGGCGCACACGCCGTGCTTCCGCGCCGAGGCCGGGGCCCACGGCAAGGATGTGCGCGGCATGATCCGCCAGCACCAGTTCGAGAAGGTGGAGATGGTGCAGGTGGTGCGCCCGGAGGAGTCCTACGCCACCCTGGAGGCCCTCACCGGCCACGCCGAGACCGTCCTGCAGCGCCTGGAATTGCCCTACCGCGTGGTGACCCTGTGCGCGGGCGACATCGGCGCCGCGGCCGCCAAGACCTACGACCTGGAGGTCTGGCTGCCGAGCCAGGACACCTACCGCGAGATCTCCTCCTGCAGTAATTTCGAGGCGTTCCAGGCCCGCCGCATGCAGGCCCGCTGGCGCGACCCGGAGACCGGCAAGCCGGCCCCCGTGCACACCCTCAACGGTTCCGGCGTGGCCGTGGGGCGGGCCCTGGTGGCACTACTGGAGAACCACCAGCAGGCCGACGGCAGCGTGCACATCCCCGAGGCCCTTCAGCCCTACATGGGCGGCGACACCGTGCTGCGTGCCGAATAAAGACTAACCACAGAGGCACAGAGGACACAGAGCATTTGAAAGGTGTGAAGTGTCGGGGACGAAATGCTTTTACATTCGTCTTGCGTGACCTGCTCTCATTAGTGCAAGTACTTCCTACTTGCCTCTGTGAGCTCTGTGTCTCTGTGGTTAATGGCTTTTATTGGCACCCAGCAAACGTATCCCACGATTACTCGCGTGGCACCTGAGGCCAGAGTTCGTCGAGCAGCCGCCGATAGCCGTCGCCGGGATGAGCCGCAGCCGCGCGTTCCACGATCTCCGGCGTCAGGTGCGGCGCGAACATCTCGATGAAGTCGGTCATGTAGCCGCGCAGGAAGGTGCCGCGGCGGAAGCCGATGTGGGTGGTGCTGGGTTCGAACAGGTGGCTGGCGTCCAGCCGCACCAGGTCCTCGTCCTCGGCGGGGTCGTAGGCCATGTTGGCGACGATCCCCACCCCCAGCCCCAGGCGGACGTAGGTCTTGATCACGTCGGCGTCCACCGCCGTCAGGACCACGTTGGGCGACAGGCCGTGGGCGGCGAAGGCCTGGTCCAGGTGCGAGCGGCCGGTGAAGCCGAAGGTATAGGTCACGATCGGGTGTGCGGCGATGTCCTGCAGCCGCAGACGCGACACCGACGCCAGGGGGTGGTCCGGCGGCACCAGCACGCCGCGGTTCCAGTGATAGCAGGGGAGCATGATCAGCTCCTCGAAGTGCTCCATGGCCTCGGTGGCGATGGCGAAATCCACCTCCCCGGAGGCCGCCCAGCTCGCGATCTGGGGCGGCGAGCCCTGGTTGAGATGCAGGGACACCCTGGGATAACGGCGCTTGAAACGCTGGATGGTCGGAGGCAGGGCATAACGGGCCTGGGTGTGGGTGGTGCCGATCGCCAGTTCGCCCGTATCCGCCGCCTGGAATTCGTCGGCCGCCCGCTTGACGTTCTGGACCTCGTTGAGGATGCGCCGCGTGATCTCCAGGATGCGCTCGCCGGCCGGCGTGACGCGATCCAGGTGCTTGCCGTTGCGGGCGAAGATCTGGACCCCGAGTTCGTCCTCCAGTAGCCGGATCTGCTTGCTGATGCCCGGCTGGGACGTGTGCAGGTGCTCGGCGGCTGCGGTGATGTTGAGATCGCGCTGGGCCACCTCGTGGATGTAGAGCAGTTGCCGCAGTTTCATGATCGGACCTCGCGCGGACGGTTTTATATATTGGAATGTTATTAAATTATAAATATATATTGCTTTTTATTAAAACGGGTAGCTGCTATCGTCGCCGCCCATGATCGAAGCGGGCTTGTTCGGTTTCACCCTCGCGGGTCTCGTCGTCGGTTTCGCCGTGGGCGTGACCGGGGTCGGCGGCGGCTCGCTGATGACCCCCATCCTGATCCTGCTGTTCGGCTTTTCGCCGTCCGCGGCGGTGGGCACGGACCTGTTGTACGCCGCCGGCACCAAGAGTTTCGGCGTCTGGCTGCACGGCCGCCAGCGGACCGTGGACTGGCGCATCGTGTCGCTGCTGGTGGCCGGCAGCGTACCCGCGGCCCTGCTCACTATCGCGGCGTTGCACACGGTGGGTATCGACGAGACCGTGGAACGGATCATGACGCTGACACTCAGCGCCGCGGTCGTGGCCACGGCGCTGCTGACCCTGTTCCGCCAGCGCCTGATGGCGATGGTCAGCGATCGTGCCGTGCCGGCCGCGGCCGGCGCCGATGTCCGCCGGCGCCTGCGTACGCCCATCACCATCGCCGGCGCCGCACTCCTGGGCGTGTTGGTCACGCTGTCGTCGGTGGGGGCGGGCGTGCTGGGCACCACCATGCTGTTCCTGCTGTATCCGCGCCTGCCCGCCGTCAAGGTCGTGGGCTCGGACATCGCCTACGCGGTGCCGCTGACCCTGGTGGCCGGCCTGGGGCACATCAGCCTGGGCACCACCGATTTCGAGGTGCTCGCCTACCTGCTGCTCGGCTCCCTGCCGGGCATTTTCCTGGGCACCCGGCTCGGTTTCCAGCTGCCGGACCGTGTGCTGCGTCCGACCATCGCCTGCCTGCTGATCCTGGTCGGCGCCAGCCTGCTTTTCGACAACGTCGCCAGCGCCTTCGCCGGCTGATGGCTTAAGCTGTTGCGGTATCCCCGACACCGGAGGCTTCTGGATCGCGATGGCGTCTGACAAGGGACGTGTCTGGCTGGTGGGCGCCGGTCCCGGCGATCCCGAGTTGCTGACCCTGAAGGCGGCCCGCCTGCTGCGCGAGGCCGACGTGGTGCTGTACGACAGTCTCATCGCCCCCGAGCTGCTGGAGATGATCCCCGAGGGCACCGAGCGCATCCACGTCGGCAAGCGCGCCAGCCGTCATACCCTGCCGCAGTCCGACATCAACGTCCTGATGGTGCGTCTGGCGGGCGAGGGCAAGCGGGTTTTGCGTCTCAAGGGCGGCGATCCGTTCATCTTCGGACGCGGCGGGGAGGAGATCGCGGAATTGGCCGATGCCGGCATCGATTTCGAGGTCGTGCCGGGCGTGACCGCGGCCCAGGGCTGCGCCGCTTACGCCGGCATCCCGCTGACCCATCGCGATTACGCCCAGTCGGTGCAGTTCGTCACCGGTCATCTCAAGGAGGGCGACCTGGACCTGGACTGGCCCGCGCTCACGAAACCGGGCCAGACCGTGGTCTTCTACATGGGTCGCACCGCCCTGGATCTGATCTGCCGGCGGCTCTACGAGCACGGCCTGCCTCGGGACTGGCCGGCGGCCATGGTCATCGACGGCGCCACGCCGTTCCAGCGGGTCGTGGTCAGCGACCTCGCGGGTCTGCCGGAGGCCGTGGCCGAGCGCGCGCCGCACGGCCCCAGCCTGATCGTCGTGGGCGAGGTGGTGCGGCTGCATCGCCGGCTGGGTTGGTATCGGGCATGAAAAAGGGCCGCCCCGCCGGGCGGCCCCGTCATTCATTACACCGCCTCGGGGCCGGTCTAGTCTTCGCCCATGAACGCGCCCAGCAACTGCAGTAGGCTCAGGAACAGGTTGTAGATCGACACGAACAGGGTGACGGTGGCGCTGATGTAATTGGTCTCGCCGCCGTGCACGATCTCGCCGGTCTGGTACAGGATCAGGCCGGACATGAGCAGCACGAACATCGCCGACACCGCCAGCGACAGGGCCGGGACATTGAAGAGCACCGCGCCCAGACCGAGGACGAACGCCACCAGGATGCCGACGAACAGGGCGCCGGCCCACTGGTTGAAGCGCCGCCCCGAGGTCAGCGCATAGGCCGACAGGCCCAGGAAGATGGCGCCGGTGCCGCCCATCGCCAGCATCACGATCTGGCCGCCGTTGGAGAAAGCGCCGATGTAGGCGCTCAGGATCGGCCCGAGGGTGTAGCCCATGAAGCCGGTCAGGCCGAACACCGTCACTAGGCCCCAGCCGCTGTTCTTGGTCTTCTCCACCGCGAACAGCAGGCCGAAGTAGCCCACCAGCGTGATGATCAGGCCCGGGTGCGGGGCGTTCACCGCCATGGCGACGCCGGCCACCGCGCCCGAGAACAGCAGGGTCAGGGACAGCAGCGCATAGGTGTTGCGCAAAACCTTGTTGGTCGCCAGCGCGGACTGCGCGCGATCGGCGGTAAGCGTGCGTTGGTCGGTCATCGCCTCTTCCGGTCGTAGGGATATCCGCTGGAAGGATATCATCGTGTCGATGGGTAGACAGCAGGCATCGCGTCGGGTTCGCAACCTCGCGCTGACGGCGGCCGTGGTGCTGGCGGCGGCGGCGCTGGTGCTCTCGCGCCAGCCGGGGCTCCCGCAACCTGTGCCGGGCGGCGCGATCCCCGGCGGGTATCCGTCGGCCCCGGCGGACACCGGTATCCGGCGCCTGGAGAATCCCGGCTTCACCGTCGGTTACTCGGCGGATCGCGGCGCGCCGTTGTGGGTGGCCTACCGGGCCCGGCACGTGGCCCGCGCGACCGTCCACGGACGCCCGGCCTTCGCCGCCGATCCGCGGGTGCCGGGTGCGCCGGGACCGGACGCGCGAGTCTTCGGCCGCGGCCACGACCGCGGTCACATGGCCCCCAATTACCTGATCGCCAACCTGTACGGCCGCGACGCCCAGCGGGCGAGCTTCCGCATGACCAACATCACGCCGCAGCGGCCGCGCCTGAACCAGCTCCTCTGGCAGCGCCTGGAGGAAATCGAGGCCGACAACCTGGCGCGGCACCATGGCGGGTTGTGGGTGACGGTCGGGCCGATCTACGACGAGGCCGGCGCGACGTTGCCGGCGGCCTTCTACCGCATCTGGACCGACGCGACGCCGGACGGGCCGCGGGCGCTGGCGTTGCGGGTGCCGCAGGACGTGCGCGGCGACGAGCGTCTGGATGCGTTCGTGGTCAGCGTCGACCGGATCGAGGCCGAGACCGGCCTGGATTTCCATCCGGCGCTGGCGCCGGATGTCGAGAAGGCGGTGGAGGCGGTGCCGGGCGACGCCGCCGAATGGGGGCTGGCGGCGCTGGCCTGTTTCCCGGCTCGCTACCGCGAGGACTGGCAGGGACGCGACGGCATCCGGTTGGATTTCGAGCGCTGCGATTGATGCCCGGGGGTCAGTCTTCCCGATCGACGATCCGTCGTGCCAGCCAGTGCAGCCCTCCGGCCGCGGCGCCGAACGGTGCCAGGGCGTCGCGGGCCTCGCGATAGAGGTCGCGGGCGCGGGCGCGGGCCGTGTCCAGGCCCACCATGCTGGTGTAGGTCGGCTTGCCGCGGGCGGCGTCGGCGCCACGGCTCTTGCCCATGGCGGCGGGATCGCCCGATTCGTCGAGGATGTCGTCCTGGATCTGGAAGGCCAGGCCCAGGCACTCGGCGTAGCGCTCCAGGGCGGCGAGCCGCGATGTCTCGGGCGCCGGCCCCGCGTGGCAGGGCATCAGCACCGAAGCCCGGATGAGAGCGCCGGTCTTGCGGCGATGCATGGTCTCGACTTCGTCGAGGCTCAGGGCGCGACCGGCGGCCGCGAGGTCGATCGCCTGGCCGCCGGCCATGCCGCGCGAGCCCGCGGCCTCGGCCAGCAGTTCGACCTGGCGCAGGCGCTGGGCCGGGTCGCCGGCCGCCTCGTCCCGCGCCAGGATCCGAAAGGCGAGGGTCTGTAGCGCGTCGCCGGCGAGGATCGCGGTCGCCTCGCCGAAGGCCTTGTGGCAGCTCGGCTTCCCCCGGCGCAGGTCGTCGTCGTCCATCGCGGGCAGATCATCGTGGACCAGGGAATAGGCATGGATCAGTTCCACGGCGGCCGCGGCGGCGTCCACCCGTTCCGCGGGACGTTCCAGGGCCTCGGCGGTGGCGTAGACGAGCAGGGCGCGCAGGCGCTTGCCCCCGTCCAGGGTGGCGTAGCGCATCGCCCGGTGGAGGTCGCGGGGCGGCTCGTCCGCCGGCGGCAGGTGGCCGTCGAGGACCGCCGCCAGCCGCGTCGGGTAGCCGGCGGCCGACTCGGCGAAGCTCATTCCCCGGGGTCGCCGTCGTCGAACGCCGCGACGGCGTCGCCATTGCCGTCCTCGCGGTCCAGGAGCTGCTGCACGCGCAGCTCGGCGGTCTTGAGCGCGTTCTGGCAATCGCGCGCCAGGGCCACGCCGCGCTCGAACTTCTCCAGGGAGGCCTCCAGGCTCAGGTCGCCGGACTCCAGGTTCTCCACCAGGGTCTCCAGCTCGGCCAGGGATTTCTCGAAGTCGGCCAGGGCCCGGTTGTCGGGGCCGGCCGCTTGGCTGTCGTCGTCGCTCATGCCGTTCGCGTCCTGATCGGGATGCCGTAGTCTACCCGCGAGGCGGGGGCGGCGTCAGGGCGGCATGCCGGGCTTGCCTGGGCGCCGCCGTTGGCTTACTGTCCGGCGCCGTCACTCCGGGCCATCCGGCCACACGCGCGCCAGGACGATCAGCGAGCATGGGTTCCAACTACGACGCCGTCGACATCGAGGTGCTATCCGGGCTGGACCCCGTGCGCAAACGGCCGGGGATGTTCACCGATACCGCCCGGCCCAACCACCTCGCCGCCGAGGTGATCGACAACAGCGTCGACGAGGCGCTGGCCGGTCACTGCCGGACCATCGACGTCACCCTGCACGAGGACGGCTCCCTGGAGGTCGCCGACGACGGCCGCGGCATGCCCGTGGACGTCCACCCCGAGCACGGCGTGCCCGGCGTCGAGCTGATCATGACCCGGCTGCACGCCGGCGGTAAGTTCTCGCACAAGCAATACCGTTTCGCCGGCGGCCTGCACGGCGTGGGCGTGTCCGTGGTCAACGCGTTGTCCACTCGCCTGACCGTGGAGGTCGTTCGCGGCGGCAGCCTCTACCGCATGGCCTTCGCCGGCGGCGAGGTCGCCGAGCCGCTGACCGAGGCCGGCGGCGCCGGCAAGCGCCGCAGCGGCACCAGCCTGCGCTTCTGGCCGGACCCGGCCTATTTCGACAACCCGCGTTTCGCCGCCGGCCGGCTCAAGCACCTGCTCCGCGCCAAGGCGGTACTGTGTCCGGGACTGACCGTGCGTTTCACCGACGCCGCGGCCGGCGAGACCGAGACCTGGCAGTACGAGGACGGCCTCGGCGAATATCTCGCGAGCGAGCTCGCCGAGGTGCCGCGGCTGCCGGAGAAACCCTTTACGGGCAGCCTGGAGTCCGAGCGCGAGGCGGTGGACTGGGCCGTGGCCTGGCTGCCGGAGGCCGGCGAGGGCGGCGGTCCGGCCGACAGCTACGTCAACCTGATCCCGACGCCGGCCGGCGGTACCCACGTCAACGGCCTGCGCGCCGGCCTGACCGAGGCGGTGCGCGAGTTCTGCGAGTTCCGCAACCTGCTGCCGCGCGGGCTGAAGCTCGCGCCCGAGGACGTCTGGGACGGCTGCAGCTTCGTGCTGTCGGTCAAGCTCGCCGATCCACAGTTCGCCGGCCAGACCAAGGAGCGCCTGGCCTCGCGCTCGGTGGCGGCTTTCGTCTCCGGTGTGGTCAAGGATGCCTTCTCGCTGTGGCTGAACCGCCATCCCGAGAGCGGCGAGGCCCTCGCCGAGCTGGTGATCGGCAACGCCCAGCGCCGGGTCAAGAAGGCGCGCAAGGTCACCCGCAAGCGGGTGGTCTCGGGGCCGGCCCTGCCCGGCAAGCTCACCGACTGCGTCTCCGACGACCCGGCCCGCACCGAGCTCTTCCTGGTGGAGGGCGACTCCGCCGGCGGCTCGGCCAAGCAGGCGCGCGACCGCGAGTTCCAGGCGGTGATGCCGCTGCGCGGCAAGATCCTCAACGCCTGGGAGGTGGACCCCGCGGAGATCCTGGGCTCCCAGGAGATCCACGACATCAGCGTCGCCCTGGGCGTGGAGCCGGGCGCGATGGACCGCTCGCGCCTGCGCTACCACAAGATCTGCATCCTGGCGGACGCCGACTCCGACGGCCTGCATATCGCCACGCTGCTGTGCGCGCTGTTCCTCAAGCATTTCCGGCCCCTGGTCGAGGACGGCCGGGTGTTCGTGGCGATGCCGCCGTTGTATCGGATCGACGTCGGCAAGGACGTGTTCTACGCCCTCGACGAGGAAGAACGCGAAGGCACGCTCGACCGCATACGCGCCGAGAAGCGCAAGGGCAAGGTCAGCGTCACCCGCTTCAAGGGGCTGGGCGAGATGAGCGCCCTGCAGCTTCGCGAGACCACCATGGCGCCGGAGACCCGGCGCCTGGTCCAGCTCACCCTGGACGAGGAGGCCGCGGACGGGCTCCTGGACATGCTGCTGGCCAAGAAGCGCGCCGCCGACCGTCGCGACTGGCTGGAGCGCAAGGGCCACGAGGCCGAGGTTTGAACTTAGTGACTAACCACAGGGACACAGAGGCACAGAGAATTAAGATATAAAACACGAAAGGCCCGAAGATCACGAAGCTGCGGGAGCGCCGCTTCGCTGCGCGAATCCGCCCGGCGCGGCGTAGCCGAGTTCCTGCAGCAAAGCTCTGTGCCTCTGTGGTTAATGAATCCATGACCGAAACGACTGAACACGGCGCCGAACGAGAAACGCTGAGCGCGTTCGCCGAGAAGGCGTACTTGAACTACGCTATGTACGTGATCCTGGACCGCGCCCTGCCCAACGTGGGCGACGGCCTCAAGCCCGTGCAGCGGCGGATCGTGTACGCCATGTCCGAGCTGGGCCTGTCGGCGGGCAGCAAGCCCAAGAAGGCGGCGCGCACCGTCGGCGACGTGATCGGCAAGTTCCATCCGCACGGCGACGCCGCCTGCTACGAGGCCATGGTGATCATGGCGCAGCCGTTCTCCTTCCGCTATCCGCTGGTGGACGGGCACGGCAACTGGGGCACGGCGGACGATCCCAAGTCGTTCGCGGCCATGCGCTACACCGAATCGCGGCTGACCGACTACGCACGCCTGCTGCTCTCGGAATTGGGGCAGGGCACGGTCGACTGGCACCCCAACTTCGACGGCACCCTGGACGAGCCGTCCGTGCTGCCGGCGCGCCTGCCCAACGTGTTGCTCAACGGCGGCACCGGCATCGCCGTGGGCATGGCCACCGACATCCCGCCGCACAACCTGCGCGAGGTGGCCGCGGCCTGCATCCGCCTGATCGAGGACCCGGACGCCGACGTGGACGCGCTCTGCGAGCACGTCCTGGGCCCGGATTTCCCCACCGACGCCGAGATCATCTCGCCGGCCGAGGAGATCGCGGCCATCTACCGGACCGGCAACGGCATCGTGCGCATGCGTGCCACCTGGCAGCGCGAATCCGGCGGCGACATCGTGATCGACGCGCTGCCGTACCAGGTCTCCGGCGCCAAGGTGCTGGAACAGATCGCCGCCCAGATGCAGGCCAAGAAGCTGCCCATGGTCGCGGACCTGCGCGACGAGTCGGACCACGAGAACCCGACCCGGCTGGTGATCGTGCCGCGCAGCAACCGCGTGGACGTCGAGCGGCTGATGGCGCACCTGTTCGCGACCACGGCGCTGGAGAAGGGCTACCGCGTCAACCTCAACGTGATCGGGCTGGACGGCCGCCCGCAGGTCAAGGATCTCAAGGGCATCCTCACCGAGTGGCTGAGCTTTCGCACGGATACCGTGCGGCGACGGCTGCAGTACCGTCTCGACCAGGTCGTGGACCGGCTGCATATCCTCGAGGGTCTGCTGGTCGCCTATCTGAACATCGACGAGGTGATCCACATCATCCGCACCGAGGACGAGCCGAAGCCGGTGATGATGGAACGCTTCGGTATCACCGGCACCCAGGCCGACGCCGTCCTCGACCTCAAGTTGCGCCACCTGATGCGGCTGGAGGAGCAGAAGATCCAGGGCGAGCGCGACGAGCTGGAGACCGAGCGCAAGTCGCTGGAGGGCATCCTGGGCTCGCGCAAGAAGCTGAGCCGCCTGATCGCCGACGAGATATCGGCCGACGCCGATGCCTACGGCGACGACCGCCGCAGCCGCCTGGTGGAGCGCGGCGAGGCCCGCGCCCTGGACGAGAGCGAGCTGCTGCCGACCGAGGCGGTCACGGTGGTGCTGTCCAGCCAGGGCTGGATCCGGGCCGCCAAGGGGCACGAGGTGGATCCGGCGGCGCTGAGTTTCCGTAGCGGCGACGAGTTCGCCGCCGCCGCCCGCGGCCGCAGCAACCAGCCGGCGGTGCTGCTGGATAGCACCGGCCGCAGCTATGCCGTGCCGGCGCACAAGCTGCCGTCCGCGCGCGGCCAGGGCGATCCCCTGTCGAGCTGGCTGAATCCGCCCGACGGCGCCGGCTTCGTGGGCGTGCTCATGGGCGAGAACGACCGCCGCTGCCTATTGGCCACGGATGCCGGCTACGGCTTCGTGGCGCGCCTGGGCGATCTGGTCTCCCGCAACCGCGGCGGCAAGGTGGTGCTGACGGTGCCCAAGGGTGCGGCCGTGCTGGCGCCGATGCCGCTGGAGGGTGCGGTCGCCGATCACGAGCTGTGCGTGGTGAGCGACGCGGGCCGCCTGCTGTGCTTCCCCCTGGCGGATCTGCCGGAGATGGCCAAGGGCAAGGGCAACAAGCTGATCGGACTCAAGAAGGGCGAACGGATCGTCGCCGTGTGTGCCCTGGCGCCGGACGCGGCCCTGCGCCTGGAGAGCGGTAAACGCCACCTGAACGTCAAGCCCTCGGACCGCGAGGGCTACCGCGGCAACCGCGGCGCGCGCGGCCGCCTGCTGCCGCGCGGCTTCCGCCAGGTGCACGCCGCCTCGGCCGCCGAATGACCCGATGCGGTTCTGTGACGAACCACGGAGGCACAAGGACAAAGCAAGATCATTAACCACAGAGTCACAGAGCGCACAGAGAATAAAAAATATGCGAGTAAGCCTGTGTTGAACTCTCTGTGTCCTCCGTGACTCTGTGGTTGGTCTTGCAATGCAATGAGACATTAACCACAGAGACACAAAGCGCACAGAGACAAAAGAGACGGGTAACCCTTCTGGATTCTCTGTGTCCTCTGTGACTCTGTGGTTCGTTTCAGGAACAGCTTGAAACCTTCCCTGTCCGCCGCTATCTAAGAGCGGGTTACGACAACGACGTCTACCGGAGTGCTTTCCCGATGACCAAGCGCATCGCTCTGTTTCTCGCCACGAATCTGGCCATCATCCTGGTGCTGACCGCCTTCATCCAGATCTTCGGCATCGACCGTTGGCTGGCGGCGCAGGGTGTGGGCAATTACACCGGCCTGCTGGTGCTGGCGACGATCTTCGGCATGGGCGGCTCGTTCATCTCCCTGGCCATCTCCAAGTGGATGGCCAAGCGGATGATGGGTGTCCGCATCATCGAGCAGCCGCGCGATTCCGCCGAGCAGTGGCTGGTGAGCACCGTGCAGCGCCAGGCCCGCCAGGCCGGCATCG
This sequence comes from Salinisphaera sp. PC39, assembly GCF_040361335.1. Taxonomy (NCBI): domain Bacteria; kingdom Pseudomonadati; phylum Pseudomonadota; class Gammaproteobacteria; order Salinisphaerales; family Salinisphaeraceae; genus Salinisphaera; species Salinisphaera sp. PC39. The sequence continues at coordinate 91,281 of NZ_APNM01000008.1, read as the reverse complement.
GCATGCCCGAGGTCGGCGTGTTCGATTCGCCGGTGATGAACGCCTTCGCCACCGGCATGAGCAAGAACAACGCCCTGGTGGCGGTCAGCACCGGCTTGCTGCACAACATGGACCGTGACGGCGTCGAGGCGGTGCTGGGCCACGAGGTCAGCCACATCGCCAACGGCGACATGATCACCATGGGCCTGCTCCAGGGCGTGCTCAACACCTTCGTGATCTTCTTCGCCCATGTGCTGGCGCGCATCCTGATGCGTGACGAGCGCGGCGGGGGACTGGCTTACTTCGGCGTGGTGATCGCCCTGGAACTGGTGTTCGGTCTGATCGCGAGCATCATCGTGGCCTGGTATTCGCGCTACCGCGAGTTCCATGCCGACGCCGGCGGCGCCCACCTCGCCGGCCGCCGCAAGATGGTGCTGGCCCTGCAGTCGCTGCAGAAGACCTACGGCGAGAGCGACATGCCCAAGGAGATGGCGGCCTTCGGCATCTCCGGCCGCCTGGGGCAGGGCTTCGCCAAGCTGTTCGCCACCCATCCGCCCCTGGCCGAGCGCATCGCCGCGCTGGAAAGCGGCGGGCGCTGATCGGCACCGGCGTCCGGCCTCGGGGCCGGACGCCGCCAATCACGAATTACCGATAACGCCCGACGAATCAGGCCACGTTGGTGCCCGCGGCCTCGGCCTCCGGCTCCTGGACCAATTGCCCCTGCACGTAGTTGATGCCGATCTGCCAGAGGCGCGCCATGGTGTTGGCGTCGGCCACCTGCTGGGCGATCAGGCGCACACCGCGTTCGCGGGCCGCGCGGACCGCCTCGGCGACCGCCGGATCGCCCTGGTCGCCGGCCAGGGCTTCGGTGACCGTGGCGTCCAGCTTGGCGAAATCGGCGGAAATCCGTTCCAGTAGCTGGATCGACTTGCCGGTGCTGCCGAAGCGCTCGATGGCCAGCGCCACGCCCTGCGCCTCCAATCCCTCGGCGAGCTGCTGAGCCCGGCGGACGTTGCTGCGCAGCGCCTCCTCGGTGACGCTGAAGCGCAGTTCGTCGGGCGGAAAGCCGAGGCCGGCCAGGCGTCCCTCGAGCCAGTCCAGGAATTCCGGCGCCTCGTTGAGGGTGGCCTCCGAGAGCTGCAGGAAAAACGTGCCGCGGGCACCGCGCTCGTGGCGCTGCGCCAGTAATTCCAGCACCTTGCGTACCGCGATCCGGTCGATCTCCGACAGTAGTTCGTGCCGGGCCGCCGCCGCGAGGAAGTCCGCCGGCCTGATCAGGTCGCCTTGGTCGTCCGCCAGCCGCAGCAGCACGTCGAAGTGTTCCGTGTCGTCGCCCTCCAGGCTGGCGATCGATTGGTAGGCGAATGTCAGCCGGTCCTCTTGCAGGGCCCGGCGCAGGGTCTCCAGGTGCTCGCGTTCGGCGGCCTCGTCGGATACGCGATGCTCGGACTCCGCCTCCAGGACCACCTGGTTGCCGCCCGCGGCGGCGGTGTCGCGGGCTTTGCGCATGGCGCCCAGAAGCAGGGTCTCGCGGTTCTCGCCGGGCGGCGTGGCGCTCACCGCGATGGTCACCGTCAGCGACACGGAGGCGTCGTCGTCGCCGAACACCTCGTCGTCTATGGCCGCCCGCAGCCGCTCGGCATCGGCCCGGAGCGACTCCGCCGAGCGGGGCCCCGTCAATACCACGAACTCGCCGGGACCGTAGCGGAAGCAGCTATTGTCGTCGTCGACGGCATCGAGCAGGAAGACGGCGGTCTCGTCCACGATGGCATCGGCCCGCGACAGGCCCAGCCGGGACTGCAGGCCCGCGAGGTCGTCGATCACCACGAAATACAGGCCGCCGGTCTCCTCGGGACGGGAGAGGGCGTGATAGAGGGCCTGCCGCGCGTCGCCGGCGCCCGCCCGCGGTCGTGGCCGGGACTGCGGGATCAGCACCTCGACCGCGTCCTCGTCGTCGATCCGGACCAGCCGGCAGTGCATGAGCACGTCGCAGTGGGAATCGTCGGCGCACTGGCCCCGGAAACGGATGGGTTCGCCGTCGTCCTTGCCCTTGCGGCAGTCGCTGAGCTTCTTCTTGACCCGATCGCGGTCGTCGGGGACCACCAGGTCCATCAGCGGGACGCCTTCCAGCTCCGCCGGCGATTCGAACCCGAAAAGCTGGGCATAGGTGGGATTCAGCGCCGCATGGATGCCTTCCTGGAGCGTGGCGCGGGCGTCCTGGCTTTCCGTCAGAACTTCTTCCAGGCGGCGCTCGAGCCCGGCCGCCCGCTGGCGTTCGATCCCGGCCTCGGCGCGCAGGGCGACAACCTCCAGTTCGCGTCCGAGCACCACGGTCAGCAACTCGGGCGCACCCGGCGGAACCACCGCGCGGGCGCCGCCGCGGATCAGGGCGGCACGGGTATCGGTATCGGCGTCCAGCAAGAGAACCACGGGCGTGCCGGGCGCGGCGTTCAGGCACAAGCCCAGAAGGCGTTTGGGCGTGTCCTCGCCCTCGTCGTCCGGATGGCAGCAGATCAACGCGGGCGTGTGATCGGACAGATAGGTACCCAGCTCGCCCGGGCGGTCGAGCCAGTCGACGCGTACGTTGCGGCCGGCGTCGCGCAGCGGTGTCTCGATGCCGGAGGCATCCTCCTGGGACGGCGCGATGGCAAGAATCAGGGTCTCGCCGTTCTCCGGGCTCGACGCTGTCTGAGATGACAAGGCGGTAACCTCCGCGATCAGCCGTGCGTGGTGTCCGTCCGCTGGAATCCGATCAGCGTCTTGCTGGGCTCGCCCGGGATTTCACGGGCGAGACGGGGCAGCAAATAACCGGGTGTCCGCGCCGCCAGGCTCTGCCAGAGCCGTCGGGCCTCGGCCGGCGGCACCTCGAAGTGCGCGGTGCCGGCGGTGCGGTCCAGAAGGTGCAGATAGTAGGGCATCACGCCGCATTCGAACAGACGTTCGCCCAGTTCGGCCAGTACCGACTCGTCGTCGTTCACCCCGCGCAGCAATACCGCCTGGTTCAACAGGACGGCGCCGGCGTCGCGCAGCCGCGCCAGGGCCGCCGCCACCGTGGCGTCCAGCTCGCGCGGGTGGTTGGCGTGGATCACCACCACCCGCCGCAGGCGGCCGCGCCCGAACCAGTCCAGGAAGGCATCGTCGATCCGTTCCGGCAGGACCACCGGGTGGCGCGTGTGGATGCGCAGGCGGCGCAGGTGCGGGATGGCGTCCAGGGCCGTCGCCAGCTCGCCCAGGCGGCGGTCCGACAGCGACAGCGGATCGCCCCCGGACAGGATGATCTCGGTCAGGCTGGTATCCGCGGCGATGCGGTCCAGGGCCCCGCGCCAGGCGCCGCGGGCGGCGTTGGCGTCGGCGTAGGGGAAATGGCGCCGGAAGCAGTAGCGGCAGTGCACCGCGCAGGCGCCGGTGGTCACCAGCAGCGCGCGGCCGTGGTATTTGTGCAGCACGCCGTCGCCGGACAGGCTCCCCAGGTCGCCCACCGCGTCGGCCGAGAAGCCCGGCACGTCGTCGTGTTCGGCATCCAGCGGCAGCACCTGCCGCAACAAGGGATCGTCCGGATCGCCGCGCCGCATGCGGGCGGCGTAGCCGCGGGGCACGCGCAGCCCGAACAGCGCCGCCGCCCGGCGCGCCGCCGGCAGCATCCCGGCCGGTAGCGCCAGCAGGCGGATCAGCTCCGCCGGGTCGGTGATGGCGTCGCGCTGGGCCTTCTGCCAGGCCGGGGGCGTTTGCGATAGACTACGCGGCCCTTGCGGCGGCGCGGCTGCGGGTAGGGACGCGGTCGTGCTCATGCCGGCAGTGTAGGCGGGCGGGACAGCCGCGGCAAAGGGGCGCGACCGGCGCGGCGGCGACCGCCGGGCACGGATCGACAGTTAGCAATCACCAGGCAGTGGAACGACCAATGGCGACGTACAGCACCAACCAGTTCAAGGGCGGACTCAAGATCATGCTCGACGGCGACCCCTGCGCGATCGTCGAGAACGAGTTCGTGAAGCCGGGCAAGGGCCAGGCCTTCAACCGGGTCAAGATCCGCAACCTCAAGACCGGTCGCGTGATCGAGCGCACCTTCAAGTCCGGCGACACCGTCGAGGCCGCCGACGTCATGGACGTGGACCTGCAGTTCCTCTACAGCGACGGCGAGTTCTGGCACTTCATGGAGCCCAACACCTTCGAGCAGTACCAGGCGGGCGAGGCCGCCGTGGGCGATGCCGCCAAGTGGCTGAAGCCGGAGGACGTCTGCCACGTCACCCTCTGGAACAATGTGCCCCTGTCGGTCGACGCCCCCAACTTCGTAACCCTCAAGGTGACCGAGACCGACCCGGGCGTGCGCGGCGACACCTCCAGCGGCGGCAACAAGCCGGCGACCATGGAGACCGGTGCCGTGGTGCGCGTGCCGTTGTTCATCGAAGAGGGCGAAATCCTCAAGATCGACACCCGCAAGGGCGAGTACGTTTCCCGCGCCTCGGGCTGAACGCGGCGCGGCCGTGGACGACTGGCGCCCCAGCGCCGCCCCCGCGACCCTGCGGGCCCGCGCCCGGCTCCTGGCCGATATCCGCTATTTCCTCGCCGACCGGGGCGTGTTGGAGGCGGACACTCCGGCGCTGGCCTCCGCCGGCGCCACCGATCCGCATCTCCACAGCCTGCGGGCCGGCGGCGGCTATCTGGTCACCTCGCCCGAGTTCGCGCTCAAACGACTGCTGGCGGCCGGCAGCGGGCCGGTCTACCGGCTCGGCAACGTATTCCGGGCGGGCGAGTCCGGGCGCTGGCACAACCCCGAGTTCTGCATGCTGGAATGGTACCGGCCCGGCTGGGACCAGGATCGGCTGATCGCGGAGATCGGCGATCTGTTCGCCGGCCTGGGCGTGCCGGCGCCGGCGACCGCGACCTATGCCGATGTCTTCCGCGCCGCGGTCGGGTTCGATCCGCACGCCGCGGATGCCGCCGCGCTGCGGCGCGCCGCCGAGGCCGATTCGCTGGCGCCCGACGGCGCCCCGGACGATGCCGCCGGGGAGAGCGCCCGCGGATTCTGGCTGGATCTGCTGATGTCCGCCCGCGTGGCCCCGGCGCTCGGCGACGGGCGGCCGCTGGTGGTCACCGGCTTTCCCGCCTGCCAGGCGGGCCTTACCCGCGGGCACCCGGACCGGCCCGCCGAGGCGTTGCGCTTCGAGGTCTACTGGGGAGGTGTGGAGCTGGCCAACGGCGGCGAGGAACTGACCGACGCGGGCGAGCTGCGCCGTCGCACCGACGCCGACCTGGCCGCGCGCGAGGCCGCGGGCGAGCCGGGGCCGCCGCCCGACCCGTACCTCGCCGCGGCCATGGCGCACGGCCTGCCGGCCTGTAGCGGGGTCGCGGTCGGGGTCGACCGGCTGTTGGCGTTGCTGATGGGGTTCGATCGCCTGGCGGACGTGCTGCCGTTCGCCGCGGATCGGGTCTAGGTTCCCTAAACACCGTCCGCGATTCGGCCCAACGGACAGCCCATGCGCAGGGTCATGCCGGCCTGCAGGTTCTCGTCCCAGGCCACCGCGCCGGGGCCGAATAGCAGCACCACCGTGGAGCCGAAGTGGAACGCCCCCAGCTCGTCGCCGCGTTCGAGATGCACGCCTTCGCCGCCGGCGGCGAAACTGTCGTGGCGCGGCTGCCGGCGGTGGGGCGGGGTGACGTTGCCCGACCAGACCGTGCGGATGCCGCCCACGCCGAACGCTCCCACCAGCACGGCGGCCATGGGCCCGCAGGCGGTGTCGAACAGGGTCACCAGCCGCTCGTTGCGCGTGAACAGGCGCGGTATGGCGCGGACGCTGGCGGGATTGACGCCGAACAGGCGCCCCGGCACGTACAGGGTGTCGCGCAGGCCGCCGCCCACCGGCATGTGCACGCGGTGGTAGTCCGAGGGGGCCAGGTAGAGGGTCGCGTAGCGCCCCGCGAGAAAGGCCGCCGCCCATTCCTCGCGCCCCCCGAGCAGGTCGGTCACGTCGTAGGCCGCGCCCTTGACCTGGAACAGCCGGCCGCGCTCGATCGCGCCGAAGGCGCCCAGGCGGCCGTCCACCGGACAGGCGATCGCGTCGGGATCGACGGGCAACGGGCGCGCGTCCGCCGCCAGCCGCCGGGTGAAGAAGGCGTTGAAGGTCGGGTAGGCGGCCGGCTCGGCGCTCTCGGCTTCGCGCAGATCGACGCGATAGACGCGCACGAACAGCCGGATCAGGAGGTTCTTGAAGCGAGGGGCGCGCGCCTCGGCCAGACTGTGCAGCAGGCGTGACAGCAACCGCGTGGGCAGGCACCACTGCAGCAGGGCGAACAGGCGGTCGAGCGCGCCGGCCTCGGGACTCGCGCCGCCGGTATCGTCGTTCGCGGCCATGTCAGCCTCCCGTCAGGCCGGCCAGGTCCGCGGCCAGCGTGCCCGGATCGTGCGGCGGGCTGAAATACGCCACCGCCCGCGCCTCGGGGTCGACCAGCACCAGGGCGCCGCTGTGGTCGACGGTGTAGTCGCCGGCCTCGACGTCGCCGACATAGCGGAAGGGGACGTAGAGGGCGGCGGTCAGGCGTTCGATCTCGGCCCGCGGTCCGGTGACGCCGACGAAGGCGGGATCGAAGTAGTCCAGGTACGCGCGCAGCGCCTCGGGGTCGTCGCGACGCGGGTCCACCGACACCAGCACCACCTTCGGCGGCGCGTCGCCGCGCGCGGCCATGGTCTCGCGCACGCCGGCGAGCAGGCCCAGGGTGTTCGGGCACACGTCCGGGCAGTGGGTGAAGCCGAAGAACAGCAGGTGCCAGTCCCCGGTCAGCCGGTCGGTGCCGAAGGGCTCGCCCGCGGCCGACACAAGTTGCACCTCGGGCAGGGGACGCGGCTCGGAAAGCACCGTGGCGGCTTCGGCCTGCGGCGTGGCGGAACCGGCTCCCAGCAGGACCCGGCCCAGGGCCAGTCCCGCGGCGAGGGCCGCCACGGCCGCCACGATCCAGAACGCGGTACGGGTCGTCGATGTACGGGTGTTCATGGGGCGGCATTATCTCACAGCGCCGGGGCGCGGCCGGCGCCCCGGCGGCCGCTTCTGTCATAATGGCGGCGACCTTCAGCCGCATTCGGCCATGACCAAGACAGACGATTCCGACGACACGCTCCGGGACTCCCTGCTGACGCCGCGCGACTGGATTCGGTGGGGCGCATCCGCGTTCAACGCCGCCGACCTGCGCTTCGGCCACGGCAGCGACAACGCCCTGGACGAGGCCGCCCACCTGACCCTGTTCGCGCTGCATCTGCCGTTCGACATCGCGGACAGCTATCTGGATGCGCGCTTGGCGCCGTCCGAGCGCATGGCGGTGCTGGCGCTGCTGCGGCGACGGCTGGCCGAACGCCGGCCGGCGCCGTACCTCACCGGCGAGGCCTGGTTCGCGGGCCTGCCGTTCGACGTCGACGAGCGGGTGATCATCCCGCGCTCGCCGATCGCCGAGATGATCGAGGACGGTTTCCAGCCCTGGCTGGGCGAACGCGAGCCGGCCCGGATACTGGATCTGTGCGCGGGCTGCGGCGCGATCGCCATCGCCTGCGCCTATGCCTTCCCGGACGCCGAGGTCATGGCCACCGAGCTGGACGAGGGCGCGTTGGCCGTCGCCGAGCGCAATATCGAGCGCCACGAGATGGCGCCGCGCCTGAGCCTGCGCCGGGCGGACCTGTTCGACGGTCTGGACGGCGAGCGCTTCGATCTGATCGTGACCAACCCGCCGTACGTGAGCACCGAGGAGTGGCGCGGGCTGCCGGACGAGTACCGGCACGAGCCGGAATTCGCCTTCACCGGCGGCGAGGACGGGCTGGGGCTGGTCGCGCGGTTGCTGGCCGCGGCGCCCGACCACCTGACCGAGGACGGCCTGCTGGTTTTGGAGGTGGGCAACACGGCCTTCGAGATGGAGGCCCGGTGGCCGGACCTGCCGGTGGCCTGGGTCGACCTGGAGCGCGGCGGCATCGGCGTCGGCGTGATCGAGGCCGAGGACCTGTCCGCCTGGCTGGAATCCGGCGGCCTGCGGCCGGCGCGGGGGACCGGCACGTGAGCGGCAACACCTGGGGACGTTCCTTCACGGTCACGACCTTCGGCGAAAGCCACGGGCCGGCGCTCGGCTGCGTGGTCGACGGCTGCCCGCCGGGGCTGGCCCTGGCCGAGTCCGATCTGCAGCGCGACCTGGACCGGCGGCGCCCCGGCACCTCGCGCTGGGTCACCCAGCGCCGCGAGGCCGACGAGGCCCGCATCCTGTCGGGGGTGTTCGAGGGCGAGACCACCGGCACGCCGATCGCGATCCTGATCGAGAACACCGACCAGCGCTCGCGCGACTACGGCAAGATCAAGGACGTGTTCCGGCCCAACCACGCCGACTACGCCTACCTGCAGAAATACGGCCGCCGGGACTACCGCGGCGGCGGCCGCTCCTCCGCCCGCGAGACCGCGGCCCGGGTCGCCGCGGGCGCGATCGCCCGCAAGTACCTGCACGAGCGGCTGGGCATCGTCATCCGCGGCCGCCTGGCCCGGATGGGCGAGATCGCCGTCGAATGCCGGGACTGGTCGGCGGTGGACGACAACCCCTTCTTCTGCGCGGACCCCGAGCAGGTGCCGGCACTGGAGGATTACATCAACCGCCTGCGCAAGGACGGCGACTCGGTCGGCGCCCTGATCGAGGTGGAGGCGCGCGGCGCGCCGCCGGGTCTGGGCGAGCCGGTCTTCGATCGCCTGGATGCCGACCTGGCCGGGGCGTTGATGAGCATCAACGCGGTCAAGGGCGTGGAGATCGGCGACGGCTTCGGCGCCGTCGGTCAGCGCGGCTCGGAACACCGCGACGAGATGAGCCCGGACGGCTTCCTGAGCAACCACTCCGGCGGCGTGCAGGGCGGCATCAGCACGGGCCAGCCGATCGTGGCCCGGCTCGCGCTCAAGCCGACCTCCAGCATCGTGATCCCGGGACGGACCGTGGACACCGACGGCCGGGCCACCGACATGCGTACCACCGGCCGCCACGACCCCTGCGTCGGCGTGCGCGCCACGCCCATCGCCGAGGCGATGGTGGCGCTGGTGCTGATCGACCACTGGCTGCGCCACCGCGGCCAGAACGCGGACGTGGAGCCGCCGCTGGCCCCGATACCGGGCGGGGCGTGAGACCGCCGGCCGGCCGACCGCTACCGTTCCCGCCATGACCCCCGGCCTGCCCTACAAGCGGCTGGGCGCCTTCTATCTGTTCTGGTTCGGGTCGCTGGGCGCGCTGCTGCCCTACTGGAGCCTGTTCCTGCGGGATGCCGGCCATTCCGCCGAGCGCATCGGCTGGATGTTCGCCATCCTGATGGGCACCAAGATGGTGGCGCCCAACGTCTGGGGCTGGGTCGCCGACCATCACGGCCATCGCCTGCGGATCATCCGGCTGGCCACCGGCGTGGCCGCCGTGTTCTTCCTGGGCATGCCCTTCGTCGACCCGTTCTGGGCCCTGGCCCTGCTGATGGTCGGCTACGGCTTCTTCGCCAACGCCGCGCTGCCCCAGTTCGAGGCCGTCACCTTCAACCACCTGGGCACGCGCGAGCGCGAGTACGGCCGCATCCGGCTGTGGGGCTCGGTGGGCTTCATCGGCTCGGTCCTGGTGCTGGGACGATTGCTGGATATCTTCCCCTCGACGCTGGTGCCGTGGTGGATTCTCGCCGCGCTGACCGGGCTGTTCGCGGTCGCGTTGAGCGTGCCCGATCCCGGCGACGGGCGGCCCGCCCGCCACGGCGAGCGGCTCCGGCAGGTGCTCAAGCGCCCCCAGGTGGCGAGCCTGCTGGCGGTGTGCTTCCTGGTGCAGTTCAGCCACGGGCCCTATTACGCCTTCTTCTCCATCTACATGGAGGGCCACGGCTACACCCGCGGCACCATCGGCGTGCTCTGGGCGCTGGGGGTGATCGCGGAGATCGGCGTCTTCGCCATGCTGCCGCAGCTCATCGACCGTTTTGGCCTGCGCGGCCTCATGCTGGGCGCGGTCGCCGCGACCGCGCTGCGCTGGAGCCTGCTGGCGGCCTTCCCGGAGCGCGCCGGGGTCGTGGTACCGGCGCAGGTGCTGCACCTGGCGAGCTTCGGTATCCACCACGGCGTCGCGGTGAGCCTGGTCCACCGATTGTTCAGGGGGCGCCTCCAGGGCCGGGGCCAGGCGCTCTACAGCAGCCTGAGCTTCGGCGCCGGTGGCGCCGTGGGTAGCCTCTGCAGCGGCTATGTCTGGGCGGCGGCGCCACCCGCCGCGATCTATGTGATGGCCGCGGCCGCCGCGGGGCTGGCCTGGCTGATCGCATTGGCCGGGTTGCGGCATCTGCCCGGGCGGGCCTGAAGGGCCTGTTAACCCTTCCCGCGTGCGCCGCGACGGCGGGAGGCACCTCGATAAACGGCCAGCAAGAACATGGACCACAGAGGCGCACGGAGACACACGGAGGGAACGAGGCCCCTGCATATGAATATTGCCCGGAAGCCGCAAGGAAGCCTGCCCGGGACACGAGCCAGAGCTCCCGTCAAAAACCTCTGTGCGCCTCCGTGCGCCTCTGTGGTTGCATGTCCCGCCAACCAGAGCCTGTGGCGCTGGATATGCGAAGCGTTGCCAACCTACGGTCCGGAACGAACGCAGTCGGCGTTTGATCATGCATCATGATCGACGCATGGATGTCGCCGAAGTCTGGGTCTGGCTGACGGGTGCTCGGCTACCGGCCGGACGGCTCACTCGTTCCAGTTGATTTTGTATACACCCTCTGACCCGTCAATCCAGGCCCAGCGCCTGGAGCATGGCGCGGGCGGCGTTCGAGAGCCGGCGCCCGGGGTGGTAGACCGCGCCCAGGCTTCGTTGCAGCGCCAGATCCGGCATATCGAGCGGCTTCAGTTCGGGGTCGCGGATCGAGGCGGGCAGGGCGCTCCAGCCGAGGCCGACCGCGGTCAGCACCTTCAGCGTCTCCAGGTAGTTGCTCGCCAGGCGCATGCGGAACGTGACCCCGTGCGCCGCCAGGGCGTCCGCCACCAGGGCGTAGGTGGTGGTATCCGGCTCCGGCAGCAGGGCGGGGTAGTCCGCCAGGTGCCGGGGTTGGGGCGCGGCCGTCGACGCCAGCGGATGGTCGTGGGCGACGAAGATGCGCATGGGGTCCGCCCAGACCTCGCGCTGGATCAGGTCGGGCCGCGGCGGCTGCGGCAGGGTGATCACGGCCAGCTCCATGTGACCGCGGGCGACGGCGTCGCAGGCCGCCTCCGAGCCCAGGAAATCGATATCCAGATCCACGCCCGGGTAGTCGCGCACGTATCGGCGCAGCACCGGCGGCATGCGGTGCAGGCCGACGTGATGGGACAAGGCCAGGCCCAGGCGGCCCGAGACCTGCTGCGACAGACTGTCCAGGGCCCGCTGGCCGTCCTCCATCTCCGCCAGCAGCCGGCGCGCGTGCGGCAGGAAGGCGCGACCCGCCTCGGTGGGGGCGATGCCGCGGCCCACACGGTCGAACAGATCGTGGCCGAGCTGTGTTTCCAGGGCGGCGATGCGCTTGCTCACCGCCGGCTGCGTCAGGTGCAGGGCGGCCGCGGCATCGCGCACCGAGCCCAGCTCGCAGACCGCCACGAAGGCCTCCACCACGGACAGTTGCATATCGTGATCCGGACTATGATTTCCGAAAGGTTATCGTATATTTAAAAAAGATTCATTTGAGTTAATCATGGCGCGCCCCTATGCTATGCGGCGTCAGACAAACCGGATGCATGCCGTGAGCGGGAAAACCCTGTACGAGAAAATCTGGGACGAGCACACCGTCCGCGACCTGGGCGGCGGCACGGCGCTGTTGTACATCGACCGTCAGTTGGTGCACGAGGTCACCTCGCCGCAGGCTTTCGAGGGCCTGCGCCTGGCCGGGCGCGATGTCTGGCGGCGCAGCGCCAATCTCGCGGTCCCGGATCACAACGTGCCCACCATCAAGCGCATGATGGGCATCGAGGACCCGATATCGCGGGCCCAGATCGAGGCTTTGGAGAAGAACTGCGAGGACTTCGACATCCGGCTGTTCGGCATGGGCGATCCGCGCCAGGGCATCGTGCACGTGATCGGCCCGGAGCAGGGCGCCACCCAGCCCGGCATGACCGTGGTCTGCGGCGACTCGCACACCTCCACGCACGGTGCCTTCGGCGCCCTGGGCTTCGGCATCGGCACCTCCGAGGTCGAGCACGCCCTGGCGACCCAGACATTGGTGCTCAAGCGCGCCAAGACCATGCTGGTGCGGGTTGAGGGCAAGACTGCGCCCGGGATCACGGCCAAGGACATCATGCTGGCGATCATCGGCGAGATCGGCACCGCCGGCGGCACCGGCTATGTCATCGAGTACGGCGGCGAGGCGATCCGCGACCTGTCGATGGAAGGCCGCATGACCTTGTGCAACATGTCCATCGAGGCGGGCGCCCGCGCCGGCATGGTGGCGGTCGATGACAAGACGGTCGAATACGTCCGTGGCCGCCGCTACGCCCCCGAGGGCGAGGACTGGGACCGCGCCGAGCGCTACTGGCGGACCCTGGTCAGCGACGACGACGCCGAGTTCGACCGCGTGGTCACCCTGGACGCCGCCTCGATCCGGCCGCAGGTGAGCTGGGGCACGTCCCCGGAGATGGTCGCGCCGGTGGACGGCGCCGTGCCCGACCCGGATACCTGCGACGACCCCACGCGCGCCGAAAGCTGGCGCAAGGCCCTGGAATACATGGACCTGAAGCCCGGCACGCCGATCACCGACATCGCGGTGGACAAGGTGTTCATCGGCTCCTGCACCAACGCCCGCATCGAGGACCTGCGCGCCGCGGCCGTGTACCTGCGTGGCAAGCGCATCGCCGACAACATCAAGCTGGCGATGGTGGTGCCCGGTTCCGGCCTGGTGAAGCAGCAGGCGGAGAAGGAAGGACTCGATCGGGTCTTCAAGGCGGCGGGCTTCGAATGGCGCGACGCCGGCTGCTCCATGTGCCTGGGCATGAACGCCGACCGACTGGAGCCGGGCGAGCGTTGCGCCTCGACCTCGAACCGCAATTTCGAGGGTCGCCAGGGCCGCGGCGGACGCACGCACCTGGTCAGCCCGGCCATGGCCGCGGCCACCGCGGTGCACGGCCATTTCGTGGACATCCGCGAGCTGGCCGAGACCCGCGAGGCGCTGAGCGCCTGAGCCGCCCCGATCACCCGACAACCGTCCCGCGCCGCGGCGCGGGACCCGAGGGACCAGAATCATGCAACCGTTCACCACGCATACCGGGATCATGGCGCCGCTGGACCGCGCCAACGTGGACACCGACGCCATCATCCCCAAGCAGTTCCTGAAGTCGATCCGCCGCACGGGCTTCGGCTCGTTCGCGTTCGACGAATGGCGTTACCTGGACGCCGGCGGCCTGGACGTGGACCCGGCGTCCCGCCAGGAGAACCCGGACTTCGTGCTCAACGACCCGCGCTACCGCGATGCCAGCATCCTGTTGGCGCGCGAGAACTTCGGCTGCGGCTCCTCGCGCGAGCACGCCGTCTGGGCGCTGGTGGACTTCGGCTTCCGGGCCGTGATCGCCCCCAGCTTCGCCGACATCTTCTACGGCAACAGCTTCAAGAACGGCCTGCTGCCGATCGCGTTGCCCGCCGACGAGGTCGAGACACTGTTCCGGGCCGCCTCCGGCGACGAGCCGGCGCGCGCCGAGATCGACCTGCCGGCGCAGACGGTACGCCTGGAGGACGGCCGCGAGTTCGCTTTCGACATCGACGCCTACCGCAAGAACAACCTGGTTCAGGGACTGGACGATATCGGCATCACCCTGCAGTATGCCGACGCGATCCGGGACTACGAGGCCCGCCGCCGCGAGGCCAAGCCCTGGCTGTTCCGCGAATTGTAATTAATACCGTGATTCGTGATTCGTGACTGGTGATTCGCCCTTGCCGATCGCGAATCACCGATCACGAATCACCAATCACGTGACGAAGGAGACAGAATGACCGCGAAGGTTCTCGTGCTACCGGGCGACGGCGTCGGCCCGGAGATCTGCCGCGAGGCGGTTCGGGTACTGGAAGCCCTGAACCACGACCACGATCTGGACGTGACGCTGGACGAGGCCGTCGTCGGCGGCGCGGCGGTGGACGCCGTGGGCGATCCGCTGCCGGCCGACACGCTGGCGAAGGCGAGGGAGGCGGACGCCATCCTGTTCGGCGCCGTGGGCGGCGCCAAGTGGGACAAGCTCCCGCGCGAGCAGCGTCCCGAGAGCGGTCTGCTCAGCCTGCGCTCGGAGCTCGGCCTGTTCGCCAACCTGCGGCCGGCGATGCTGTATCCCCAGCTCGCCCACGCCTCGACCCTGCGCGAGGACGTGGTCTCCGGACTGGATATCATGATCGTGCGCGAGCTCACCGGCGGCATCTATTTCGGCCAGCCGCGGGCCACCCGCACCGACGTCGGCGGCCGCCGCCAGGCGGTCAACACCATGCTCTACACCGACGAGGAGATCGAGCGCATCGCCCGGGTGGCCTTCGATATCGCGCGCCAGCGCAACGGCCGCCTGTGCTCGGTGGACAAGGCCAACGTGCTGGAGGTCTCCCAGCTCTGGCGGGACGTGGTCAACGAGGTCGGCAAGGACTATCCGGACGTCGAGCTCTCCCACATGTACGTGGACAACGCCGCCATGCAGCTCGTGCGGGCGCCCAAGCAGTTCGACACCCTGGTCACCGGCAACCTGTTCGGCGACATCCTGTCGGATATCGCCGCCATGCTCACCGGCTCCATCGGTATGCTGCCGTCGGCGTCGCTGGACGAGGCCGGCAAGGGTCTGTACGAGCCGGTGCACGGCTCGGCCCCGGACATCGCGGGGCAGGGCATCGTCAATCCCCTGGCGACCGTCCTCTCCGTGGCCATGATGCTGCGTTATACCCTCGGCCGGGGCGATCTCGCGGAAAAGGTGGAGCACGCGGTGGGGCACGTGCTGGACCGCGGCCTGCGCACCCGCGATATCATGGACGACGAAAAGCAGGTCGCCGGCACCGGCGAAATCGGCGGCGCGGTCGTCGACATGCTGCAATGATATCGCATAACGGCATATTTTTCAGAATCTTGTAAACAAATTCTAACCCTGGACCTCATATGACCAAGGTATTCGATGTCGCCGTCGTCGGCGCCACCGGCGCGGTCGGCGAGACCATGCTCCGGATCCTGGAGCAGCGGGATTTCCCCGTGCGCAATCTCTACCCCCTGGCCAGCGCGCGCTCGGCCGGCAAGGAAGTTTTGTTCAAGGGTCGCAAGTACCGCATCGAGGACCTGGCCGAGTTCGACTTCGCCAAGGCCCAGATCGGTCTGTTCTCCGCGGGCGGCTCGATCTCCGCGGAATTCGCGCCCAAGGCCGCCGAAGCGGGTTGCGTGGTGGTGGACAACACCTCCCACTTCCGGCGCGAGCCGGACGTGCCCCTGATCGTGCCCGAGGTCAACGCGCACGCCATAGGCGGCTATACCCAGCGCGGTATCATCGCCAATCCCAACTGCTCCACCATCCAGATGCTGGTGGCGCTCAAGCCGCTGCACGACGCCGCCCACATCGAGCGCATCAACGTCGCGACCTACCAGGCGGTCTCCGGCTCGGGCGCCTCGGCGATCCGCGAGCTGGCCGACCAGACCGCGCGGCTGCTCAACGGCAAGGAGATCCAGCCGCCGGAAAGCTATCCCAAGCAGATCGCGTTCAACGTGCTGCCGCACATCGATGTCTTCCTGGACAACGGTTACACCAAGGAAGAGATGAAGATGGTGTGGGAAACGCGGCGCATCCTGGAGGACGACAGCATCCAGGTGAATCCGACCGCGGCGCGCGTGCCGGTGTTCTACGGCCATTCCGAGGCGGTGCACATCGAGACCCGCGAGAAGCTGACGGCCGCCCGGGCGACCGAGCTGTTGTCGAGCTTCCCCGGCGTCACGGTGCTGGATACGCGCGAGCCGGGCGGGTACGCGACCGCGGTCACCGAGGCCGCCGATACCGACGCCGTCTACGTCAGCCGTATCCGCGAGGACATCTCCCATCCCAACGGGTTGGACCTTTGGGTGGTGTCCGACAACGTGCGCAAGGGTGCGGCGCTGAACAGCGTGCAGATCGCCGAAATCCTGATCCGGGACCACCTCTGATCCGTTCCGGGTCCTGCGCATCCGCCGGGGGCAGGGAAGCCCCGCTTTTCCGCGATAAATCAAGTTCCTGCGCGTCTCCATCCATTGATGGGGTGCCCCGCGTGGGTTATAAAGGCCGTTCGAGGGGAGAATAGGATCAGCATGCGCAAGCTCATCCCGGCCGTTGTCGCACTTCTTGCCGCCGGCGCCAGCCACGCGCTCGGCTTCGGCGAATTGACGTTGCAGTCGGCCCTCAACCAGCCGTTCGACGCCAGCGTGACGCTGCTGGCCGTTAAGCCGTCGGAGCGCGATTCGGTCGAGGTCCGCATCGCCGAGCCCGAGACCTTCGAGCGCTTCGGGGTGGCGCGCAGCGCCGCGCTCGACGACATCGAGGTCGGCGTGCGGCCGGCCGGCGGCGACCGCATGCGTGTCGAGCTGCGCTCTCGACGGCCGGTGCGCGAGCCCTTCGTCACGCTCCTCCTGGTCGCCGACTGGGACGGCGGTCGCGCCCTGCGCGAGTACACGGTGCTGCTCGATCCGCCGGTGGAGGCGCCGGCCACGCGCGCCGAGAGCAAGCCCGAGCCGGCCCCCGCGCGGGACACGGCGGCGACGGGTGGTGGCGCCGAGAGCGGACAGGGTGCCCGGCCCGCCGCCTCCCCCGAGCCGGCCCCGGCGCCGCGGACAACGGCGAATGCCGAACCCGAACCGACGCCGCAACGGGCACCGAGCCCGCCCGCCGCGCCGGCCGAACGGGTGGGCGCGGAAGAACCGTCCTATCGCCGCTACGGCCCGGTGGCGCCGGACGAGACCCTCTGGAGCATCGCCTACGAGCTGCGGCCGGATCCGGCGATCTCCATGGACCAGATGCTGCTGGCCATCTATCAGTCCAATCCGCAGGCCTTCGAGGGCAACATCAACCGCATGCGCGCCGGGACCATGCTGATCATCCCGGACGCGGAAGAAATACGGCAGATCGACCGGACGGTGGCCCGCCAGGAGATCGCCGACCAGAAACGCGAATACGCACGCTCGGGGCCCGGCACCGCGGCCTCGGCGCGCGCCGAGGCGGACGACGCCAGCCGGCCGCAACCCACCGGCGAGGCGCCGCCCGGCGGTGGTGAACTTCGTCTGGAGCCGCCGAGCGACGAGGCCGCCGAGCCCGAGCCGGAAACCGCCACCGCGACCGCCACGGACGAGGGTGAGCCCGCCACCGCGGACGAAACCGCCGATGCGGGCGAGCGCATCGCGGAGAACGCCGCGGCCACCGCCCGGGCGTTGGCCGATGCGGCCGCGACGGACGGCGGCGCCGCGGACGGGCAGACCCCGGCCGGGGAAACCGCCGACATCGATGCGGCGGCGGAGACGGATGATGCCCCCGCCGGAGGCGAGAGCAAGACGCCCGATGCCGAGGGCGCGGAGACTGTCCCGGAGACGGGCGAGCCCGAGACTGCCGCGCCGGCTGCGGAGGTCGCCAGCGACCGGGACGAGGCCGAAGGTACGAGCGAGACCGGGGCCGCCGCCGGAGAGCCGGCCGCGGGCGCCGGCGAAACGGCATCGTCGGAGGCCGCGGCGGAGACCGCGCCGGTGGGCGCCGAATCGGTCATCCCGGAGGGCACGGCCGGATTGCTGACGCCGCGCAACCTGCTGCTGGCGCTGGGGGTGCTTGTTCTCGCCGGTCTGCTCGCGGTCTGGCTGCGCCGCCGCCAATACAAGCCGGTGCCCGCCGATTTCCAGGCGGAGACGATCGGTCAGGCCGGCGCGACCGCGCCGGCCTTCGATGCCGCGGACCGGGCCGACGAGGCGCAGACGGCGAGCGAGCACAGCTCGGTGCCGGAGTTGTTGGCCGATGCCGACAGCTACATCGAGCACGAACTCTACGACGAGGCGCTGGCCGCCCTCGAGGTGGGGCTCGAGGAGCATCCGGGCGAGCCGGCCCTGCGCCGAAAGATCCTGGAGGTGCAGTACTACGCCGGCGCGCGCGATGCGTTCGTGGAGGCCGCGGAGCGGCATTTCCCCACGCCCGACGAGGACGATCCGGATTGGCGGACGGTGGCCGCGATGGGGCGCGAGATCGCCCCCGACGAGCCGCGCTTCGCCGGCGTGCCGGCCGAGGCGAGTCCCGTGCACGGTCCCGGTGCGCCGGGGCCGGATGCGGATACGCCGCTGTTCGAGGACGATGCCGACTATGCCTCGGAGCCGTCGCCGGACTCGCGGCCGGACGAAGACTGGCAGCCGGAGACCCCGGCGGTCTCCACGGTCGACGAGCCCGGCGAATCCGATCGCGATGATGACGCTTTCCGTCAGGCCGACGAGGGCGAGTTCGACCTCGACTTCGATTTTGGCACGGACGACGCGCCGGCCGCCGGAGGCGGGGACGAGCGGTCCCGCGACGACCTGCCGGAGCCGGATACCGGCGAGTCCCGGGAGGATGATGCCGGGACGGCACCGGCCGCGTCCGCCGATGACGACGAAACGGCCGACGGCGGGCCGGGGGACGACGCCGGCGACCGCGATACCGCGAGTACGCCGCCGAGCCTGGACATCGACCTGTCCGATTTCGATCTCGGCGACGAGGAAACCGGCAGCGCCGCCGGCGACGAGGAACAGACCGGCGCGGACAAGGACGAGACCGCCGGCGATGACGACGAGTTCGCGGACTTCGACCTGGACGAGCTGACCCTGGACTCGGACGAGGGCGGGGACGAGACACGGACCGCCGACAAGGAGGCGGTCGGGTCGGACACCTTCGGAGAGTTGGAGGAACCGGTCGGACCCGACGAGAGCGGCGGGGACGATCTCGAGCTCGGCGAGGGTTTCGACCTGGACGATGCGGACCTCGGACGCGAAGCGCCGGCGTCCGGCGATACGCCGGAGGAAACCGGGACCGCCGGCGACGAGATGCTGTCGCCCGGGACCGAGCCGGAGGAAGGCGACGCCGGCATCGCGGACGACGAGACCGGCGAGCCGGCGGGGGCGTCCTCGGACGCGGACGACGACGAGGTCGCCACCCAGCTCGATCTCGCCCGGGCCTATCTGGACATGGGCGAGCCCGACATGGCGCGCAGCCTGCTGGACGAGGTCAAGTCCAAGGGCAATGCCGAGCAGCGGCGCGAGGCCGAGGAACTGCTGGGCAGGGCGGGCTAGCCCCGGCTTCGACCAGCGGCAGGACGATCATCGCGACGGATGCCGACTGAGCGCATCGCGGCCTGCGTCGAGTACGACGGCACCGCCTACAACGGCTGGCAGCGGCAGCCGCACGCCCCCAGCGTGCAGGCCCGCGTCGAGTCGGCCCTGTCCCGGGTCGCCGACCACCCGGTCGCCGTGGTCTGCGGCGGGCGCACCGACGCCGGGGTGCACGCCCTGGGTCAGGTGGTCCACTTCGACAGCCAGGCCCGCCGCCCCGACCATGCCTGGGTCTTCGGCGCCAACAGCAACCTGCCGTCCGATATCAGCCTGCGCTGGGCACGGCCCGTGCCGCCGGATTTCCACGCCCGCTACACGGCGGTGGCGCGCGAGTACCGCTATCTGATCCTCGATCATCCGGCGCGCTCCGCGTTGCTGGGGCGACGCGCGGCGCACTCGCGCCATCGGCTGGACGCGGCGGCCATGCACGAGGCCGCCCAGGCCCTGCTGGGCGAGCGCGATTTCAGCGCCTTCCGTGCCGCCGGCTGCCAGTCGAACACGCCCATGCGCCGGGTGGAGCGGGTGCGTGTCCGCCGCTCGGGCGATCTCGTGATCATGGATATCCGGGCCAACGCCTTCGTTCATCACATGGTGCGCAACATCGCCGGCAGCCTCATGGTGGTCGGTCGGGGTCTGCAGCCGTCGGCCTGGATCGCGGAACTCCAGGCCTCGCGCGACCGGCGCCTGGGCGGCGCCACGGCGCCGGCCCACGGGCTGTATTTCCGGCACATCGAGTATCCGCCGGCATACGACCTGCCCGAGGACACGGCCCCGCCCGCGGGCGCCCCCGCGGTGATAGAATGACGGTCTGTGCTGCGTACCCGTATCAAAATCTGCGGCATCACCCGCCCCGAGGACGCCCGGGCGGCGGCCGAAGCCGGCGCGGATGCCGTCGGCCTGGTCTTCTACGCCCATAGCCCGCGGGTCCTGGACCTGCCGGCGGCGCGCGAGGTGGTGGCCGCGGTGCCGCCGTTCGTCAGCCGGGTGGCGTTGTTCCTGAACCCGGCGGCGGCCGACGTGCAGGCGGTGGTCGATACCCTGCGGCCGGACCTGCTGCAGTTCCACGGCGAGGAATCGCCGGAGTTCTGCGGCTGCTTCGGCGTGCCCTACATGAAGGCCGTGCCCATGGGCGATCCGGACACCGATCCGGCGGCCTACGCCGAGCGTTTCGCCGACGCCCACGCGCTGCTGCTGGACAGCCACCGTGTCGGCGAGGCCGGCGGCCGCGGCGAGGGTTTCGACTGGGCCCGCGGTGGCGGGCAGGCCAAGCCGGTGGTGCTGGCGGGCGGCCTGGTGCCGGACAACGTCGCCGACGCCATCCGCCGCACCCGACCGTACGCGGTGGATGTCAGCAGCGGGGTGGAATCGGCCCCGGGCGTCAAGGACGCGGACCGGATGCGTGCCTTCGCCGAAGCCGTGAACAGGAGCGATCGTGAGCGCTGAGACCCTTCCCAAGAACGACCACGCCTGGCGCGGGTTGCCCGACGTGCGCGGCCATTTCGGCCCGTACGGCGGCCGCTTCGTGGCCGAGACCCTGATGGCGCCGCTGGACGAACTCGCCCGGGCCTATGACGACGCCCGGCAAGACCCCGAGTTCATGGCCGAGCTGGAATCCGACCTGCGCGACTACGTGGGCCGGCCGACGCCGCTGTATTACGCCGAGCGGCTCACCCGCAAGGCCGGCGGCGCGCAGATCTGGCTCAAGCGCGAGGACCTGAACCACACCGGCGCGCACAAGATCAACAACACCGTGGGCCAGGGCCTGCTCGCCGCGCGCATGGGCAAGACCCGCGTGATCGCCGAGACCGGCGCGGGCCAGCACGGGGTGGCCAGCGCCACCGTGGCCGCGCGCCTGGGGCTCAAGTGCGTGGTCTACATGGGCAGCGAGGACATGCGCCGGCAGTCGCCCAACGTCTTCCGCATGCGGCTGCTGGGGGCCGAGGTGGTGCCGGTCGACGCCGGCTCCCGCACCCTCAAGGACGCCCTCAACGAGGCCCTGCGCGACTGGGTCGCGAACGTGGACGACACCTTCTACATCATCGGCACGGTCGCCGGTCCGCATCCGTACCCGGTGATGGTCCGCGACTTCCAGGCCGTGATCGGCCGCGAATCGAGGGCCCAGATGCAGGAGCGCCGCGGCCGGCTGCCGGACGCGCTGGTGGCCTGCGTCGGCGGCGGCTCCAACGCCATCGGCCTGTTCCACCCGTTCCTGGACGACGAGGACGTCGCCATTTACGGCGTCGAGGCCGGCGGTGACGGCATCGCCAGCGGTCGCCACGCGGCGCCGCTGTCCGGCGGCCGCTCCGGGGTGCTGCACGGCAACCGCACCTACGTCATGCAGGACGAGAACGGCCAGATCAGCGCCACCCATTCGGTCTCGGCCGGCCTGGATTATCCGGGCGTCGGCCCCGAGCATGCCTGGCTCAAGGACATCGGCCGCGCGCGCTACGTGAGCGTCACCGACAGCGAGGCCCTGGCCGCCTTCCACGACCTGACCCGCATCGAGGGCATCATGCCGGCGCTGGAAAGCGCCCACGCGGTCGCCTACGCGATGAAGCTGGCGGCGGAGATGTCGCCCGAGCAGACCATCCTGGTGAACCTGTCCGGGCGCGGCGACAAGGACGTGGCGACCGTGGCCGAGGCCGAGGGTATCGAACTGTGAGCCTGCTGGCGCAACGCTTCGAGGCCCTGCGGGCCGACGGCCGCAAGGCACTGATCCCCTACATTACCGCGGGCGATCCCGAGCCCGGCGCCACCGTCGGCCTGCTGCACGCCCTGGTGGCGGCCGGCGCCGACGTGCTGGAGGTCGGGGTGCCGTTCTCCGATCCCATGGCCGACGGTCCCGTGATCCAGGGCGCCTGCGAGCGGGCCCTGGCGCACGGCACCAGCCTGCGCGACGTGCTCGCCATGGTCGCCGAGTTCCGCGAGCGCGACGCCGAGACCCCGGTGGTACTCATGGGCTATCTCAATCCGGTGGAGGCGATGGGCCTGGCGCGCTTCGCCGCGGCCGCCGCCGAGGCCGGTGTGGACGGCGTACTGGTGGTCGACCTGACCGCCGAGGAGGCGCCCGAGGTCACGCCGGTGCTGGCGGAGGCGGGCCTGGACGCGGTACGCCTGATCGCGCCGACCACCTCCGAGGCGCGTCTGGCCACCATCTGCGACCAGGCCGCCGGGTTTCTCTACTATGTCTCGCTCAAGGGCGTGACCGGTGCCGCCAGCCTGGACGTGGGCGCCCTGGACGCGCGCCTGGAGGCCGTGCGCCGGCACACGACGCTGCCGGTGGCCGTCGGCTTCGGCGTGCGCACGCCGGAGATCGCGGCGGCCGTCGCCCGGGTCGCGGACGCGGTGGTGGTCGGCAGCGCCCTGGTGGCGCGGATCGCCGAGCTCGCCGGGCAGGATGCGGCCCGCGAGCGGATCGAGGACGAGGTTTCGTCGCTGCTCGCCGACATGCGGCGGGCGATGGACGCGACAGCGGTATCGGAGGCTTCCGAATGAGCTGGCTGGAAAAGCTGATGCCCTCGCAGATGCGCAGCGACAGCGCGGCGAGCAAGAAGAATGTTCCCGAGGGCCTCTGGACCAAGTGCGGCGCCTGCGGCGCGGTGCTCTACCGCGCGGAGCTGGAGCGGGCCATGCAGGTCTGCCCCAAGTGCAATGCCCATCAGCGCCTGTCCGCGCGCGAGCGGCTGGCCTGGTTCCTGGACGAATCGCCGCGCACCGAGGTGTCCGGCGGTCTGGAGCCCAAGGACCCGCTCAAGTTCCGCGACAGCCGCAAGTACCGCGACCGCCTGAGCCAGGCGCAGCGCGACACCGGCGAGCGCGAGGCCCTGGTCGCCATGCAGGGTGAGCTCAACGGCCTGCCGCTGGTCGCCTGCGCGCTGGATTTCCGCTTCATGGGCGGGTCCATGGGCAGCGTGGTGGGGGAGAGCTTCGCCCGTGCCGCCAACGTCAGCCTGGGCAAGGGTCTGCCGTTCGTGTGTTTCGCCGCCAGCGGCGGGGCGCGCATGCAAGAGGGCCTGTTCTCGCTGCTGCAGATGGCCAAGACCAGCGCCGCCCTGACGCGGCTGTCCGAGCGCGGCATCCCCTATGTCTCGGTGCTCACCCATCCGACCATGGGCGGCGTCGCCGCCAGCTTCGCCATGCTCGGCGACGTGATCATCGCCGAGCCGGGCGCGCGCATCGGCTTCGCCGGACCGCGGGTGATCGAGCAGACCGTGCAGCAGAAGCTGCCCGAAGGTTTCCAGAGCAGCGAGTTCCTGCTGGAGCACGGCGCCATCGACATGATCGTCGATCGCCGCGACATGCGCGACAAGGTGTACGGCCTGCTGGCGATGTTCACGCACCGCCAGGTCGAGGCGGAGCCGGCCGCGCAGTGAGCGTGCCCGCGGATGACGCCGGCCGGCGTCTCCGGGCGTGGATGGCGCGGATCGAGTCCGCGCATCCGCGCAGCATCGACATGGGCCTGGACCGTGTCGGCGCGGTCGCCGACCGGCTCGAACTGAGACCGTTCCCCGCCACCGTCCTTACCGTCGCCGGCACCAACGGCAAGGGCAGTTGCGCCATGATCCTGGAACGGCTGCTGTCCGCGGCCGGCCGGCGCGTGGGCACCTACACCTCGCCGCACCTGGTGCGCTACAACGAGCGCGTCCGGGTGGCCGGCACGGAAGCCGACGACGACGCCCTGTGCGAGGCCTTCGAGGCGGTGGAGGCCGCGCGCGGCGACATTCCGTTGACCTATTTCGAATACGGCACCCTCGCGGCACTGCTGGTCTTCCGTGCCGCCGGGGTGGACACCGCCGTGCTGGAGGTGGGCATGGGCGGCCGCCTGGACGCCGTCAATATCCTCGACGCGGACGTCGCCGCCATCACCAGCATCGGCCTCGACCATGCCGACTGGCTGGGTGACACGCGCGAGGCCGTGGGCCGCGAGAAGGCCGGCGTGCTGCGCGGCGGCCGGCCGGCGGTCTGCGGCGACCCGGACCCGCCCGCGAGCGTGCTCGCCGCGGCCCGTGAGATCGGCGCCGAGCTCCATCTCGTCGGCCGCGACTTCGCCCTGGACGTCGGCGACGACGGCTGGCACTGGCGGGACTGGCGGGGCGCGACGGCGACCCTGCCGCCGGCGGACGAGCTGCTGCCGGACAACCTGGCGACGGCCCTGGCGGTGCTGACCGCCGCGGAAGCGATGCCGGCGCCGGATGTCCTGTCGTCGGCACTGCGCGGCTACGCCGTGCCCGGACGCCGGCAGACGGTGCCGGGCGAGGTGCCCGTGGTGCTGGACGTGGCCCACAACGCCGAGGCTGCCGCCGTGCTGGCGGCATGGCTGGCGCGGCGCCCGGTCGCCGGGCGCACCCACCTGGTGCTGGGCATGCTACGCAACAAGCCGGTGGCGGCCGTCGCCGCGGCGCTCGCGCCGCACGTGGACGGGATTCTCGCGGCCGGACTGCCCGGCGTGGACCGCGGCCTGTCCGGGGCCGAGCTGGCGGCGCGCTTGCCGAATCCGGCCGCGGTGCACGAGGATGTGGCGCGGGCACTGGCGGCCGCCCGGGCGCGGGCGGCCGCCGGCGACCGTATCCTGGTTTGCGGCTCGTTCTACACGGTCGGGGCGGCGATGGAGGCGATGGCATTGTGAACGAGGTGATGAAGCGGCGGCTGACGGGAGCCGCGGTCCTGGTGGTCCTGGGCGTGCTGGTACCGTTCGGGCTGGTGCAGTGGCTGGACGGCACCGACACCGGTGGCGGCGAGGACGTGCGCGTCTACGAGATCACCCCGGACGGCGGGGCGCGGCCGATCTCGGAGACCGCGTCCGATCCGGGCGCGGCCACGGGCGGCGGCAACGCCGCGGATACCGCGGACCGGGGCGAGCCGGCATCGGCGGTTCCGTCTGAACCCGAGTCCGAAGCCGAGCCCGGCCCGACCGTCGATGACCGGGAAACGACCGCGGACGCCGAGCCCGCCCCCGCCCCCGAGCCCGAGCCCGAGCCCGTCAACGTACCGACCGGCCCCGCGCCGCCCGCCGAGGACGAACCGGCCGGTCCCGCTTGGTCCGTGCAGGTCGGCAGCTTCCGCTCGGAGGACAACGCCCGCGGCCTGATGCAGACCCTGGCGGCGGATTTTCCGGCGTTCTACGCCGAGGGCGAGGTGGACGGCACCACCTACTACCGCGTGCGGGTCGGCCCCTATCCGAGCGAGGCCGAGGCCGAGAGCGCCGCCGAGGCGCTCAAGGCGCGCGGCCGCAGCGCCCAGGTCCGGCGGGAATCGCCCTGAACGCGCGCCGACCAGGCGTAGTTTGCTAAAATATGACCATGAGCCATCCCCGGGCCGGGGCATGATCTGGATCGATTACGCGATCCTCGCCGTCGTCGCCTTGTCCGCGATCATCGGACTGTTCCGCGGCTTCTTCCGCGAGGCGGTGGGACTGGCGACCTGGATTCTCGCCTTCTGGCTGGCCTATCGCCTGGCGGGATTCGGCGCCGGCCTGCTGGAGGCCTGGATTTCCGTGCAATCGGTGCGGCTCGGCGCGGCGTTCGGCATCGTGTTCATCTCGGTCCTGGTGCTGGGCGCGATCATCAATCACCTGATCGGTAAACTCGTCTCGGAGACCGGTTTCACGGGCACGGACCGCGCCCTCGGCGGCGTCTTCGGGGTTCTGCGCGGTATCGCCGTGCTGGTCCTGCTGGTGCTGCTGGCGGGCCTGACGCCGGTGCCGCGGGATGCCTGGTGGCACCAATCGGTGTTCGTCGGGCACCTCCAGGCGGGCGCCGTCTGGGTGCGGGACCGGCTGCCGGCCGATCTCGCCGCCGCGATCGATTTCCGGGAGGCCGGCGACGGCGCGCAGGACGCGCCACCGGCCGGCTAGCGCCTCATTCACAACGTGGGCAGACATCATGTGCGGTATCGTCGGCATCGTATCCAACGGCCCGGTCAATCAGGAGCTCTATGACGCCCTGACCGTGCTGCAGCACCGCGGACAGGACGCCGCCGGCATCATCACCACCGACCACGGACGGCTGTTCCTGCGCAAGGACAACGGCCTGGTGCGCGACGTCTTCCGCACCGATCACATGCTGCGTCTGCAGGGCAACGCCGGGGTGGGGCACGTGCGCTACCCGACGGCGGGCGCGGAATCCTGTGCCGAGGCACAGCCGTTCTACGTCAATACGCCCTACGGCATCTGCCTGTCCCACAACGGCAACCTCACAAACGCCGGCCAGCTCAAGGAAGAGTTGTTCATGGCCGACCGCCGGCACCTGAACACCGATTCCGACTCCGAGATCCTGCTCAACGTCTTCGCCCACGAACTGATGCAGCGCGGCCGCCTGCGCCTGACCGAGGACGACGTGTTCGAGGCCGTGGCCGGCCTGCATCGACGCTGCCGGGGCGCCTACGCGGCGGTGGCGATGATCACCGGCTACGGGCTGGTCGGCTTCCGCGATCCCCACGCCATCCGCCCGGTCGTCTACGGCAAGCGCGAGACTCCGGCGGGCACCGACTACATGATCGCCTCCGAAAGCGTGGCCCTGGACGCGCTGGGCTTCGAGCGCATCGCCGAAATCGGTCCCGGCGAGGCCGTGGTGATCACCCTGGACGGTCAGATCCACGTGCGCCAGTGCGCCGAGCATCCGGTCTACTCGCCGTGCCTGTTCGAGTGGGTCTACCTGGCCCGCCCGGATTCGGTGATCGACGACGTCTACGTCTACAAGGCCCGCCTGCGCATGGGCACCTACCTGGCCGACAAGATCCGGCGGGAGTGGCCCGACCACGACATCGACGTGGTCATCCCCATCCCCTCGACCTCGCGCACGGCGGCCGTGGAGCTGGCCTCGCAGCTCGACGTGAAATACCGCGAGGGCTTCATCAAGAACCGCTATATCGGCCGCACCTTCATCATGCCGGGCCAGGAACAGCGCAAGAAGTCGGTGCGCCAGAAGCTCAATCCGATCGACCTGGAATTCGCCGGCAAGAACGTGCTGCTGGTGGACGACTCCATCGTCCGCGGCACCACCTCGCAGCAGATCATCCAGATGGCCCGCGAGGCCGGCGCCCGCAAGGTCTACTTCGCCTCCGCCGCGCCGCCGGTACGCTATCCCAACGTCTACGGCATCGACATGCCCGCCGGCAGCGAACTGATCGCCCACGGCCGCGACGACGACGAGGTCTGCGACATCATCGGCGCCGACCGCCTGATCTATCAGGGCCTGGACGACCTGCGCCGGGCCGTGAGCAAGGGCAATCCCCATATCGAGCGCTTCGAGGATTCGGTCTTCACCGGCGAGTACGTCACGGCCGACATCAGCGAGGACTATCTTCAGCAGCTCGAACTGTTCCGCTCCGACGCCGCCAAGGAGCGTCGCCGCGACACCGAGGCGGCGGGCCTGGAGCTGCACAACGCCCGATGAGATACGCGTGATTGGTGATTGGCAGGAAGGATTAAAGACCCGCCGCGAATCACAAATCACCAATCACGAATCACCCTAAAACCACGGCCTACAGGGACTGGTGCAAAGCCCCGATCTTGACCGGGCCCCCAATAGGGTCTAACTTACTCCCTGCGAAGTGCGCCGATTTGTGACCAGCTTGCGGGCGCGTAAGAAATGCCGCTAAAAGGGGAAGGCCCGCTTCGCACGCGGGTTTTTTTGTGTCTGGCTTCACCTGCGCCGAAACGTGCAACCGCCGTTCCCTCTCCTGCGAGAGAGCGCAGGTTGTTCCCTCTCCCCGTCGGGGAGAGGGTTAGGGTGAGGGGAGGCGCCATAAAAAAACCCAAAAAACGAACCACTTGCGACAGGTTTTCGAGAACATGTCGAACAACGACCAGAACCACTGGGGCACCGCCACGCGAGGTGTGCGGGTAGGCGCCGAACGCACGCCCGAGGGCGAGCACAGCTTCCCCATCTACGCCACGTCCAGTTTCGTGTTCGAGTCGGCGGCGCAGGCCGCCGCCCGCTTCGGCGGTGACGAGCCGGGGAACATCTACTCGCGCTTCACCAATCCCACCGTGCGTGCCTTCGGCGAGCGCCTGGCGGCGATGGAGGGGGGCGAGACCTGCGTGGCTACCGCCTCCGGCATGTCCGCGATCCTGTCCACCTGCCTGGCGCTGCTCAACCAGGGCGAGCACATCGTGGCCGCGCACACCCTGTTCGGTTCCACCATCGGTTTGTTCAACAATCACCTGGCGCGCTTCGGCGTGACCACGAGCTATGTCTCGCCCACCGATCTCGACGCCTGGCGCGAGGCGATCACGCCGGCGACCCGGATGCTGTTCGTGGAAACGCCCTCCAATCCCCTCACCGAGATCGTCGACCTCGCGGCGCTGGCCGAAATCGCCCGCGACAACGGCTGCCTGCTGGTGGTGGACAACTGCTTCTGCACCCCGGCGCTACAGCGCCCGATCGAGTTCGGCGCCGATATCGTGGTGCATTCGGCCACCAAGTTCATCGACGGCCAGGGCCGTTGCCTGGGTGGGGCCGTGATCGGCGACGCCGAGACCGTGGGCGAAAAGGTCTTCGGTATCCTGCGCAGCGGCGGCGCCAGCATGAGCCCGTTCAACGCCTGGGTGTTCCTGAAGGCGCTGGAGACCCTGGAAGTGCGCATGCGCGCCCACACCGCCGCCGCCCAGACCCTGGCCGAATGGCTGGAGGCCCAGCCGGCGGTCGAACGGGTCTATTATCCCGGCCTGGCATCGCATCCCCAGCACGAGCTCGCGGCGCGCCAGCAGGACGGCTTCGGCGGCCTGCTGTCGTTCGATGTCCGCGGCGGCCGCGACGCGGCCTGGCGTCTGATCGACAGCACCCGCATGCTCTCGATCACCGCCAACCTGGGCGACACCCGCACCACCATCGTCCACCCGGCAACGACGACGCACTCGCGCATCTCCGCCGAGGAACGCGCCCGCGCCGGCATCGGCGACGGCCTGGTGCGCATCTCCGCGGGGCTGGAAAACGTCGAGGACATCATTGCCGATCTGGAACCGGGACTGGCAGCCTGAAAACTGGAGCGAATCCCCTGTCAGGTCAGAGTCTCGCGCCGAAAGCCGCTGTCATCCAGGATCAGTACCTCGCCGCGGTCCTCGTGCCAGTCCGCCAGCACCAGGCGGTGGGCCGGGGCGCCGTCGACCTCGATCTCGTGGTCGGCGGGGCGGTGGGTGTGGCCGTGGATCAGCAATGGCACGTCATAGCGGTGCATCAGCAGGCGCACGGCTTCGTCGTTGACGTCCATGATGCCGGCGGCCTTGCGGCGGTTGCCGGCGCGGCTGCGGGCGCGGGCGTAGCGCGCGATCAGGCGGCGCAGCCACAGCGGCAGGCGCAGCATGCGGGCGCGCCAGCGGGGGTCGTTGTAGCGCGAGCGGAAGCGTTGGTGGGCGTGGTCGTCGGTGCAGAGCAGATCGCCGTGCGAGACCAGCGCCCGCCGCGTGCCGGTTGCGGTCGGCAGTTCGACCACGGCGGGGTCGTCGAGAATGGTCAGACGGCAGGCGGCGGCGAAATCCGGGCCCACCGCGAAGTCGCGGTTGCCGCGCATGAAATAGACGGCGGTGCCGTGTTCGGCCAGCGCGGCGATGGCGTCGATCGTGTCCGCGAACTCGGCGAGGCCGCCGTCGTCCCCGACCCAGACTTCGAACAGGTCCCCCAGGATGTACAGGGCGTCGGCCTCGCGCGCGGGGCCGGCGAGGTAGCGGTGCAGGATGGCGGCGATACCGGGCCGCTCGCGCTGGAGATGCAGGTCGGCGATGAAGTGGACGCTCACGCGTCCGCCTCGACCCGGACCGTCTCGATGGTGGGCAGCGGCCGCGGCACGTCGCTGCGCAGCGGTCCTGCCGGACCGGTGGGCAGGGCGGCGATGGCGTCGACCGTGTCCATGCCCTCGACGACACGCCCGAACACCGTGTAGCCGTACTGGCCCTCGGCGGCGTCCAGGGCGGTGTTGTCGGCCAGGTTGATGAAGAATTGCGAGGTGGCCGAATGCGGATCGGGCGTGCGCGCCATGGCGACGGTGCCGCGCCGGTTGCGCAGGCCGTTGTCGGATTCGTTGCGTACCGGGGCGCGGCCGGGGCGGCGCTGGGCCAGGCCGGTGTCGTGGCCGCCGCCCTGGATCATGAAGCCCGCGATCACGCGGTGGAACACGGTGCCGTCGTAGAAACCGTCGCCTGCGTACGCGAGGAAGTTGGCGACCGTGCGCGGCGCGGCTTCGCCGTCCAGTGCCAGGACGATGTCGCCGTGGTCGGTCGCCAGGGTCACGCGGGGCGCGGCCGGCGGTTGCTGCCGGAAAAGGTTCTTCAAGGCTGTCATCAGGCGACCGCGCGTTCGGTTGCCGCCGGCGGCCGGCTGGCGGCGAGGGCGTCCGTGAGCACCTCGGGACCGGCGTCGTGGCGGTGGGCGTTCTCGCTCAGGTAGCGCCGCCAGCGGCGGCCGCCGGGCCGGCCGTGGAACAGCCCCAGGACGTGGCGCGTGATCCGCTGCACGGGGGTGCCGGCGGCGTATTCGCGTTCCAGGTAGGGCAGCAGGGCCGCGACCACGTCTTCGCGGCTGCGCGGCGGTGCGTCGTCGCCGTGGAAACGGCGGTCCACGTCCGCCAGCAGGTACGGCCGCTGGTAGGCCGCCCGTCCCAGCATCACGCCGTCGACGTGGGCGAGCTGGGCCTCGGCGGTGTCGAGGTCCTCGATACCGCCGTTGAGTTCCACGCGCAGGTCCGGGAAATCCCGCTTGAGGCGGTGCACGCGGGCGTAATCCAGGGGCGGCACCTCGCGGTTGGCCTTGGGGCTGAGCCCCTGTAGCCAGGCCTTGCGGGCATGCACGATCAGTGTCGGGCAACCGGCCGATGCCACCGCCTCGGCGAAGGCGGCGAGGAAGTCGTAGCTGTCGTCGCGGTCGACGCCGATCCGGGTCTTGACCGTCACCGGGATCGCCACCCGCGCCCGCATCGCCGCCACGCAGTCGGCGACGCGCATCGGCTCGCGCATCAGGCAGGCGCCGAAGCGGCCGTTCTGAACCCGGTCCGAGGGACAGCCGACGTTGATGTTGACCTCGTCGTAGCCGGCGTCCTCCGCCATGCGGGCGCATTCGGCCATGGCCGACGGCTCGCAGCCGCCGAGTTGCAGGGCCACGGGATGCTCGTCGGGATGGAAGCGCAGGTGCGCGTCGGCGTCGCCGTGCAGCAGCGCGCCGGTAGTGACCATCTCGGTGTAGAGCAGGGCGCGGCGCGTGATCAGGCGCAGGAAATACCGGTCGTGCCGGTCGGTCCAGTTCATCATCGGGGCCACGCTGATGTGGTGGCGGCTCGTGTTGTCGGTGGCGGCGATCATGCGCGCATTATCGCAAATCGGCCCGCGCGGGCCGAATCGGTGAGGCCCTTCAGGGGATCGTCACCGGACCCGAAAGCGATCGCGGCAGGCGGTTTCCCTCGGCGTCGGGCAGGCCGGCGCGCAGACGGACCAGGTACTCGCCGGACGCGGGGAGCGGGAAATACAGCACGTGGTCGCTGGCGGCGACCCGCCAGCGACCCTCGACGCGGCGGCCGCCGGGCCGGTAAACGCTCAGGTATTCGTTGAATCGGCCGTCCTTGTCGAAGCGCCCGGTGAAGAGCAGGGCGATCGCGGGACCGCCGCCCGGGGCGTTGTTGAAGGCGCCGGCATGGTTCAGGCGCAGCGCGGCACCGGTGGGCTGGTTCCGCCACCAGGCTATACCCGATGAGCCGGCCTTGGCGTCGTCGGTGCCGTCAGCGGTCGACGGCGCGGCTGCGTCGGACGGTTGCGAGGGCGCCGCGTTGTCTTCTTCCTCGTCGGGCTCCAGCGTGATCCCGCCGGAGAAGCCGGTGTCGGCGGCGAAAACGGGCGGGAGCAGCAGCGACAGGGCGATCAACAGGACGCGGGTCAGGCCGGCGCCCCGGTCGGGGATGGGCTCGCGTTCCCGATGATGCGGCGCCTTCCGGCATCGCATGGGGCCGCGCGGCGGGGGCTACGGCGCGGTCGGGTCGACCCGCTGGTCTTCCGGCGCCTGCTTCGCCTTCTGCTCCTCGACCACCGGCGGCTTGTCCGGGACCACGGAGGCCAGTTGCGGCTCGGACTGCGGCACGGTGGTCTCGAGAATGAAGTAGGTGCCGGCGGCGACGGCGGCCACGGCGAGCACCACCAGGATGGTATCCTTGCGCATATCGGTCCTTTCGGCTGGTCTGTCAGTCGTCCGTCGGCAGCTTAACCAGCAGTCCATGTATCGTCTAGTCCGATCCGCCCTGTTCGCGCTCGACGCCGAGCGCGCCCACGACCTCACGCTGGCGTCCCTCGCCCGCGCCGCGCCCGTCGCCCGCGCCGGCTACGGCGCCCGGGTACCGGCCGCGCCCGTCACCGTCATGGGATTGCGGTTCCCGAACCCCGTGGGGCTGGCCGCCGGCCTGGACAAGGACGGCCGCTGCATCGACGGCCTCGCCGCCCTGGGTTTCGGCTTCCTGGAGGTGGGGACGGTGACGCCGCGTGCACAGCCGGGCAATCCCCGCCCGCGGCTGTTCCGGCTGCCGGACCGGCGCGCCATCATCAACCGCATGGGTTTCAACAACCGCGGCGTCGATTACCTCCTGGAGCGCATCGCGGCCAGTCGCTACCGCGGCATCCTGGGGATCAACATCGGCAAGAACTTCGACACGCCGATCGAGCGGGCGGTGGACGATTACCTGTTCTGCCTGCGCAAGGTCTACGCGCACGCGTCCTACGTGACCATCAACATCTCCTCGCCGAACACCGCCGGGCTGCGGGACCTCCAGGGCGGCGAGGCCCTGGGCGGGCTGCTGGCCGCCCTCAAGGGCGAGCAGTCGGCGCTGGCCGATCGCCACGGCCGTTACGTCCCCCTGGCGGTGAAGGTGGCGCCGGACCTGGACGAGGCGGGCATGGACGCGATCGCGGGGGCGGTGGTCGACCACGGTGTCGACGCGGTCATCGCCACCAACACCACCATCGCCCGCCCCGGCCTGGAGGACGACCCGCTGGCGGCGGAGCAGGGCGGGCTCAGCGGCGCGCCGCTGCGGCCGCTGGCGGATGCGACCCTGGCCGGACTGGTCCGGCGCCTGGACGGCGCGGCGCCCGTCATCGGGGTCGGCGGCATCATGACGGGCGACGATGCCCGCGCCAAGATCGACGCGGGCGCCAGCTTGGTCCAGGTGTATACGGGGCTGATCTACCGCGGACCGGGATTTGTTCGCGAGTGCGCGGCGGCGCTGGCGCCGACCGCGTGATCGCGGGCGGTATTCAGCCCGCGGCGCGATCCAGCAGATCGCCGAACAACCGGCCGATGGCGTCGATGCTGTCGACCAGCCGGTGGCCGTCGTCGTAGAGATGCAGCTCGGCGCACCGCGGCTCGGCGAAGCGCAGGGCGCGCTCCGGCGGCACGATGTCGTCGCGCCAGCCGTGCGCCACCACCGTGAGGGACGGGCAATCCGCCGGCTCCTCGTCGAAACCGGGGAAATACAGGGCGGGCGCGAGCAGCAGTAGGCCCTGCGGGCGCAGGCGTTCGCAGGCGCGGGCGGCGACATAGCCGCCGAGGCTGGAGCCGCACAGGACCAGGCGGTCGGCCGCGGGCGGGTCCGCCAGCAACTCCTCCAACCGGCGGTGGGGATCGTGGGTATGCTGGAAATCGGGCGAGACCGCCCGCCAGCCGCGTCCGGCGGCGATGTCGGCGAGATGACGGATCTTGGTGCCCCAGGGACCGCTTTCCTTGCCGTGCAGGAAGCAGACGAGCTTGTCGGTATCGCTCATGGCGCTGACGTTCGACCTCCGGTTGCGGCGGTGTTAAATATAGGGGGACATGAACGGCTCCGCGAGACTACGCCCATGACCCGGAAGGCGCCAACCGACCGGCGCCGCGGGCGGGAGCGCGAGCCGCTTTCGATCACCCTCAGCGTGACCGTCCGCACCGGCCCCGAACCGGCGGACCGTCATGAACTGATGCGGGATCGCGAGTTGCGCCTGGCGCGCAATGTGTTCTTCTACCGGGACAGGATCATGCGCTATTTCGTCGGCGCGCTCTGGCGCGTCGCGCTGGCGAGCCCCAAGGTCTACCGCGAGATCGCGCCCGGTCTCGCGACGATGCGGGACAAGCGCCGCGACCGGACAACGTGAGATATCTCCAGATACTGAATATCGCCTGCCTGATCGCCGGGGCCTCGATGACCCTGGTGCTCAGCGTGGTCACCCTGATCATGGCCCTGTACCAGGAGGAGGCGGCCCAGGTGGGCGGCAGCTTCGCCGGCGTGGCGGCCGCGACCGTGGTGTTCGCGCTGTTCGGGCTGGCCGCGGCGGCCGCCGTCTGGGGCATGCGGCGCGGCGCCGCATGGCGCTGGATCGCGCAGGGCGTCTTGTTCGCGGTGATCGCGCTTCTCGTGACCTATCTGCGCAACCTGGCATGAGGGCGCCGTGACCGAACGGCTGCCGCCGCGCTGGTTTCCGGGGGCGCTGATACCCGTCGCCGCGGGTCTGGCCTGGCTGGCCATCGGCTGGCGCACGGACCTGGCCTTCGGCGTGCTCGCGAGCGTGCCCGGCGGTCTGATGTTGGGGGCCGGCGTGGCCCTGTTCCTCTGGCCCGGCGACCGCCAGATCACCCATTACATGGCCCTGGGCGCCGGTCTCAGCCTGCCCCTGGGCCTGCTGGCGTTGCCCTGGGCGGGAGTGTCGGCCGGTCTCCTGTTCCTGGCCCTTGGCGTGCTGAGCTTCGCCGCCGCCGGTCGCGCGGCGCTGCTCCTGCAGCCGGTGCCGTCGGGCGCGCCGGCACCGGAGCGGAACGCACGCATGGCCCGCAAGGCGGCCCTCGACGAGGCGGTGCTGGCGTATTTCCTGAGTGCCGCGCGCATCCCCGGCGGCAGCCAGGTCGAACGCGATCTGGACGAACTGGAGCAACTCGAGCGGTTGGCGGAGCGCGAGGGCTGGCTCGCCGAGCCGGCCTCGTTCCACGCATCGCCGCCGCCGGCCGAGCCGGAGATCCGCGCGCGCCGCGCGGCGCGCCGGGATTTCCTGCACCTGCGGTTCGACAGCGGCTATCGTCCGCATCCCGGCTTGCCGGGCGCGCAGCGCTGGCTCGGTCATGCCGCCAATCGCCGCGCGCATGCGTGGGTATTCCGGTACGAGGGTGCGCCGCGGCCCTGGGTACTGGGCATCCACGGCTACCGCATGGGCATGCCCTGGCTGGATTTCAGCCTGTTCGACATCGATGTCCTGCACCACCGCCTGGGCTTCAACGTCGTCCTGCCGGTGCTGCCCCTGCACGGTCCCCGGTGCCATCACCGCCTGAGCGGCAGCGATTTCCTGGACGGGCCCATGGCCGACCTCCTGCACGCCGAGGCCCAGGCTCTCTGGGACCTGCGGCGGGTCCTGGGCTGGTTGCGCGAGTCCGAGCGCGCGCCCGCGGTGGGGGTACTGGGCTATAGCCTGGGCGGTTACAACGCCGCCCTGCTGGCGGCGATGGAGCCGGATCTGGCGACGGTGATCGCCGGCATCCCGCTCGCGGATATCCCCGGTGCGCTCTGGCACCACATGCCGCCGGTGCACCTGCATTTCATCGAGTCGCGCGGGATCACGCGGGAGCGTCTCGGCCGCCTGCTGTCGCCGGTCTCGCCGCTGGCCTTGGCGCCGCGGGTGCCGCGGGAACGCCTGGGCCTGTTCGCCGCCGCCGGGGACCAGATCGTGCCGCCCGCGCAGCCGCTGTCCCTGTGGCGGCACTGGGGCGAGCCGGATTGCCACTGGTACCAGGGCTCGCACATGAGCGTGCGCCGCGAGGCGTCGACGGCGCGCTTCGTGAGCGATCGCCTGGCCGTTCTCGGCACGGGGTCCGTTGCGGAAGCCGTCGCGGACCGCGCCTGAGGCCGCCGCGCCTCCACGAACGGTTGTCGCGCGCGGGCGCAGGCGCGAGAATGACATCCGCATGAACCCACTATTATGACAGTCCGCGTCGTCCGCACCGCGATCGAAGCCTGGAGAGAGCATTGAAAAACGCCGTGATCACCGGCACGGGGCTCTACACCCCGCCCGAAGCCATCTCGAACGACGAGCTGGTGGCCGCCTTCAACCAGTACGTCGAGCATTACAACGCCGAGAACGCCGACGCCATCGCCGCGGGCGAGCTGGAGCCGCTGCAGCCCTCGGACAGCGACTTCATCTACAAGGCGTCCGGCATCCGCAGCCGCTACGTGATGGAGAAGGGCGGCATCCTCGATCCCGAGCGCATGCGTCCGCGTTTCCGTACCCGCGGCAACGACGAGCCGTCGTTGATGTGCGAGATGTCCCTGGCCGCGATCGACGAATGCCTGGCGAACGCCGGCCGCGAGCCGGGCGACGTGGACGCCGTGATCACCGCCTGCTCCAACCTGCCGCGTCCCTACCCGGCGCTGGCGGTGGAAATCCAGGAGTACCTGGGCGGCGGCGTCTTCGGCTTCGACATGAACGTGGCCTGCGCCTCGGCCGCCTTCGGCCTCCAGACCGCGGCCAACATGATCGCCGGCGGCAGCGCCCGCCGCGTGCTCATGGTGAATCCCGAGATCTGCAGCGCGCATCTCAACTTCCGCGACCGCGACAGCCACTTCATCTTCGGCGACGTCTGCACGGCCGCGCTGGTCGAGGCGGAAGACGTCGCGGACGGCGGCTTCGAGATCCTGGGCACCCGGCTCAAGACCAAGTTCTCGAACAACATCCGCAACAATTTCGGTTTCCTGAACCCGTCCGAGGAGCCGCAGCGCAGCAACGCCGACCGGCGCTTCGTGCAGAACGGCCGGCGGGTGTTCAAGGACGTGGGGCCGATGGTGGCCGAGCTGATCACCGGCCACGTCAACGACCTCGGCCTGGCCGCCGGCGACATCAAGCGCCTCTGGCTGCACCAGGCCAACATCAACATGAATTCCCTGATCGCCCGGCGCGTGCTCGGACGGGACCCGGAAACCGGCGAGATGCCCTCGGTGCTGGACGAGTACGCCAATACCAGCTCGGCCTCGCCGGTGATCGTGTTCCACAAGTACCACGACGACCTCGCATCCGGCGACGTCGCCGTGCTCTGCGGCTTCGGCGCCGGCTATTCGGCCGGCAGCGTGGTCCTGCGCCGGAATTGATAAAGCCATGAACCACAGAGACACAGAGCACACAGAGAACTACACAGAAAAGTAATAACAAGAATATCTTCCGCTCTGTGTTCTCTGTGTCTCTGTGGTTGTTTTTTTGGATATATTCACGACATCGGATCGAGAGCCGCTTATATGACCGGCGACGCGCCGCAGCGCAAATACCGCAAGGATTACCGGCCGCCGGCCTATCTGATCGACGAGGTCGAGCTCGACATCGACATCCGTGACGGCCACACGGATGTATCGTCGCGCCTGTCGGTGCGGCCCAACCCCGACGGCGACGGCGGCCCGCTGGTGCTGGACGGGCGCGAGATGACCCTGACCTCCCTGGCCGTGGACGGACGCGCGCTGGGGGAGGGCGACTACCGCCTCGACGGCCGCTCGCTGACGATCGGCGCGCCGCCGGCCGCGGCCTTCGAATTGACCGTGGGCAACCGCATCGAGCCGGAGGCGAACACCGCCCTGGAGGGGCTGTACCGCTCGGGCGAGATCCTGTGCACCCAGTGCGAGGCCAACGGCTTTTCCCGGATCACCTATTTCCCGGACCGGCCGGACGTGATGGCGCGCTACCGCGTGCGCCTGGAGGCCGATGCCGATCGTTATCCCGTGCTGCTCGCCAACGGCAATCGCGTCGAGGCGGGCGAGGCCGGGGCGGGGCGGCATTACGCCGTGTACGAGGACCCGTTCGCCAAACCCTGCTACCTGTTCGCGGCGGTGGCCGGGGACCTCGCCTGCGTGACCGATACGTTCCGTACCGCCTCCGGCCGCGACGTGGCCCTGCAACTCTATACCGAGCACGGCAACGAGGACCGCTGTGGTCACGCCCTGGCGTCGCTCAAGCAGGCCATGGCCTGGGACGAGCGGGTCTACGGCCTGGAGTACGACCTCGACGTCTACATGATCGTCGCCGTCGGCAGCTTCAACATGGGTGCGATGGAGAACAAGGGCCTGAACATCTTCAACACGGCCTGCATCCTCGCCACGCCCGAGACCGCCACCGACCGCGACTTCGCCACCGTCCGCGACGTGGTGGCGCACGAATACTTCCACAACTACACTGGCAACCGCGTCACCTGCCGCGACTGGTTCCAGCTCTCGCTCAAGGAGAGCCTGACGGTGTTCCGCGAGCAGCAGTTCGCGGCCGACCACGGCTCGCCCGGCGTGACCCGGATCGAGCAGGTACGGCTGCTGCGCGAGATCCAGTTCCCGGAGGACGCGGGGCCCAACGCCCATCCCGTGCGGCCCGAGTCGTACGTGGAGATGAACAACTTCTACACCATCACCATCTACGAGAAGGGCGCCGAGATCATCCGCATGATGGCGCGCATCCTCGGCCGCGATGCCTTCGTGGAGGCGGTACGCCACTACCTGCGCAAGCACGACGGCCGGGCCGTGACCATCGAGGATTTCGTGGTCGCGCTGGAGGAGAGCGCCGGCGTCGATCTGGGCCAGTTCCGGCGCTGGTACGAGCAGCCGGGCACCCCGCGGATCAGCGCCGAGGACCAGTGGGACGCCGATACCGGCGAGTACCGCCTGACCCTGCGCCAGCATCCGCCTTCCGTGGCGGGGCCGGAGGGCGCGCCGCCGCTGCACGTGCCCGTCGCCCTGGGGCTGGTGGACCCCGAGACCGGCGCGATCGAGGACGCCGGCCTGCTGGAACTGCACGACAGCGAGGCGACGTGGCGCTTCCCGGGGCGAGAGCGCGCGCCGGTGCCGTCGCTCCTGCGGGGATTCTCGGCCCCGGTTCGCCTGGACTGCGACGACGGCCGCGAGCGGCTGCTGACGTTGCTGGCGCACGACGACGATCCGGTGGCGCGCTGGGAGGCGGCACAGCGGCTTTTCCTGGACGCCATGCGCGCGGACATGGCGGCGCGGCGCGAGGGGCGCGAGCCGTCGCCCGCGGACGATGCCCTGATCGGGGTCGTGCGGGACCTGTTGCGGCACCCGCCCGAGGACCGGGCGCTGCTGGCCGAGATGTTGTCCCTGCCGGGCGAGGCCCAGCTCGCCGAGCTGTTCGAGCCGATCGACGTCGCCGC
Source organism: Salinisphaera sp. PC39 (assembly GCF_040361335.1). Taxonomy (NCBI): domain Bacteria; kingdom Pseudomonadati; phylum Pseudomonadota; class Gammaproteobacteria; order Salinisphaerales; family Salinisphaeraceae; genus Salinisphaera; species Salinisphaera sp. PC39. The sequence goes on along the minus strand of NZ_APNM01000008.1, from coordinate 51,915 downwards.
CGTCGTGGCCGCCCGCGACGCCCTGCGGCGGCGCCTCGGCGAGGCGTTGTACGCGGAGTGGGGCGAGCTGCTGGCGGCCTGCGCCGACAGCGGCCCCTACCGCTTCGAACCGGCGGCCGTGGCACGCCGGCGGCTGGCGGCGCTCGCCCTGGACTACCGTGCCGCCCTGGATACGCCCGAGGCTCGCGCCGAGGCGTTGGCGCACTACCGCGCGGCCGACAACATGACCGCGACCATGGCCGCCCTCAACGCCCTGCGCGATGCCGACGGCCCCGAGCGGGCCGAGGCCTACGACGATTTCGAGGCGCGCTGGCGCGACGATCCGCTGGTGCTGGACAAGTGGTTCTCGCTGCAGGCCGGCTGCCGCCTGCCGGGAACCGCGGACCGGATCCAGGCGTTGCTGTCGCATCCGCGCTTCGATCTGTCGAATCCCAACCGGGTGCGGGCTGTCCTGGGTGCCTTCGCGCGGGCGAACCTGCCGGGGTTCCATGCCGCGGACGGCGGTGGTCACCGCCTGTTCGCGGACCGGATCCTGGAGCTGGACCAGATCAACCCGCAGATCGCCGCGCGCCTGGCCACCCAGCTCGCGCCCTGGCGGCGTTACGCGGCGCCGCAGGGCGAGAGCATGCGCTCGCAACTCGAACGGTTGGCGCAGGCCGGCCCGTCCAGCGATCTGCGCGAAATCGTGGAGCGGGCGCTGGAGTCTTGAGTCGCCGCGATCCTAAAGGGAGTGCGATCAATGGGTTGCGTGGGGGTGATACGACCCGGTGTCACGTTGCTGTAATCTTTCCTGGCTAGCTTGAGCGCGGGTTCAGGCATGAAACAGCAGACCATGCAGCACAAACACATTCTCGTGGTCGAGGACGAGGCACCGATCCGCGACATGATCCGTTTCGCGCTCGAGCGCGCCGATTTCCGCGTCAGCGAGGCGGAGGACGCCCAGGGCGCGCGGCTGGCGATTGCCGAGGACCGGCCGGACCTGATCCTGCTCGACTGGATGTTGCCCGGGGTATCGGGCGCCGAGTTCGCGCGCGAGGTACGCCGCGACGAACTCACCCGCAACATGCCCGTCATCATGGTCACCGCCCGGGTCGAGGAGGACGACCGCGTCCGCGGCCTCAACCTCGGCTGCGACGATTACGTGGTCAAGCCGTTCTCCTCCTCGGAGCTGGTGGCGCGGGTACGCGCCGTGCTGCGACGCACGCTGCCGGGCGGCGAGGACGAAACCATCGAGGTCGAGGGCCTGCGCCTGGACGCCGCCAGCCAACGCGTCTCCGCCGGCGAGGACCCGGTCCGGCTGGGTCCCACCGAATTCCGCCTGTTGCGTTTCTTCATGAGCAACCCGGAACGGGTCTACTCGCGCGAGCAGATGCTCGACCGTGTCTGGGGCCAGAACGTATTCGTCGAGGAACGCACCGTGGACGTGCACATCCGGCGGCTGCGCAAGGCCCTGGCGCCGTTCGGCTTCGACCGGTTCATCCAGACCGTGCGCGGCAGCGGCTACCGCTTCTCGACCAAGGCCGGGTGAGGACCCGGCCGGCCGCGTTGTGAGTATCCCCAGCGTCGGTCTCGGCACCGCGTGGCGGCGCGAGATCGTCGCCCTGTTGTTATGGCTGGCGCTATGGGGGCTGACCGGGCTGCTGCTCGGGTACGCCCTGGCCGCGCTGCTGATCGGGATGTCGCTCTATCTGGCGCTGCACCTCGCCAGCGCCTACCAGCTCCACCGCTGGCTGCGCTCGGACCAGCGCATGCCGCCCGAGGGCCTGGGCATCTGGCAGGAGATCTTCCTCGAGTTCTACCGGCTCAAGCAGCGCAACAGCAAGCGCAAGAAGCGGCTCAAGAACATCCTCAGCGAATTCCAGGCCTCCACCGCCGCGCTGCCGGACGGGGCCGTCGTGATCGACAGCCAGGGCCGGATCGTCTGGTTCAACCAGGCGGCGGCCGCGCTGCTGGGCCTGCGCAGCGCCCAGGACGTGGGGCAGCGCGTGGTCAACCTGGTGCGCCACCCGCGTTTCGCCGAATACCTGGCCACGCACGGGGCCGAGGGCAGCGAGGTGGAGGTGCCGTCGAGCGTCAGCGACGACGTGATCCTGTCGCTGCGGATCATCCCCTACGGCAACGAGCAGCGCCTGCTGATCGCCCGCGACATCTCCCATCAGAAGCAGCTCGAGGCGACCCGGCGCGATTTCGTCGCCAACGCCTCGCACGAGCTGCGCACGCCGTTGACCGTCTTGCGCGGCTACCTGGAGATGATGGAGGAGGAGATCGGCGAGACCGGCGCCCTGCGCCGCTGGAAGGGGCCGATCGGCGAGATGGGCCAGCAGGCCGCCCGCATGGGCCGGATCATCGAAAACCTGCTCAAACTGGCCCGCGTGGAGGCCGAAGGATTGCAGCAGCGCCAGGAGGTGGTGGACGTGCCGGCCATGATCCGGCGCCTGGTCGCGGACGCCCAGCGCACGGACCAGAAGGACCTGCATTTCGCCACCGACATCGACGAGTCGCTGTGCCTGTTCGGCCGCAGCGGCGAGCTCGAGAGCGTGTTCGCCAACCTGATCGGCAACGCCGCCCAGTACACGCCGGCCGAGGGCGACATCGACGTCCGCTGGTGGCGGGACGACAACGGCGTCTACTTCGAGGTGAGCGACAGCGGCATCGGCATCGAGGCCAAGCACATCCCGCGGCTCACCGAACGCTTCTACCGCGTGGATGCCGGACGCCACGCCAGCTCCGGCGGCACCGGCCTGGGCCTGGCCATCGTCAAGCATTGCCTGGAGCACCACGAGGCGGAGCTGGACATCGCCAGCGAGCCCAATACCGGCAGCACGTTCACCTGCCGTTTCCCCGCCCAACGCGCCCAGGCCCGGCAAGCGGCCTGATCGCACGCGCCCTCCCTGCGTCGATACCCCGGCGCTGTCACCAAACGGTCACAAAAGTTTTACAAAGTGGTCATGCCGCGGGAATACATTTGCCGCGGCTCACAACATCGAGCCGACGACACAGAAGGGAGTGGACACCCATGAAGCTTACTCTTGCGAACGTTTCCGGCGCCCTGGTCGGCGCGGCCGCCGCGGCGGCGCCGATGCTGGCCGCGGCCGGCGTCACCCTCTACGAGGAAGGCGACAAGTACGTCGAGATCGGCGGTCGCCTGCAGGCGCAGTACATGCGCGTCGACCCGGACCAGCGCGACAGCGAGGATGATTTCTTCCTGCGTCGCCTGCGGCTCTATGTCGAGGGCAGCGTCACCAAGGACACCTACGGCATCTGGCAGGTGGATTTCGGCGACAGCTCCGACGATCCCGAGGTCAAGGACGCCTATATCCGCTACAGCGGCCTCTCGGTAGGCCACATCACCGTCGGCAACCACTACGTGCCGTTCTCGCGCGAGGCCCTGACCTCGTCCAAGCGGCAGCAGTTCGTGGAGCGCCAGTTCGTGGGCGACCACAACTACGGCGTGCCGGACCGGGAGATGGGTATCTCCTACACCGCCAAGAATGACACTCTCATCGGCCAGGTCGGCGTCTACCAGGCCGGTATTGATCCCGACTCCAGTCTGAACAAGGTCGACTTCGAGAGCCGGGTGAGTTCCGACGCCGAGTACTTCGGCAACCTGATCGCCGGCCGCGTCGACTTCAACCCGTTCGGCCACTTCAAGCTGGCCCAGGGCGCGTTCGGCGAGGAGATGAAACTGGGTATCGGCATCAACGCCTTCACCTGGAGCAACGACGAGGACGTCGATTTCGGGACTGGCAGCGGCGAGGTCGAAGACCAGTACGAGGACATCACCGGCGCCGGCATCGACGCCGCCTTCCGGTCGGGCTACCTGTCCGTGGATGCCGCCTACCAGAGCTTCTCCGCGGAGCTGGACGCCGACTCGGCCAGCTTCGGCGCGCCCACCGGCATGGTGGACGCGAACGGCGACGCCGATTTCGAGACGTACATGGTGAAGGGCGGCTACATGCTCGTCCCGAGCCGCTTCGAGGGGGTGCTGGGCTACTCCGCGCTCGACGCCGACGCCTGGGACGAGACCGACACCCGCATCTCGGTGGGCGGCAACTACTTCCTGAACAAGCACAACGCGAAGATCCAGGTGACCTACGAGTTCGGGCAGGATATCGAGGGCGTGGACGGCGACGACGCCGACACCCTCTACATCCAGTTCCAGCAGGTCCTCTGAAGAGGTTCGACTGCCGGGAAGTCGCTCTCGTATCCGGCCCCGGCAAGCCTGCCGGGGCCTTTCCTTTTTCCGTCAGCCAGGCGCAACAATCATGTCATCCGGCTGTCACGCGCGGGGACACGCATTTGTCATCGAGCCGTCATGCGGGTGCGTTGCAATGTCTCCGCCCCGTGAGCAAGCCGCAACCCGGGCCGGGAGGGCCGCAATGAGCGAACGCATCTACAACGTCCTGTTCCTGTGCACGGGCAATTCCGCCCGCAGCATCATGGCCGAGGCGATCCTGAACCGGATGGCCGGCGAGCGGTTCCGTGCCCACAGCGCGGGCAGCTACCCCAAGGAGGCCGTCCATCCGATGACCCTGCGGTTGCTACGGCAACTCGGCATCGCCACCGAGGGACTGCGCAGCAAGAGCTGGGACGAGTTCGCGGGCGCGGACGCACCGCCCATGGATTTCGTCTTCACCGTCTGCGACCGGGCCGCCAGCGAGCCGTGTCCGGTCTGGCCGGGCCAGCCCGTGACCGCCCACTGGGGCACGCCGGATCCGGCGGCCGCCGAGGGCGACGAACGGCAGCGGCTGCAGGCCTTCCGCGCGGCCTATCGCGAATTGGAGCAGCGTCTCCGTCTGTTCGTGAACCTGCCGCTGGACAGGCTCGACCGCCTGCGTCTCCAGGGCGAGGTCGAGGCGATCGGCCGTCGGGGTGTCGACCGCGATTGACACGGGTTAAGATATACGGATATTCGTATATGCATATTTATCCGCCGCCGGAATCATGTCCGTGAACGTCAGCGACGTCTTCCGCCTCCTGGGCGAGGAAACCCGGTTGCGCAGCCTGCTGTTGCTGGCCGCGGAAGGCGAGCTCTGCGTGTGCGAGCTGACCTGGACCCTGGACGTGGTCCAGCCCAAGATTTCGCGCCACCTCGCCCAACTCCGTGCCGGCGGGCTGGTGCGGGACCGGCGCGACGGGCAGTGGGTCCACTATCGATTGGCGCCCGACCTGCCCGACTGGGTCCACGCCATGATCCGCGCGGCGGAACAGGGGGCGGCCGGGTCCCTGGCCGACGACCGCCGGCGCCTGCGCGCCATGCCGGACCGGCCCGCCATGCGCTGCGCCGGCTAGCGCGACGATTCGGAGATGACGATGCCGGACACGGCGAATAACGCGGACGCGACGATGCCCCCCTCGGAGGGCATGAATTTCTTCGAACGTTACCTGACCCTGTGGGTGGCCCTGTGCATCGTGGCGGGCGTGGTCCTGGGCCGTCTCTTGCCGGCGGTGCCGGGAACCCTGGCGCAATGGGAGGTCGCGCACGTCAACCTGCCGGTCGCGGTGCTGATCTGGCTGATGATCTACCCGATGATGGTGAAGGTGGACTTCGCCGCCGTCGTCCGGGTGCGGCGCGAGCCCCGCGGGCTGGCGGTCACCTCCACGGTGAATTGGCTGGTCAAGCCGTTCTCGATGTTCCTGTTCGCCTGGCTGTTCCTGGAAGTGCTGTTCGCGCCGTGGATACCGGCGGACCTGGCGTCGCAATATGTCGCGGGGGCGATCCTGCTGGGTGCGGCGCCCTGCACGGCGATGGTGTTCGTGTGGAGCTTCCTGACGCGCGGCGACGCGGGTTACACCCTGGTGCAGGTGGCGCTCAACGACCTGATCATGCTGTTCGCGTTCGCGCCCATCGTGATCCTGCTGTTGGGCGTGTCCTCGATCCCGGTGCCCTGGGACACGCTCGCGATCTCCGTGGGACTGTATATCCTCATTCCGCTGGTGGCGGGCTACGCCACCCGCCGGTTCGTCATCGGGCGCCGCGGGCGGGCCTGGTTCGAGGAGGTTTTCCTGGACCGTGTCGGCCGGCTGCCCGTGCTCGGACTGCTCGGCACCCTGGTGCTGCTGTTCGCCTTCCAGGGCGGCGTGATCCTGGCCCATCCCCTGCATATCGCGTTGATCGCGGTGCCGTTGATCGTCCAGACGTTCTTCGTCTTCGCGCTGGCCTATGCCTGGGCCTGGCGCTGGCGGCTGCCGCATTGTGTCGCCGCGCCGGCGGCGCTGATCGGCGCCAGCAACTTCTTCGAGCTTGCCGTGGCCACCGCCATCGCCTTGTTCGGGCTCGATTCCGGAGCCGCATTGGCGACGGTGGTCGGCGTGCTCGTGGAGGTACCGCTGATGCTGGCGCTGGTCCGTATCGCCAACCGCAGCTCGGGCGCCTTCCCGGCAACCCCGGCCGGCGTCCGGGCCTCGGCATGACAGCCTTTTCCGGCTGTCACACAACTGTAATATTCCCGACATAAAGTCTTCACCGAACCCGAGCAGACTCCCGGTGGCGGCGGATTTCCCGCCCGACACCCACCAGGGAGATCGATATATGACCGGCAAGACTTTCCGCAGGTTCGGCGCGGCCGTCGTGGCGCTGGCCGCCATCGGCGCGGCCACCGGCGCGCAAGCGCGCGATCAAATCCGCATCGTGGGCTCGTCCACGGTGTATCCCTTCGCCAGCTACGTCGTGGAGGAGCTGGGCGCGACCACCGATTATCCGACCCCGGTGATCGAGTCCACCGGCTCGGGCGGCGGCATGAAGCTGTTCTGCCAGGGCGTGGGCGAGACGCACCCGGACATCACCAACGCCTCGCGCCGCATGAAGCCCTCCGAGTTCGAGATGTGCCGCGATAACGGCGTCGAGGACATCGTCGAGATCAAGATCGGCTACGACGGCATCGTGCTGGCCTACCAGAAGGGTCAGCCGCAATGGGCGCTCACCCGCGAGCAGATCACCCTGGCGGTGGCCGACAAGGTGCCGATGGACGGCGAGCTGGTGGCCAACCCCTACGAGACATGGTCGGACATCGACGCCTCGCTGCCGGACAAGGAGATCCTGGTGATGGGCCCGCCGACCTCCTCGGGCACGCGCGACGCCTTCGAGGAGCTGGTGATGGAGCACGGCTCGGAGAACATCGACGGCTACGGCGGCGCCTACACCAAGATCCGCCAGGACGGCGCCTACGTGCCTTCGGGCGAGAACGACAACCTGATCGTGCAGAAGCTGGCGCAGAACGCCGACGCCATCGGGATATTCGGTTACTCCTTCCTGGAGGAGAACCGCGACAAGGTGGCCGCGGCCACCATCGACGGCGTGGCGCCGGAGCGCGCCGCGATCGGCTCCGGCGAGTACCCGGTGTCGCGCTCGCTGTTCTTCTACGTGAAGAAGGCGCACATCGGCGAGGTACCGGGTCTGGTCGAGTACGTGGACCTGTTCGTGAGCCCGCAGATGATCTCGGACGAGGGCTACCTGAAGGGTCTGGGCCTGATCTCCCTGCCGGCGGCCGATCAGGCGCGGATCCGGCAGCGCTGGGAGAATCGCGCCAACCTGACACTGTCCGACTTGCAGTAGGCGGCCGGTTTCGCCGCCGCGGGAGGCCGGCCGTTTTCGGGCCGGCCTCCCGAGGCTGCTAAGATTCGCACCGACGCCGCTGCCGGGACCAACGGGGAAGGGAATTTTGGATACCTCGCAGATCTTGATGATTTTCTTCGGCGGCCTGCTGCCGCTGACCGCCTTCGCCTATTACCTGGGGCGACGCCGGGCGGTCGCCTTCACCACCCACGGCACCCGCATGCACTCGCTGCCGGGACAGTACGGCACGGTGGTGGCGGTATGGGTGGCGTTGCCCGCGCTGGCGCTGGCGTCGGTGGCCGCGGTCGCCGGCCTGGCAGGCGTGGAGGTGCCCGCGGCGCCGTTCGTGTTCGTCGCCTGCCTGCTCGTGGCCGCGGGCGGGCTCGGCCTGGGTCTCCGGACCGTGCATCCGCGGATGCGGGCGCGCACGGCGATCGACCGGATGATGTATTTCCTGCTGCTCGGCGCCTCGCTGATCTCGATCCTGACCACCTTCGGCATCGTGATCTCGATCCTGTTCGAGTCGCTCAAGTTCTTCAGCATGGTGAGTGTCTGGGAGTTCGTCACCGGCACCACCTGGAGCCCGGTCGCCCATTACCGGGCGGGACAGGTCACCGCCGAGTCCCAGTTCGGCGCGGTGCCGCTGTTCGCAGGCACCTTCATGATCACCCTGATCGCCATGGCCGTGGCCGTGCCCATCGGTCTGTTCTCGGCGATCTACATGTCCGAGTACGCCTCCTTCAAGGTCCGGTCCACGGCCAAGCCGATGCTGGAGATCCTGGCCGGTATCCCCACCGTGGTCTACGGCTTCTTCGCCGCCATCACGGTCAGTCCGCTGGTGGTATCCGTTGCCGATTCACTCGGTCTGGATGCTTCGGCGACCAACGCGCTGGCACCGGGACTGGTCATGGGCATCATGATCATCCCGTTCATCTCGTCGCTGTCCGACGACGTGATCAACTCCATCCCGAATTCCCTGCGCGAGGGCTCCTACGCCCTCGGCGCGACCAAGTCCGAGACCATCAAGAAGGTCCTGCTGCCGGCCGCCTTCCCCGGCATCATGGCGGCCACGCTGCTGGGCGTGTCCCGCGCGCTGGGCGAGACCATGATCGTGGTGATGGCCGCCGGGCAGCGCGCCAACCTCTCCGCCAATCCGCTGGAGGACATGACCACGGTGACCGTGCGCATCGTGTCCGCGCTCACCGGCGACCAGGCGTTCGACAGCCCCGAGACCCTGTCCGCCTTCGGCCTGGGCCTGGCGCTGTTCGTCGTCACCCTGGTCCTGAACCTGGTCTCCATCATCGTCATCCGGCGTTTCCGCCAGAGCTACGAGTAGCCGCGCATGAGTGAACCGATTCGCCTCACGCCCTCGCCGCAATTGCGGCGCCGCTACCGCGCCGAGAAGCGCTTCAAGGCTTATTGCATCGGCGCGCTGCTGCTGGCGATGGCCTTCCTGGTCCTGTTCTTCACCGACATGATCCGGCAGGGCCACATGGCGTTCGTGCAGACCGAGATCCAGGTCGAGGCCGCCTACAACGAACGCAGCGTGGATTTCGCCAAGCGCGCGGTGGACGAGGACGTGGCGCCGCTGGTGAGCCGGGCCTGGTTCCGCAGCCTGCCGCGCCGGGTCGAGCACCGGCCGGAGTTGATGGGCACCACGCGCACGGAATGGGTCACCGCCAAGGCCGATATCGACCAGTACCGCAAGGGCAATGTCGACACGCTGCCGCCGGAGACCCTGGCGGTCTACGAGCGGCTGGATCGCGAGGGCCGCGTCGGCTACGGGTTCAACACCAACTTCTTCACCAACGGCGACTCCAAGATCCCCGAGAACTCGGGCCTGTGGTCGGCCTTCGTCGGCTCGTTCTACGTGATGCTGATCGTGCTGACGATCAGCTTCCCGATCGGCGTGATGACGGCGATCTACCTGGAGGAGTTCGCCCCCGACAACCGCTTCACCCAGGCCATCGAGATCAATATCAACAACCTGGCCGCGGTGCCGTCGATCCTGTTCGGCCTGCTGGGCCTGGGCATCTTCATCAATTTCTTCGGGGTCCCGCGCTCGTCGGCCCTGGCCGGCGGTCTGACGCTGTCGCTGATGACGCTGCCGATCATCATCATCAGTACCCGCGCGGCGCTGCGCGCGGTACCGCAGAACATCCGCCACGGCGCGCTCGCGGTGGGGGCGTCCCGCTGGCAGACCGTGCGCGACCACGTGCTGCCGGTCTCGCTGCCGGGCATCCTCACGGGCACCATCATCGGCGTGGCCCAGGCCATGGGCGAGACCGCGCCGCTGATCATCGTCGGCATGATCGCCTATATCCCGGACGCGCCGGATTCGATCACCTCCGCGGCCACCGTGCTGCCGGCGCAAATCTTCACCTGGGCGGGCATGCCCGAGCGCGCGTATGTCGAGCGCACCGCGGCGGGTATCCTGGTCCTGCTGGGCCTGCTGATCAGCCTGAACGCCTTCGCCGTCTACCTCCGTCACCGTTTCGAGCGGCGCTGGTAGTTGCCATTCGCTATCGAGGTCAAAGATGCTAATGCGAAATCTCACGCGGAAGGATACCGCCGCGATGGCCAGTCCCAAGATCGACCGACGCCGACAAGTCCGTGACGCCAAGGTCCGGGTCCGCGACCTGAGCCTGTGGTACGGCGACACCCAGGCCCTGTTCGGCGTCGATCTCGATGTCGCCGAAAACGAGGTCACCGCCCTGATCGGGCCGTCCGGCTGCGGCAAGTCCAGCTTCCTGCGGTGCCTCAACCGCATGAACGACCTGGTGCCCAGCGTGCGTATCGAGGGCACGGTCGAGATCGAGGGGCAGAACATCTACGATCCGTCCGTGGACGTCGTGGAGCTGCGCTCGCACATCGGCATGGTGTTCCAGAAGCCGAACCCGTTCCCCAAGTCGATCTACGAGAACATCGCCTACGCCCCGCGTATCCTGGGCCTGGGCGCCCGCCGCTCGGAGCTGGACGAGATCGTCGAGCGCAGTCTCAAGCGCGCCGGTCTCTGGGACGAGGTCAAGGATCGCCTGGAGACGCCCGGACTGGCCCTGTCCGGCGGCCAGCAGCAGCGCCTGTGCATCGCGCGCGCGATCGCCGTGAGTCCGTCGGTGGTGCTGATGGACGAGCCCTGCTCGGCCCTCGATCCGGTCGCCACCGCGACCATCGAGGAGCTAATCGACGAGCTCAAGGACAACTACACCATCGTGATCGTGACCCACAACCTCCAGCAGGCGGCGCGCGTGGCGGGGTATACGGCGTTCTTCCACCTGGGCAAGATCATCGAGTTCAACGACACGGACACGTTGTTCACGAACCCGCAGGAGAAGAAGACCGAGGACTACATCACCGGCCGCTACGGCTGACGCCCGGCCCGACGACACAACGAGAGCCACTATGGAAAAGGTCGGAATCGAAAAGCACACCTCACGCCAGTTCGACGTCGATCTGGAGGATGTCCGCGAGCAGGTGCTCACCATGGGCGGCCTGGTCGAGCAGCAGATCGCCGACGGCGTGCGCGCGCTGGTCGACGGCGAGGGCGGTCTCGGCGAGGAGGTCGCCCGCGGCGATTACAAGGTCAACAGCCTCGAGGTCGAGATCGACGAGCACTGTACCCGCATTCTCGCCCGGCGCTCGCCCCAGGCCGGCGACCTGCGCCTGATCCTGGCGATCGCCAAGACCACCACCGATCTCGAGCGCATCGGCGACGAGGCCGAAAAGATCGGCCGCCTGGCCGCCCACCTGGCCAGCTACAACCGACCCAAGAGCGCCTTCCGCCAGATCGAGCAGCTCGGCCGCCACGTCCGCGAGATGGTCCGCGACGCCCTGGATGCGTTCGCGCGCATGGATACCGAGGCCGCGGTCCGGGTGGCGCAGGCCGACGGCGAAGTGGATCGCGAGTACGAAGGCCTCGTGCGCCAGTGCATCACCTTCATGATGGAGGATCCGCGCAACATCCAGCACATGCTGGACGTCATGTGGGCGGTCAAGGCGCTGGAGCGCATCGGCGACCACGCCACCAACATCGGCGAGTACGTGATCTACTTCGTAGAGGGCAAGGACGTGCGCCATACCAGCATCGAGGATATGGAAGAGGTCGCCACGGGCGGCCACAAGGACCGTCGCTGACGATCCGTCCGCGGCATCGCGGGGGCCCCGCCGGGGATGGCCCGGCGGGGACTTTTGCTATCATCACCCGCTGTTTGCCTGAACCGCGCCACCCGAGCCCTTGAGCCGAAAAGCCCGCGAACGGCGCCTCTGGCGCCGGCTCCTGCCGTATCTCCTGCTGGTCGGCTGCCTGGCCGCGGCGGCGGCCGCGCTGTACCTGGTCTATCTCGACGGCCAGGTCCGCGCCCGCTTCGAGGGCGCCCGCTGGACCCTGCCGGCCAAGGTCTACGCCGATCCGCTGGAACTGTATGCCGGGCGCAAGCTGGACGCCGCCGGGCTGGTGGCGGCGCTGGAGCGCCAGGGTTACACCCGCAGCGACGACCTGGACGGTCCCGGCCGCTATCGCCGCAAGCCCGGCGCGATCGAGGTGCACACCCGCGCGTTCCGTTTCTGGGACGGCCCGCAGCCGGCGCGCAAGGCCCGCGTGCGCTTCCGGGGCGAGCGGATAACCGGCCTGCAGAGCCTGGCATCCGGCGGCGAGGATCCGGTGCTGCTGCGTCTCGATCCGCTGCTGATCGGCAGCATCCATCCCGCCAAGGCCGAGGACCGTATCCTGGTCCAGCTCGGGGATGCGCCGCCGTTGCTGGTGGCGGGTCTGATCATGGTCGAGGACCGGCGCTTCCTGGCGCACCACGGCATCTCGCTCAAGAGCATCGCCCGCGCGGCCTGGGCGAACCTGCGCGCCGGCGGGGTGGTGCAGGGCGGCTCCACCATCACCCAGCAACTGGTCAAGAACTTCTACCTGTCCAACCGCCAGACCCTGACCCGCAAGGCCAAGGAAGCCCTGATGGCGGTGCTGCTGGACGCGCACTACGGCAAGGAGGCGATCCTCGAGGCCTATCTCAACGAGGTCTATCTCGGCCAGGACGGCGCGCGCGCCATCCACGGCTTCGGTCTGGCGAGCTATTTCTATTTCCAGAAGCCGCTGCAGGAACTGGCCACGCACGAGATCGCGCTGCTGATCGCGATGGTCAAGGGGCCCAGCTACTACGACCCGCGCCGGCATCCGGAACGCGCCGAGAACCGGCGCAATCTGGTGCTCGGCATCTTCCACGACGCCGGCTTCATCGACGAGACGGCGCTGACCAAGGCCCGCAACCGGCCCCTGGGGGTGACCGCCAAGGCCCCGCGCGGCACCACCCAGTACCCGGCCTTCATCGACCTGGTCCGGCGCCAGCTCCAGGGGCAGTACCGCGACCAGGACCTCACCGAGGAGGGTCTGCGTATCTTCACCACGCTCGATCCGTCGGCCCAGGCGGCGGTGGAGGCGCGCGTTTCCGGCGGCCTCGCGGATCTGGAGCGTGGCCGCGGGATCGAGAACGGCACCCTGCAGACGGCGGCGGTGGTCACCAGCGTCGAGGGCGGGCGCGTGCTGGCGCTGGTGGGCGGGCGCGACGCGCGCTTCGCCGGTTTCAACCGGGCCCTGGACGCCCAGCGTCCGATCGGCTCGCTGATCAAGCCGATGGTGTATCTCACGGCGCTCGACCGGCCGCGGCACTACAACCTGATCACGCCGTTGGACGACCGCGAGCTGGAGGTGCGCCTGCCCAACGGCGATGTCTGGCGGCCGCGCAACTACAGCATGGAATCGCACGGCGAGAACGTCCCCCTGCACGCCGCGCTCACCCACAGCTACAACCAGGCCACCGCCCGGCTGGCCCTCGACCTGGGCCTGCCCGACGTGGTGGAGACGTTGACCGCGCTGGGCTATCCGGGCGAGCCGGTGCCGTTGCCGTCGCTGGCGCTCGGCGCCATCGACATGGCGCCCCTGGAAGTGGCCCAGATCTACAACACGCTGGCGGGCGGCGGCTACTACACCGAGCTCAAGGCGATCCGGGCGGTCACCACGCGCGACGGCGACCCCCTCAACCGTTACCCTCTGCGCATCAAACGGGTCTATGACGAGCAGTCCGTCTACCTGCTCAACTGGGCGTTGCGGCGCGTGGTCGAGCACGGCACCGCGCAGTCGGCGTCCTACACGCTGCCGGGTGGTCTCAAGGTCGCCGGCAAGACGGGCACCACCGACGACTTGCGCGATAGCTGGTTCGCCGGCTTCGCCGAGAACCGGGTCGCGGTGGTCTGGGTGGGCCGAGACGACAATCAGCCCGCGGGCCTGACGGGCGCGAGCGGCGCATTGCAATTGTGGGCGCGCACCATGCGCGACCTGGAGCCGGCGAGCTACAGTCCCCTGCGGCCCGAGGGCATCGAGACCGTGCCGTTACTGCTCGACACGGACGAGGATGCCGGCGACGCCGCGACCGGGAACGGCGAGGGTGATGTTTCCGTGGCCGCCGGCCTGTTCGGCGAGGCGCGCGATTGCAGCGCGGCGGTCGAAGTGCCCTTCATCGCCGGTAGCGTGCCCGCGGACATCGAGCCCTGCGAGCCGGCGGCCGGCCGCGACGCGGACGCGGATCAGCATCAGGAGACACCGGATGAACCCGGGCGAGACGAACAACGCGGCAACTGGTTCCTGGATCTCTTCCGCTAGGTTGGAGCGGACCGGCGCCGGCATCCTGGCGGCGGCCCTCGTCGGGCTGCTGCTCGCGGGCTGCGCGCAGCGCCCGGTCGCGCCGCCGCCGCCGGATCGTGACGCACCGGATGCCGAGGCGCCGGCGCCCCGGCCCCTGCCCGATGCCGACGAACCCCGGGACGAGCCGGCGCCGTCCTCCGGGGAACAGGCGCCGCCGCCGCCGCGCACCGCCGCCGACGCCAGCGGTCCGGCCGTGCTCGCCTTGCTCGGCCGCGCCGACGAGCAGGCCGCGGCCGGCGAGTTGGACCTCGCCGCGGCCACGGTCGAGCGCGCCCTCAACGTGGAGCCGCGCAACCCCTTCCTGTACCAGCGGCTGGCGGCCCTGCGGCTGGCCCAGGACCAGCCCGGACAGACCGAGGCCCTGGCGCGCAAGTCCAACAGCCTGGCCGGCGACAATCCCTACGTGCAGGCGCGCAACTGGGAGCTGATCGCGCAGTCCCGGCGCATGCGCGGCGACAATGTCGGCGCCGACGCGGCCTCGGCCCGCGCCGAGTATTACCGCGGCCGCACGAGCCGATGACCGCGGCGACCGGCGATCTGTTCGGCGCCGAGGGGCCGCTGGCGCACGAGCTGCCGGGCTATGCCCCCCGCGCGGTGCAGGAACGGATGGCGGCGGCGGTGGCCGAGGCCCTGGGCGGCGGCAACCGGCTGCTGGTCGAGGCCGGTACGGGCACCGGCAAGACCCTGGCCTACCTGGCCCCGGCGCTGGCCTCCGGCCGCAAGGTGATCGTGTCCACCGCCACCCGAAACCTGCAAGACCAGATCTACCGCAAGGACGTGCCCGTAGTGCGCCGCGCCCTCGGCCGGCGGCTGCGGGTGAGCCTGCTCAAGGGGCGCGGCAATTACCTGTGCCGGCACCGCCTGGACCTGGCCGAGGCGGCGGGCGACCGTCGGCTGGCGGGCCGGTTGCACGCGGTCCGGGAATGGGCCGCGCGCACGGCCACCGGCGATCTCGCCGAGATCGGCGACGTCGGCGACGGCAATCCCCTGTGGCCGCGGATCACGTCCACCACCGACAACTGCCTGGGCGGGCAATGCCCGGAATACGAGAACTGCTGGGTGTTGGCGGCCCGGCGCGCGGCCCAGGCGGCGGACGTGGTGATCGCCAACCACCACCTGCTGTTCGCCGATCTGGCCCTGCGCGAGGAAGGATTCGGCGAAGTGCTGCCGGGCGCCGACGCCGTGATCCTGGACGAGGCCCACAAGCTGCCGGAGATTGCCGGACGTTTCTTCGGCCAGGCATTGTCCGGCCGCCAGCTTCGCGATCTCGTGCGCGACGGTCACGCCGAATGCGCCGAGTTGGGCGGCGACATGCCCGACCTGGACGCGACGCTGCGGGCGCTGGAGATCGCGGAAGACGGCTTCCTCGCCGCGCTCGAACGGCTCGGGGGCGGCGCGGGCCGTGCCTGGCCCGATCTGGCGCGTGACACGGGACTGCTGGGTGCGGCCGATGACCTGGACCGCGCGCTCGACGAGGCCGGGGAGGCCGCGCGCGCCGTCGCCGAGCGCAGTGACGTGCTCCAGGCGCTGGCGCAGCGCATCGCCGACCTGCGGGCGCGCCTGGGCCTGCTGCGCGAGGCGGATCCGGCCCGCGTGAGCTGGATCGAGCGCCGCGGCGCGGGCTGGATGTGGCACGCCACGCCGCTGGACGTGGCCGAGCCGTTCGGGCGGGCGCTGGCGGCGCATCCCGGCGCCTGGATATTCACCTCGGCCACGCTCAGCGTGGACGGCCGCCTCGACTATTTCGCCGGCCGCCTGGGTCTGGAGGAGGCCGACACCCTGATCCTGGACAGTCCCTTCGATTATCGCCGCAACAGTCTGTGCTACCTGCCCGAGGGGATGCCGGCGCCGCGTTCGCCGGGTTACGACGAGGCGGTGATCGAGTCGGTTCTGCCGCTGATCCGGGCCGCCGGGGGCGGTGCCTTCCTGTTGTGTACCAGCCATCGTGCCGTGCGCCGCTACGCCGAGTTGCTGCAGCACCGCGGCGTGGGTCCGCTGCTGGTCCAGGGCGAGCACGGCCGCGGCGAGCTGCTGGACCGCTTCCGCGCCCGCGACGACGCCGTGCTCATCGGTACCGGCAGCTTCTGGGAAGGCGTCGACGTGCGCGGTCGCGGGCTGCGGCTGGTGATCATCGACCGCCTGCCGTTCGCGTCGCCCTCCGATCCGGTGCTGGCGGCGCGCACCGCCGCCATGCGCGAGCGGGGGGAGGACCCGTTCATGTCCTTCCAACTCCCGCAGGCGGTGATTGCCCTCAAGCAGGGGGCGGGGCGCCTGATCCGGGATGACGACGATCGTGGCCTGCTGGCGATCTGCGACCCCCGGTTGGCGGGCAGCGGCTATGGCCGCGTGTTCCGCGAGAGCCTGCCGCCCATGCCCGTGACCCGGGACGCGGCGGCCGCGGCCGATTTCCTGCGGGCGTTGGCCGCGGCATGAGGATCCTGGCCCTGGATGCCGCCACGGAGGCCTGCTCGGCGGCGTTGTGGCGCGACGGCGAGATGGCCGAGCGCTTCGAGATCGCGCCCCGCCGGCATGCCGAGCTGCTCCTGCCGATGGCGCGCGAGCTGCTGGCGGAGGCGGGCCTGCGCCTGACCGACCTGGATGCGATCGCCTTCGGGCGCGGCCCCGGCGCCTTCACGGGCGTGCGCATCGCCACCGGCGTGGTGCAGGGGCTGGCCTACGGCGCCGGCCTGCCGGTGGCGCCGGTCTCCGATCTCGCCGCCCAGGCGGCCCGCTGCGCGCGCGAGCGCGGCGCCCGCCGCGTGCTGTGCCTGCAGGACGCGCGCATGCGCGAGGTCTACTGGGGGGCGTTCGAGTGCGGCGATCCGGACAGGCCGGAGCCGGCGGGACCGGAGCGCGTCAGCGAGCCCGCGACGCTGTCCCCGGAGCGCTTCGACGCGGATTGGCACGGCGCCGGCAACGGCTGGGAGGCCTACCCCGAAGCCTTGGCCGGTCTGCGGGAACGCCTGGGTGAGGTGGGGGCGGTCACCCATCCCCACGCCGCCGACATCGCGCGCCTGGCCGCGGTCATGGTCGAACGCGGCGAGACCGTGGACGCCGCGCACGCCGTGCCCAGCTACGTGCGCGACGACGTCGCGCGCAAGCCCAAGGATTCAAGCTAACCACAGAGGCACAGAGGACACAGAGACAAGACGGAAGACAGGAGGCAAAAAGAATCACGCCGCCATGCGGATATGGTTCTGAAGGTCGGTGCTCTTTATATCCCGTGTTTTTTTCGCTCTGTGTTCTCTGTGCCTCTGTGGTTTTTCTTAGATGGCCCCGGTCTCACGGAGCAGCCCGGCGAGCGCCTCCGCGAGCCGGTTGTAGCCCGCGGCGTTGGGATGGATGCGGTCCGATCGCAGGTGCGATTCGCCGAGGATGTCGGTGAGGGTGTCGTCCAGTACCGGCACGCCGTAGCGTTCGCCCAGGTCCCCGTACAGGGGATGGCCGCTGAGCAGCAGTTTGGGCTGGGGTACCTCGATCAGTACCACGGGGATGCCGCGGTCGCGGAGGCGCTCGATCATGGCGGCGAGGTTGGCGCGGACCGCGTCGTCCGGCTTGCTACGCAGGAAGTCGTTGCCGCCCAGGCAGAGCAGCACCAGGTCCGGCCGGACTTCCGCGAGCACCCCCGGTAGCCGCTCGCGGCCCTCGGCGGTGGTTTCGCCGGGTATGCCGGCGTTGACCACCTCGCGGTCGATCAGACGCGCCAGCACGGCCGGATAGCTGTTTTCGGGCGTCGCGCCCGTGCCGTGGGTGATGCTGTCGCCGAAGGCGAGCACCGTGGCGTCCGTGGGCAGCAGGGGCAGGGCGGGCGGCGATCCGCCGCAGGCGGCCAGCAGCAGGACCGCTTGCAATGCCAGCGCCACGTGTAGATAGTGGCGGAGCCATGATTTACCGACTCGAAGACCGGACACCCCGGCTACCCCCGGAAGGCGAGTATTTCGTCGCGGATAATGCCACGCTGATCGGCAGCGTGATACTGGAACGTAACGCCAGCGTGTGGTTCAACGCCGTCATCCGCGGCGACAACGAGCCGATCACCGTGGGTGAGAACAGCAACGTCCAGGACGGCTGCGTGCTGCACACCGATCCCGGCTGTCCGCTCACCATCGGCCGCGACGTGACCGTGGGCCACAAGGTGATGCTGCACGGCTGCACCATCGGCGACGGCTCGCTGATCGGCATCAACGCCGTGGTCCTGAACGGGGCCGAGATCGGGCGCAACTGCCTGATCGGCGCGAACGCCCTGGTGCCGGAGGGCAAGAAGATCCCCGACAACAGCCTGGTGCTCGGTGCCCCGGGCCGGGTCCAGCGCGAGCTTACGCCGGAGCAGATCGAGCAGATGCAGCACGGCGCAAGCCATTACGTGGAAAACTTCAAGCGTTACCTGAAGTCCCTCCAGCCGTTGTAGCGCCCGATCAGGGCGGCTCGGGGCACAGGTAGATGTCGAAGCGCGCGCCGCGGGTGTCGATCCGCAGATCGGGCGGCGCCAGCGCCGGCGCCCGCCGGTGGCGCTTGGCCACGACCCGGCGCCCGGCCCGGGCGCGGGCGACGGCGAGCAGGCGCTCCGGGTCCTCGTCGTCGCCCACCACCGTGTCCAGGGTCTGCATCGGCTGCTTGGGCAAGGCCCGGCGCCCGGCATCCCCGAACATCGGGTCCAGGTAGATCACATCGGCCACCGGGGCGGGGCGGGCCGCCAGCCAGTCGGTCGCGTCGCCCGCCACCAGCCCGTGCCAGCCTTGCAGCCGTTCCGGGCTCTCGCGCATCGCCCGTGCCAGACCGTCCTCGATCAGGGCCCGCATCACCGGATGGCGCTCGGCCGCGCGCACTTCGCAGCCCAGGCCCAGCAGCACCGCGCTGTCGCGGGCGAGGCCGCAGGTGGCGTCGAACACGGACTGGACGGGCCGGCGGTGCAGACCCAGGGCGCGGGCGAGAGCGGAACGGCGCCCGCCTTGCAGGCGGCGGTCGACGTCGGCGCCGGTGAAGTCGGCCCGCAGCGGGGGCGTGCGGGGCGCGGCCGCGTCGCAGAGGCCGAGGCCGTCGGCGTCGAGGGCCAGGAACACGCCCCGTGGGGGCGGAGCGGTGAGGACGGGCAGGCCCAGCGCGCGGCCGAGGTCGGCCGCGCGCTCGTCGGCATCGGCGTCCGGGGCGCGGACGACGATGCCGGCCGGGCCGTTGCCGGCGGTCAGGACAGCCGGCTGGCGTCGAACATGGAGGACAGCTTCTGCGCCAGCATGATGTCGCCGTCCACCTGGAGCTTGCCGGTCATGAACGCGGTCATGCCGTTGAGCTCGCCGGTCAGCAGGTCCACCAGGTCATCGTCCTCCATCTTGAGGGTGACGTCCGGGTCCGAGGCCTCGCCCTCGTGGACGGTGCACTTGCCGCCGGTGATCTCGGCGTACATCGGCGTCGAGATCGCGTACTGGATGGTGCATTCGGTGTCGCCGGCCGCGTCGGCGTCGAAGGCCGCCGGCATCTTCTCGATCAGCGCCTTGGCATCGCTCATTGTGTCTGTCTCCTGTTGGACTGGGAGTTGTCGTCGCGAGCGGGTTATGATGCGCAAGTCGGATGCGAAAGGCCATAGATAATCCAAATTGCCTTGTCACATTCATCGGGCGGCCAAACGCTCTGGCCACGCAGCTTGTAAAAGGTAACGCGAAGTACATCGATAATGCAGGACACGGCAAAAAAGAGTCCGGGCAATGCCCTGGAAGCGCTGCGCGGGCACAGCGTGGTGGTGGCCGATACCGGCGAATTCGAGGCCATCCGGGCGTTCGCCCCGACCGACGCGACCACGAACCCGACCCTGGTGCTGGCGGCGGCGAAGCTGCCCGAGTACGAGGGCCTGGTGGCGGATGCCGTCGCTCACGGGCGGGCCGCGTCCGGCGACCGGGCCGCGGCGGCCGCCAGCCGCCTGATGACCCTGTTCGGGCGCGAGATCGTCGGCGTGGTGCCGCGCTACGTCTCCACCGAGGTGGATGCGCGGCTGTCGTTCGATACCGCCGGCACCGTCGCCCAGGCGTACCGCCTGCTTGCCGCCTACGACGAGCTGGGCGTGGACCGCGACCGCATCCTGATCAAGATCGCCAGCACCTGGGAGGGGCTGCGGGCCGCGCGCGTGCTGGAGTCGCAAGGCGTGCGCTGCAACCTGACCCTGATGTTCTCGCCGGTGCAGGCGGCCGCCGCCTGCGACGCCGGCGCCACCCTGATATCGCCCTTCGTGGGCCGGATCACGGACTGGTACAAGGCGCACGAGGGGGTCGAGGCCTACGCACCGGAGGCCGACCCCGGCGTGCTCTCGGTACGCCGCATCCACGGCTACGTGAAGGCGTACGGCTATCCCACCCAGGTGATGGCCGCCAGCTTCCGCAACCGCGACCAGATCCTGGCCCTGGCCGGCTGCGATCTGCTCACGATCTCGCCCAAGCTCCTGGACGAGCTCGCCGGCCTGTCCGGCCCGGTACCGCGGCGCCTGCCGGACGCCGGCGCCGAGCCGGCCCGCATGCGCACCGACGAGGCCGCCTTCCGCCGCGCCCTGAACGACGACGCCATGGCCACCGAGAAGCTCGCCGAGGGGATACGCCGGTTCGCCGCGGACCAGGAAGCCCTGGAGGCGATGCTGGCGGCGCAACTCTAGTTGCGCGCGAAGGGAATCCACCGATTACACGGATTACACGGATACGAGAGCTGTTCTTAAAGACTCTGTGTAATCTGTGAAATCCGAGGATACGTTTGGTGGCGCCTCGGAGCGCCTTGGCACCTCCGTGGAAGCTATCCGCAGATTCACGCCGATGGACGCCGATAAAGAACAGTCCAACAATCTGCGTTCATCGGCGTCCTCTGCGGATCAAGACAGAGTCCTGAACCGGCACGGGGCCCACCGCGAAGCGCCCCGGCGCGCGAAAAGACTATCCACCGATTACACGGATTGCACCGATTCAAGAGTTTGTCTTGAGGATTCCGTGTCATCCGTGAAATCCGTGGATGTGTTTGGCGGATGTTCAGAGCATCTTGAAGAAGGCTATCCGCCGATGGACGCGGATGAACGCCGATAGGGTGGTCAGAACAATCTGCGTCCATCGGCGTCCTCTGCGGATTGAAACAGAACCTTGAACCGGCACGGCGCCCACCGCGAAGCGCCTCGGCGTACGAAAAGACTATCCACCGATTACACGGATTGCACCGATTCAAGAGTTCTTCTTGAGGGCTCTGTGTCATCCGTGAAATCCGTGGATGTATTTGGCGGACGTTTCGGTAATTCTGAAGAAGGGCCATCCGCCGATTGACGCAGATAGACGCCGATTAAAGAGCACTCCGAAAATCTGCGTCCATCGGCGTTCTCTGCGGATTAAAACAGAGCCTTGAATCGCCACGGCGCCAACCGCGAAGCGCCCCGGTGCGCGACGAACCGATCTAGAAGAGGGAATCCACGGATTGCGCAGATTGCACGGATTCAAGGGGCTGTTCTTGAGAACTCCGTGTCATCCGCGAAATCAGTGGATGTACTCGGGGCAGGGCCGTCTCGGCGACCCTGAAGAAAGGCAATCCGCCGATTGACGCAGATAGACGCCGATTAAAGAGCACTCCGAAAATCTGCGTCCATCGGCGTTCTCTGCGGATTAAAACAGAGCCTTGAATCGCCACGGCGCCAACCGCGAAGCGCCCCGGCGCGCGACGAACCGATCTAGAAGGGGAGTCCACGGATTGCGCAGATTGCACGGATTCAAAGGGTTGTTCTTGAGAACTCCGTGTAATCCGTGAAATCAGTGGATGTGTTCAATCGTCCAGATACTCCATCACCGCTCGGTACCCGGACTCGGTGAGCAGCACGGCGTTGACACTGTTGGCGTAGACCCGGCCGTCGCGGCGCAGGGCCTCGATCTCGGGGCCGTCCTGGTCGCCGTTGAGGTAGAAGAAGTCGCGGCCCTCGTCGAACCCGTCGCGGAGCTGCTTGAAGGCCATGAACGCGCTTCCCTTGGCCGACCCGCGGGTCTCGTCGATTTCCTTGAGGCTCCAGGTTTTCTCGCGCTTGGCCATGCGTTGAGGCTTCGGGTGGCGAATCTGGCGCAACGCTATCACCGCCCCCGGAGAGGGTCAATTGGGCTTTTCACGCCGTGACGACCCTTGTCGGAAGTCGTTATAGTCCGGTTACGAGGGGCCCGGAGAACACGGCAACCCGATCCATCGCAGGGGAGTGGACTATGCAGGTGAAGGAGCTTGTCCAGCATTGGCGTTCCGAGGCGGGCGAACCGCGGACCGACCGCGAGTACGCGTTGCGTCTGCCGCTCTACGACGCCGCCAAGGTCGCGGCCTTGACGGAGATGTTTCCGGGACTGACCGAGGAGCGCATCCTGACCGACCTCCTGTCGGCGGCACTGGACGATCTGAGCGCTTCCTTCGCCTACGTCCGCGGCGACCGCGTGGTGGCGCACGACGAGGAGGGCGATCCCATCTACGAGGACGCGGGGCTCACGCCGAGCTTCCATGAACTCACGCGGCGGCATGCCGAGCACCTCAAGGGCGGCTCCGGAGGATCGTCATAAGCCGGCCCGTCGAGCGCTTGGACTGGCGATCGCACCTGACGTCGTCGCTGGCGGCGACCAGCGACCGTCCGCCGCGGCCGTTGGCGTCGCTCGGGCTGCCGCCGGAGGGGCGCCACCTGCTCGACAACGACAAGCTCGCCGCCTTGCGTCCCGCCGCCGTCCTGGTGCCGGTGGTGCCGGTGGTGTCGGCCGGGGACGATCCCGGCGTACTCCTGACGGTGCGTTCGCATCGTCTGCGCAAGCACGCCGGCCAGATCAGCTTTCCCGGCGGCAGCGCCGATCCCGGCGACCGCGGACCGCTGCACACGGCGCTGCGGGAATCCCACGAGGAGATCGCCTTGCCCCGTGACCGGGTCGAGGTGCTCGGCTACCTGGACGATTATCCGACCATGACCGGCTTCCGGGTCACGCCGGTGGTGGGCGTGGTCGAGGACACGGCCGCGGTGCGGCCCGACGGCGTGGAGGTCGCGGAGATATTCGAGGTGCCGCTGTCCTTCGTGCTCGATCCGGGCAGCTACGAGCGCCGGCACCTGGAACGCGGCGGCGTGCGTCTGCCGTACTGGGGGCTGACCTGGGGCGATCGTTTCATCTGGGGTGCCACCGCGGCCATGCTGCGAGACCTGATGCTGAAGGTCCGCGGTCGAGGCTGACCCGCGAATTTTGCGTCACGGCCGGATTTGCCTAGACTGCATCCGATAACAAGACCGCCGGGGGAGACATAACCATGAGAATCGGTCTGGTGGTGGACTCGGGTTGCGACCTGCCCAAGTCCTTTATCGACGAGCACGGCATCCTGGTGCTGCCGATCTCGATCCGGATCGGCGACGAGTTGTTCGTCGACGACCGCGATCCGCAACGGATCAAGGATTTCTACCAGCGCCACGCGCTGGACAAGTCGCACGACGCCGAGTCGGTGCCGTACTCGGTGGAACAGATCAAGGATCTGTTCCTGGAACGCGTGGTGGTCGACTTCGACTACGCCCTGGTCGAAACGGTGCCCAAGAGCCGCAGTCCGATCTTCTCCAACGCCACCGAGGCGTCCCATGCCATCCTGCGGGAATACAAGCCCATCCGGCGGCAGGCGGGGGTCGAGGGGCCGTTCGCGCTGCGGGTGATCGACAGCCAAACGCTGTTCGCGGGGCAGGGCGTGCTCGCGGCCGAGACCATCCGCCTGATCAAGGCCGGGGTCAAGGTCAACGAGATCCGTCAGCGCATCGAGGGGCTGGCCTCCAAGGCCACCGGCTACGGCGTGGTGCCGGACATCTACTACCTGCGCGAGCGCGCCCGCAAGAAGGGCGACAAGAGCGTCGGCTGGCTCGGGGCCTTCCTGGGCACGGCCCTGGATATCAAGCCCATCCTCTGCGCGCGCGCCGACGAGACCTTCCCCGCGGCCAAGGTGCGCGGCTTCGAGAACGGCGTGCAGACAATGTTCGAGCACGCCGCCAAGTGCGTCGAGCGCGGGCTGCTCGCACCCGTGGTCTGCGTCAGCTACGCCGGCGACGCCGAGGCGGCCAAGCAGTTGCCCGGCTACGAGCGGCTGGCGCGCGCCGCCGAGGCGCACGACGTGCAGCTTCTGACCGCCTCCATGAGCCTGACCGGCGGGGTCAACATCGGCCCCGGGGCGGTCAGCGTCGGTTTCATCTCCGAGCCCGTGCCGCTGGAGACGTAGCCCGGCGGGCGCCGCCTACGACGATTTCGGCGGCTCGTCTCCGCCCAACAGCGGCTTGATCAGGTCCATCGGCAGCGGGAACACGATGGTCGAGTTGTTCTCGCCGGCGATGTCGATCAGGGTCTGCAGATAGCGGAGCTGGATCGCCTGCGGCTGGCGCGAGAGTTGTTCCGCGGCGCCCTCCAGGTTCTTGGCCGCCTGCATCTCGCCCTCGGCGTGGATCACCTTGGCCCGCCGCGAGCGCTCGGCCTCGGCCTGGCGCGCGATCGCGCGGATCATGCTCTCGTCGAGATCGACATGCTTGATCTCGACGTTGGCCACCTTGATGCCCCAGGCGTCGGTGTGCTTGTCCAGGATCTCCTGGATGTCGGCGTTGAGCTTGTCGCGCTCGGCGAGCATGTCGTCCAGCTCGTGCTGGCCCAGCACCGAACGCAGGGTGGTCTGCGCGAGCTGACTCACCGCGTCGTAGTAGTGCTCCACTTCGATGATCGCCTTGTCCGGGTTCACCACGCGGAAGTAGACCACCGCGTTGACCTGGACCGAGACGTTGTCGCGCGAGATCACGTCCTGGGTGGGCACGTCCATGACCACCACCCGCAGGTCGACCTTGATCAGCCGCTGCACGAAGGGAATGATCAGGATCAGGCCCGGCCCCTTGACGCCGGTGAAGCGGCCGAGCGTGAACACCACGCCCCGCTCGTACTCCGGCAGGATCTTGATGGCGCTGAAGACGAACGCCAGCAGCAGCGCCAGCAGCACGATTCCGAAATTGAACATCATGGCAACCTCCTTGCTTGATGGGATGCCGGTTTGAGTGGGAACCGGGTCATTCCGCCGGAACCACGGTGACCGTGAGACCGCTCACGGCCGTGACACGGACCCGCTGACCGCGCCGCACGGGCGTGTCGGCGGTCGCCCGCCAGTTCTCGCCGTGCACGAAGACGCGGCCGCGGCCGTCGAAATCCTCCAGCGCCTCGCCCACGGCGCCGACCATGCCCTCGCTGCCGGTGGCCACGCGCCGCGCGCGCGAGCGCATGAACAGATATACGATCAGGAACAGCACGATGGCCGAGGCCGTGGCGGTGGCGCCGATGATCGCCAGCGGCACCTGGTAGCCGGGCACGCCGGTGTCCATGAGCATGATCGAGCCGAAGACGAAGGCGGCGACGCCGCCGAGCCCGAGTATGCCGAAACTGGGCGCGAATGCCTCCGCGACCATCAGGGCCACCCCGAGACCGATCAGGGCCAGGCCGGCGAAGTTCACCGGCAGGATCTGGAAGGCGAACAGGGCCAGCAGCAGGCAGATGGCGCCGGTCACACCGGGTACGAAGCTGCCGGGGTTGTAACCTTCCAAGATCAGGCCGTAGATGCCGATCATCATCAGGATGTAGGCCACGGTCGGATTGGTGATCACCGCTAGCAGCTTCATCCGCCAGTCGGGCTCGCGCTCGATCAGCGCCAGGTCCGAGGCGGCCAGCGTGACATCCTCGCCCGCGACGGTGACGGTACGTCCGTCGATCGCCGCGAGCAGGGCCGGGGTGCTTTCCGCCACGAGGTCGATCACGTCGCGTTCGGCCGCCTCCCCGGCGCTCAGGCTGGCACCCTCGCGCACCGCCTTTTCCGCCCAGTCGGCGTTGCGCCCGCGCCGTTCGGCGAGGCCGCGGATGTAGGCGACGGCGTCGTTGACCACCTTGCGCCGCATCGCCGTCTCGTTGTCGGCAACGGGCTCTTCGCCGGTGTTCCCGGCATCGCCGTCGGCGGGCGGCTTGCCCTCGCCGCCGCCACCGCCGCCGAAGGGGCCGCCGCCACCGCCGATCGACACCGGCGTGGCCGAGCCCAGGTTGGTCGCCGGCGCCATGGCCGCGATGTGCGTGGCGTACAGGATGTAGGTGCCGGCGCTGGCGGCACGGGCGCCGGACGGCGCGACGTAGCCCACGACCGGCACCCGCGCGGCCAGGACCGCCTTGACGATCCCGCGCATCGCCTGGTCGAGCCCGCCCGGTGTGTCGATGCGGAGCAACACCAGTTCGGCGCCCTCCGATTCGGCCGCCTCGATGCCGCGCTCGACGTAGCCCTGGGTGGCCGGGCCGATCGGTCCCGTGATCGCCAGCACATGCGCGGCGCCGGCCGCGAGGCCCGTCGTGGCGGGCAAAACCGCCAGGCATGCGGCTGCAAGGGCGTGCCGGATGAGTCGCCGCAAGCGTCCGTGACCGTCGTGCATCGTGCGTCCCCCGTACCTCGTTGCGGGACCGGCGCCATGGTCGTCGTCGGTGCCGCCCGGATCGCAACCCGTCGTGAAGGCTGAAGAATTCAGGCTAATGGTATGACAAACCTAG
This sequence comes from Salinisphaera sp. PC39, assembly GCF_040361335.1. NCBI lineage: Bacteria > Pseudomonadati > Pseudomonadota > Gammaproteobacteria > Salinisphaerales > Salinisphaeraceae > Salinisphaera > Salinisphaera sp. PC39. Next base: position 25,112 of record NZ_APNM01000008.1, on the reverse strand, counting down.
CCGATACAGGCATCCTATCGCCATGCCGCAAAAAATGAGGGGGCCGATCGGTGCCGGATATCGACGAACGCAGTCTCGAATTTCTCTTTACCGCGGTCTGTAACCGGCAATGGCGACCTTTCCTCCAGGCGCTGGCAAAGGAAATGAACGCGCAACTTCCCGATACGGAGCGCCGGGGCCTGTTCTACGCGATGGGCCGGCGCATGGTCGAATATCTGCCCACCCCCGACGCGAGCGACCTCAAACGGCTGGAAGCCTCCATCAACGAGGCCTGGCGCGCCATCGACTGGGGTCTCGTCCAGGTGGACGAGACCGACGACTTCATCTCCATCACGCATTACTGCTCGCCCCTGCGCGCGGCGTTCGGCGCCGAGTCCCTCGTCTGGACGCCGGCCCTGCTGGAGGGCGTCTACGCGGAATGGTTCGCGGCGCTGGGCGCCGGCGAGGACCTGGTGCTCCGCCAGCACGGCGATGTGACCGGCGCGGATGACGCGATCGAATACCGCCTGGCCCCGGACGCACAGGCCTGAGGCCGTGGGTCGGGACCAGGGATGGAGGGACTGCCGGGAGGCGATAAACGTGGTCCCCGGGGGAATGCGCCGGCCACCGGTCCGACGCCGTCTCCCCGGACGGGCCTGCAGAAGAAGCGCTGAGTTCATATGAGCGAGCAACGTCACGATATCAAGGCCTTGTTCCGGCGGCTCGGGGTCGAGGATCAGCACTACCACGACTATCGGACCGAGGCCGAGAAGCAGCGCGAGGCGGACAGCCGCGCCCGCTGGCCGTTGCTTGCCCAGCTCGTGCGCATGCACGGCGGCCGTCCGGAGACCCTGGAGCCGCCACGGGTCCGGCAATCGCATGTCGAATCCGAATCCGACGGCAGCACCGTGATCCGGCCGCGCCGCGTGGAGGAGGGCGAGGACGCCCACCGTGCCGGTTTCCGGCATTCGGCCCCCGTCACGGAGCGGTCCGCCCCGAAACCGGCCGAGCCCGCGCCGTCGCCGGCGGAGCCGGCGCGGACCGCCGCTCCGGAATCCGCCGGACCGACCAAGCCGGCGCCGGCCGCCGGCGGCGGCTGGTGGGGCCGCCTCGGCGGAGCGCCCAAGGACTCCGCCAAGCAGGCCCCGAAGGATTCCCCGCAGGAAAGTCCGAAGGAAGCCTCGCGGGAGGCGCCGGAGGACGTGCCGAAGGAGCCGGCGCAGGCGTCCCGGCCGGTTGCGCCGGCGCGTCCGCCGGAACGGGACATGCCGTCGCGGACGCAAGATTGCGGGCGGCCTGCCGATAAGGAGGGAAGCGGCGTGGCCGGGGTGTTCCAGCGGCTGCGTAGCAAGGCGCCGGCGGACCCGGAGCCGGCGCGGGACGACAGTCCGCTGTCCACCCTGGCGCGGCGACTGGGCGACGGCCGGGGCGGGGCGCCACCGGGCGAGTCCCGGTCCGTATCGGATGCCGATAGCGACCGGGATCGCGGCTGATGCGGGTAGTGGCGATGGTCTCGCCGAAGGGCGGCGTCGGCAAGACGACCCTGACGGCCAATCTGTCGGTTTTGTGGCGTGCGAGCGAAGAGGGGGCCGGACGTACGTTGGTGATCGATCTGGATCCGCAGAACGCCTTGCGGCTGCATTTCGGCATTTCGCCGGAGGAGCCGCGCGGCCTGGCGACGACCGTCGCCGAGGGCGGCGGCTTCGACGACGCCATTTTCCAGACTCGTTATGGCGTGGATTGCCTGCCCTACGGCCGTTCCGACCGTGCCCTGCGGGCCGAGGTCGACCGGCGCATGCGGGAGAAGCCCGACTGGATCGCACGCAACCTGGCCGAGCTGGAGTACGACGTCGTCCTGATCGACAACCCGCCGGGGCCGAACCTGCAGATGGCGCAGGCGGTGCGGGCGTCGGACACGGTGCTGATGGCGTTTCTCTCGGATGCCGCGTCGTTCGCCTCACTGCATCTGATGCAGGACTATCTGCGCGACATGAGGCCGAATCTTACGAAGTCGCCGGTCAAGGGGTTCATCGTCAATCAGCTCGATCCGCTGCGGCCGTTGAGCCGGGACGTGGTCGACCTGATGCGTGACGGGGTCGGGGACGACGGCACGGTCTGGGTCGTCCACTACGACGTGTCGGTCGAGGAGGCCCTGGCCTGCGGCGAGCCGCTCGGCTTGCGGGCGCCGGACTCGGTCGCGATCAGGGACATGCAGGAAATCGTCGAATGGCTGCGAACCAACCAGAACTGAACGACGCGCCGGCCGACCGCGAGTCGGGCTGGCTGTCGCACCTGACGCGCCCGGCGGTGACGTGGGCGGTGGCCGCGCTGGCGATCGTCGTGGGCTATTTCCTGGTCACCACGCCGCTCTCGCTGGAAGGCCAGACCTTCCTGGCCGTGGCTTGCATCGTGCTGGCACTGATCGTGCGCCGCGATCAGCACCACCTGGCGTCACTGATCCTGATCGGATTGTCGCTGTTGAGCAGCTCGCGCTACATGTACTGGCGCATCACCGAGACCCTGGGCGTGGGCGATCCCGGGGTGACGGCCTTCGACCTGTTCTTCACCTTCGGTCTGCTGGCCGCCGAGCTCTACGCCCTGTTCGTGATGGTGATGGGCTATTTCCAGACCCTGCAGCCGCTGTCCCGCAAGCCCAGCGAGCTGCCCGACGACCGCGACCTGTGGCCGACCGTGGACCTGTTCATCCCCACCTTCAACGAACCGCTGGAGGTGGTCCAGCCCACGATCATGGCGGCGCTGGACGTGGACTGGCCGCGCGACAAGCTCAACATCTACGTCCTCGACGACGGCGGCCGCCACGATTTCCGCGAACTGGCCGAAACCCTGGGCGTGGGCTATATCGCGCGCGAGGGCTCCGAGAACGCCAAGGCGGGCAATATCAACTATGCCCTGGCGCGTACCGACGGCGAGCTGGTCGCCATGTTCGACGCCGACCATATCCCGACGCGCTCGTTCCTGCAGGTCACCGTGGGCATATTCATGGAGGACCCGCGCATCGCGCTGGTCCAGACGCCGCACCATTTCTTCTCGCCGGACCCCTTCGAGCGCAACCTCAAGACCTTCCGCAAGGTCCCCAACGAGGGCGAGCTGTTCTACCGTCTGATCCAGGACGGCAACGATTTCTGGAACGCCACCTTCTTCTGCGGCTCCTGCGCGATCATGCGGCGCGCCGCGCTGGACGAGATCGGCGGCGTCGCCGTGGAAACCGTCACCGAGGACGCCCACACGGCGTTGAAGCTACACCGGCGCGGTTGGCACAGCGCCTATTACAACGTCCCGCAGGCGGCGGGACTGGCCACCGAGTCGATCTCCGGGCACGTGGGCCAGCGCATCCGCTGGGCGCGGGGCATGGCGCAGATATTCCGGCTCGACAATCCGTTGCTCGGGCGGGGGCTGTCGATCGCGCAGCGTCTGTGCTACCTGAACGCGATGTCGCACTTCTTCTACGCGCTGCCGCGGATCGTCTTCCTGACCGCGCCGCTGGGCTACCTGCTGTTCGAGGTGCACATCTTCCAGGCCTGGGCCTTCATGATCGCGGCCTACGCGGTCCCCCACCTGTTCCTGGCCTGGATGACCACGTCGCGCCTGCAGGGACCGTTCCGGCACTCGTTCTGGGCCGAGGTCTACGAGACCGTGCTCGCCCCCTACATCTGGCGCCCGACGTGGCTGGCCGTGATCAACCCCAAGCTCGGCAAGTTCAACGTGACCGCGAAGGGCGGTCTGATCCGCGACGAGTACCTGGACCTGACCACGGCCAAGCCGTACCTGATCCTGTTCGCGATCAACGTCATCGGCCTGGGCTTCGGCGTGGTGCGCCTGGTCCACTGGAACAGCTTCGAATGGCCCACCGTGGTCCTGAATCTGGTGTGGGCCATCTACAACACGCTCCTGCTGGGCGTGGCGATCGCGGTGACGCGGGAACGCCAGCAGTTGCGCCGGACCACCCGCGTGGCGGTGCAGATGCCCGCCTACATGCGCCTGCCGAGCCGGCGCCTGGTGCAGGCCGAGACCATCGACCTGTCCGAGGGGGGCGTTGCCATCCGGCACGCCGGTCGCTCGGATCTGCATCCCGGTGACGAGGTGTGGGTGGCCCTGCTGCCCGAGCACGAGGAGGTATACGTGCCGAGCAAAGTGATCAGCGCGGACGACGGGTTCGTGCGTCTGGAGTTCGAGGATATGGATTTGCAACAGCGCCGGCATCTCATCTACTGCCTGTACGGACGCGCGGACGCCTGGCTCGACTGGGCCGCCGCACGCGATCGGGACCGTCCCTGGCACGCGTTCAAGGAGATCCTCAAGTACGGGCTGGGCGGCATCTTCCTGCTCGGCGGGGAGTTGCGGCGCCGCGCCCGGCGGCGTCTGTCGCGGGGGCGCCGGGCGGCGCCGGCCGCGGCCTCGCTGGCGGCCGTGCTGCTGCTCGGGGCGCTGTCCGGCGGGCCGGCACAGGCCCAGGGCGACACCGAGGTACGGCCGGTGGAACCGCGCGAGCGCCTGTACACCCTGGGCGAGCTGGGCGTGTCCGAGCCGGTCCGGCTCAACGGCGTCAACACGACCCGCGACGTCGGCTTCGCGGTGCGCGCCGACGAGGTCGTGACCGACGCCACCCTCAACCTGCGCCTGGCGCACTCCGACAGCCTGCTGTACGACCTCAGCCAGTTCCACGTCTACGTCAACGGCGAGCTGATCCATTCCGTGGACCTCGACGACGAGACGGCCGAGGGCATCGACCGCAGGATCGATATCGATCCCCGTCTGCTGGTGGATTACAACCAGCTTAGATTCGAGTTCCTCGGGCACTACACGGAAGAGTGCGAGGACCTGTTCCACAACACCCTCTGGGCGCTGATCAGCGATCGCTCCACGCTCAAGCTCGATACCCGGCCGCTGCCGCTGGCGGATGACCTGTCGATGCTGCCGCGGCCGTTTTTCGACCGTCGCGACGCCGGCCATCTGCTGCTGCCGTTCGTGTTCGCCCAGCCGCCGGACGCGGCCATGCTGGAAGCGGCCGGTACCGTCGCTTCGTGGTTCGGCGGTCTCGCCGCCTACCGCGGCGCCGACTTCCCGGTCTCCATCGGCCACCTGCCGCAGGGCAACGCCGTGGTGTTCACGCGCGGCGCGGCGCCCTTCGACGGGATCTCGCTGCCGGAGGGCGGCGGCGCCCGCATCGCCATACGGCCGAACCCCGTGAACCCGCGCGCCAAGCTGCTGGTCATCGTCGGCGCCGACGCGCAGGCCCTGCAGGCCGCCGCGCGCGCGCTGGTGCTGGGCTCGGAATCCCTGGTCGGCGCCAACGCCTATGTCGACCAGCTCCGGGAACCCGACCCGCGCGAGCCCTACGACGCGCCGCGCTGGCTGCCGTCGGACGAGCCGGTGCCGCTCGGCGACCTGGTCTCCGACGAGGCCCTGCAGGTGGACGGCTACCTCCCGGACCCGATCCGGGTTCCCATGCTGACCCCGCCGGACCTGTTCACCTGGCGTTCCGAAAGCATCCCGCTGGACCTGCGCTACCGGTTCACCCAGATCGCCAACGCCAAGGGCGAATCGACCCTGAACGTCAGCTTCAACGGCGGCTTCGTGCGGGCCCTGCCGGCGCACTACGACCCGATCTGGCCGGTAGCGCAGTTCCGCCGCTGGTTCCCGGCCGTGCGCCACGACGAGATGCGCGAGAAAGTGATGCTGCCCGCGCGCAAGGCCGGCGGTCCGGACAACCTGGCCATGCAATTCCACTTCGAGCCGGTGTCGACCGATTGCCGCCGGGTGATCCAGAACGTCGAAGGCGCGGTGTCGCCGCAGTCCACCATCGATATCTCGCACCTGCCGCACTACACGCGGATGCCGGAACTCGGCCATTTCGTGAACGCCGGCTTCCCGTTCACGCGTCTGGCCGACCTGTCCGACACCGCCGTGGTGATGCCCAGCGACTGGTCGCCGCCCGCGGTGGAGGCCTACCTGACGCTGATGGGCGCGTTCGGCAACTTCACCGGCTATCCGGCCATCCGGCTCCAGGTGGTGCGCCCGGACCTGGTCGAGCAGGTGGCCGGCAAGAACCTACTGGTGCTGGGCTCGGCCGACACCCAGCCCCTGCTCAGTGAATGGGGCGAGCACATGCCGTTGAGCATGGGCGAGGACGGCCGGGTCGAGCTGCGTACCCTGGGCTTGATCGACCGCCTCACGGCGACCGTCATGTTCGACGACTCGGCCGAGCAGGCGCGCCGGCACGCCGGCAACGTGATCGCTCGCAGCGAGGGGGCCGTGAGCGCCCTGATCGGGTTCGAGTCGCCGCTGGACTCGGGCCGCAGCGTGGTGGCCCTGGCGGCCCATAGCGGCGAAAAGCTCTCCGATCTCACGCGGAAAGTGCTCGACCCCGCACAACGGGCCCAGATCGAGGGCGACCTGGCCCTGTTCACCGGCAAGGACGTCAGCGCCTACCGCATCGGCGACGATTACCATGTCGGCGACCTGCCGATCCTGAGCTGGCTGCACTGGACCCTGTCCAAGCACCCGGTGTTTCTGTTCATCGTGATGGCGCTCCTGGTGGTCCTGGTGGCACTGACCGTGCGCCAGTTCGCCCGTAGCGGCCGGGCGCGCCGGCTAAGCGGGCGATGAGATGGATCGGCCGGACACTCGCGATGCTCGGCATGATCGTGACGGCCCTTTCCGGCGGTTGCGGGGTCACGGCCGACACCGAGGTGGAATGGCCCCTGTGGGAGCGCTTCGCCGAGCGCATGATGCAGACCGACGGCCGCATCGTGGACTGCAGCGTGGACGACTGCCGGAGCACCTCCGAGAGCCAGTCCTACGGCCTGTTCTTCGCCCTGGTCGCCAACGACCGGCAACGCTTCGACACGATCCTGAAGTGGACCGTGGACAACCTGGCGCAGGGCGACATGTACCGCACCCTGCCGGCCTGGCTCTGGGGCGAGCGCGAGGACGGCACCTGGGGCGTGATCGACGACAACTCGGCGACCGATTCCGACCTCTGGATCGCCTACGTGCTGCTCGAGGCCGCGCGGCTCTGGCACGAACCGCGCTATGCCGAACTGGGGCGTGCGGTGGCGGACAACGTGGTCGCGGAGGCGATGGTGGACCTGCCGGACGGCGGGCCGATCGTGCTGCCGGCGCCCAAGGGCTTCCACCTGCAGCCGGGCGTGTGGCGCTTCAATCCCAGTTACATCCCGCCGTTTTTGATGCGCGGGCTGTCCTGGCACGACCCGGAAGGCCCCTGGCGCTTCGTCGCCGCCACCCACCAGAAGCTCCTGGACGCGGCGAGCCCCGAGGAGTTCGCCCCGGACTGGTATATCTACGACCGCGAGCAGGGCGTGCGCGCGGACACGGTCAAGGGACCGATCGGCAGCTACGACGCCATCCGCGTCTACCTGTGGTCGGGCATGTCCAGCGGCGCGTATGCGCCGAACCGGGCGATCGGCGGCATGGAACGCGCCTTGCGCCGGCATGAGCACCCGCCGGAGCGCGTGAACGTGCTCACCGGCGAGACCTACGGCGTGGGCCCCGTGGGCTTCTCCGCGGCGCTGCTGCCGTATCTGGCGCGGCGTAACGCGCGCGACGCCTTCCTGCGTCAGAAGGCGCGGGTCGACGAGGCCCTGGCCGACGGCAAGCTCAAGGAGCTGCCGTATTACGACCAGGTCCTGATGTTGTTCGGCCTCGGCCGGACCGAAGATTATTACCGATTCAGCAACGAGGGGTTGTTGATGCCCCGATGGAGCCGGCAGTGAAAGCCCATTACCGGATAGCGGTCGCGGCCGTCGTGGTCGCGGCCGGCCTGTGGACGGCGGCGCCCCCGGCGGCGGCCGCCGAGGACGAAGGGATCGAGCGGGTCATCGAGCAGGCGCGGTTCTGGGAGGCCCGCGGCCGCTACGGGCGTGCCGCGGACGCCTGGCAGAAGGTCCTGGCCAGCGACCCGGACAACCCGGAGGCCCTGGCCGCCCTGGGGATCAACGCCGCGAACGCCGGCCGCGAGGACGAGGCCCGCGCCTACCTGAGCCGCCTGGAAGCCGCCGCCCCCGACCATCCCGGCACCGCGGAGCTGCGCGAGGCCCTGTCGATGACGGGGCTGGATCAGGGGGCCCTGCAGCGGGCGCGGGCCGCGGCCGAGGCCGAGCGTTACGAGGACGCGGTAAACGCCTACCGGGCCTACTTCAGCGGCCGCGAGCCCAATGGTCGCGTGGGTCTGGAGTATTACCAGAGCCTGGCCGCCACCGAGGGCGGCTGGCCCGAGGCCCGCGCCGGCCTGCAACGGCTCGCCAACGAGCATCCCGACGATCCCGTCTACGAGCTGGTGCTGGCCCGGCAGCTCACCTACCGTGCCGACACACGGCGCGAGGGCATCCGCCGGCTGGCCGGTCTGGAGGACGAGGAGGCGGTCGCCGAGAGCGCCGGCGCCGCGCGCCGCCAGGCGCTGCTCTGGCTCGACGCCAAGCCCGGCGATATCCCGCTGTACCGCGCCTACATGCGTGCCCATCCGGACGACACCGAGGTCGCGGCCCGCCTCGACAGCCTGCAGCAGGCCGCGGAGACGGCGTCCGAGGAGCCCCGTCTCTCCAAGACGGACGCCCTGGTGCGCGACGGCTTCGCGGCCCTCGACCGGGCCCGGCTGGAAGAGGCCGAGACGGCCTTCCGGAACGCGCTCACCGAGTCCCCGGGCAACGCCAGCGCCCTCGGCGGTCTGGGCTTGATCGAATTGCGCCGCGAGCGTTTCGGCGAGGCCGAGGACCTGCTGCGCCAGGCGACGCAGGCGGCGCCGGGATCGGCCGGCCGCTGGCGCGACGCCCTCGCCACCGCCAGCTTCTGGTCCGGCGTGCGCCGGGCCGACGCCGCACGCGACGCCGGCGAGATGGACCGGGCGCTGGATCTGTACCGCGCGGCCCTGGAGAAGCGGCCGGGCGAGCATGCCGTGCGGCTGAGTTATGCCGACACCCTGGCGCGCGCCGGCCGCTACGGCGAGGCCGAGAAGCAGTTCCGGCAGGTGCTCGCGAAGGACAAGGACAACAGCGATGCCCAGCGCGGCCTGATCGGCGCCCTGCAGGCCCAGGGCGATACCGACGCCGCGATCGCCTACATCGACTCGCTGCCCGAGGACGTGCGCCAGAGCATCGGCGGCGTGGCGGCGCTGCGCGCCGAGCGCCTGCGCAAGGAGGCGGCCGACGTCCGCGAGGCCGGCGACCGGCAACAGGCGGAATCGCTGCTGCTGGAAGCGATGTCCCTGGATCCGGCGAATCCCTGGGTCCGGCTCGACCTGGCGACGCTCTACCAGTCCCTGGGCCGCGACCACGAGGCCAACAGCCTGGTCGACGGCCTGCTGCGCTCCGGCGACGCCGTGCCGCAGGCCCTCTACGTCAAGGCCCTGATCAAGGCTCGGCAGGAGGCCTGGGGCGACGCCCTCGGCCTGATGGAACGCATCCCCGAAAGCGCCCGCACCGCGGACATGCGCCAGCTCCAGAACCGGCTGTGGGCGCACTACCAGGTGGAGCGTGCGCTGAGCTACTACCGCAACGGCCGCGGGCAGCAGGCACGCGAACTGCTCGCCGAGGCGCGCGCCGCCGCGGACGACAATCCCGAGCTGCTGGGCGCCGTGGCCCGCGCCTATGCCGAGATCGGCGATTCCGAGGCGGGCCTCGACCTGATGCGCCAGCTCCTGGCCCGGTCGACGGAGCCCGATCCGGACCTGCGGCTGGAATACGCCCGACTGCTCCTGGAGTTGGGCCAGACCGTGGAGTACCGGGCCCAGTTGCAGCGGCTGCGCCAGGAGGAGGAGATGATGACCCCGGCGCAGCGCGAGCGCTTCGCCGACCTCCAGGCCCTGTACGCCGTGCGCGAGGCCGACCGGCTGCGCGAGGAGGGCTATTTCGCCGACGCCTTCGAGACCCTGCAGCCGCACCTGAACCGTTCGCCGCGCGATCCCGCCCTCAACGGCGCGCTCGCGCGTCTGTACGCCGACTTCGGCGAGCCCGAGGCGGCGCTGTCGATCTACTACGATATCCTCGACGAGCACCCGAACGACCAGGGTGCGCTGCTGGGGGCGGCGCGCGCCGCGCGCGACGCCGGCCGCTACCAGGAGGCCGAGGACCTGGTCGACGACGCCATGCGCGTGTATCCGGACGACCCCGAGGTCTATGTGATCGCCGGACGCCTGGCGCGCGACCGCGGCCAGAGCCAGCGCGCGGTGGACATGTTCCGCCAGGCGATGGAATTGGAGGCCGCCACCGCCCAGGGGCGCGAGGAAGCCTACACGGCCGGCGAGGGCGGCACCCGCAATCCCTTCGGCGAGCCGCAGTTGCGCCGCAGCGGCTCGGGCGGAGTCCGGCGCGACAGCTTCCGGCCGGAGCCCGAGCCGCGCGTCGGCCGCGGCCTGTCGGGCGCGGATGCCATGCGCATGGCCGCGCGCCCGGCCCCGGCGAGCCGGCCGGCGCCCGCGCAGTACTATCCCGAAGACAACGAAGAGGCCTACGAGCCGCCGGTCCGGCGTTATCCCGCGGCCGACCGGGACAGGTCGCCGGAGCGCACCTATCCGCGCACCGAGCGCGCGCCGCGGCGGCCCGACACCAGCGGCCTGCGCCGGATGGTGACGGAGGCCGAGAACGATGTCGCCCGCGAGATCCGCGAGATCGAGGCCGAGAACAGTAGCTGGGTCGCCGGCGGCATGGCGCTGCGCCAGCGCGACGGCGAGGACGGCCTGGGCGAGCTCACCGAGGTCAATGTCCCGGTCGAGGCCAGCTTCTCCGCGCTCGACACCGGCCGCCTGCGCCTGCGCGCGGTGCCGGTGACGCTCAACTCCGGCGATCTCAATCCGGGCGTGGCCACCGGCTTCGGCGCGCTGCCGCTGGCCGAGGCGGTCAACGGCGAGGGCTCGGCGGAGGCCATCGTGCAGGGCGGCGGCTACGATCAGTCCGACAGCGGCATCGCCGTGGGCGTGGTCTACGAGGTCGGCGACTGGGCCCTGGACATCGGCACCAGCCCGCTCGGTTTCACCCGCGAGAACGCGGTCGGCGGCGTGCGCTGGCGACCGCAGTGGGACAACGTCTACCTGGACCTGCGCGCGGGCCGGCGGGCGGTCACCGAGAGCCTGCTGTCCTACGCCGGCACGACCCAGAAGGGCGTCGCCCTGGACGACGGCAACCAGATCGGCGAGTTCGACTTCGGCGGCGTCACCCGCAACGGCGTGCGCGGCGACATCACCCTGGACCAGGGCGATGCCGGTCTCTACGGCAACTTCGGCCTCTACTACCTGGAGGGCGAGTACGTCGCCGACAACACCCAGATCGAGTTCGGCGGCGGCTACTACCGGCATGTGGTGGACCGCGAGAACAACCGCTTCACCATCGGCCTCAACCTGAGCGCGTTCTTCTACGACGAGAACCTGGGCGAGTTCACGGTGGGCCACGGCGGCTACTTCAGCCCGCAGTTCTACGCGCTGCTGGGCGTGCCCATGAGCTGGACCGGACGCAACGACCGCATGACCTACTCGCTGGGCGGCTCGATCGGCCTGCAGAGCTTCGAGCGCGATGCCGCCGACATCTTCCCGGAGAACTTCGGCGGCCTGCAGACGCGGCTGGCGGCGGCCGGGGGCCTCGACGGCCGCACCAGCTACTCCGGTGACGACGAGACCGGTCTCGGTTTCAACGTCAAGGGCGAGATGGAATACCTGATCACCCCGCAAATCTCGCTGGGCGCCGGCGGCGGGTTCGACAACGCCAAGGATTACAACGAGTTCTCGGTCATGGCCTATCTGCGCTACTGGTTCAAGCCCCAGGTGCCCGACAGCCTCGGCTCGCCGCGCATGCTGGCGCCGTTCTTCACCGGCGGGGGCGATCCGGCATGGTAAGCAGGGGATACGGCACGGCCGGCGCGCTCGCCGGCGCGGTTCTGGCGCTCTCGGCATGCGCCCTGGGCGGGAGCGGCCCGGACACCGCCGAGGCGGACGGCACGCCCACCCCGGCGGCCTTCGCGGAGCCGGGCTCGGCGGTGCCGCCGTCGAAGGCCCCGGAGGGCCCGCCCGACCTGCCGGTGAACCCCTTCGACCCGGCGGCGTTGAACAATCTGGCCATCGAGCACGCGGAGCGGGGCGACCTGGGCAAGGCCCAGGAACTCCTGGAACGGGCCGCCAAGCTGGACCCGGACAACGAGGACATCGCCGCCAACCTGGCGGATATCCGGCGGATGCGCGAGAGCGTGGCCTCGCCCGGTCCCTCGTCGGGCGGTACGTCGGCGGCGTCGCAGACGCCCGGCTACGCCGATTATGACGACTACGGCGATCCGGCATCGCGCGGGGCCGGCATGATGCCGCCCCCGCCGCCGCGCTGGTAGATTCCCCGGCTCAGCCCTGGAGGGCGTCGTAGAGCTCGGCGTACTGCTTGCTGACCTTGTGCCCCGGCGCCAGGTAGACCAGCGGCACCGAGGCCTCGTGCGACTCCCGTACCTTCACCGACGAGGTGATCGCCGCGTCCAGCAGCGGGTGACCTTCGGCCTTGAGCTCGGCGATCACGCGCGCCGGCAGCTTGGCCTGGGTCTGGAACTGGTTGACCACGATGCCGTCGACGGCCAGGGCCGGATTGTGGTCCTCCTGGATCTCGTCGATGGTGTCGAACAGGTTGTACAGCGCCTGCCGGGCGAAATCGTCGCAGTCGAACGGCACCAGGCAGTGCGTGGCCGCGATCAGCGCCGACTGCGAGTAGAAGTTCAGGGCCGGCGGGGTGTCGATATAGATCGCGTCGTAGCCCTCCAGCTTGTCCAGGGCCTGGCGCAGCTTGTAGATCTTGTGCTTGGCCTCCAGCTTGACCCGCAGTTCCTCCAGGTCGGGATGCGCCGCCATCAGGTGCAGGTTCTCGAAGGGGGTCTCGGTGATGAAGGCGCTCAGGTCGTCGGACTGGCGACCGCGCTTGAGGGTCTCCTCGAAGTAATCGGCGGTGCCGGCCTCGGCCTGGGCCTCGCCGGACGACAGCAGGTACTGGCTGGCGTTGCATTGCGCGTCGAGGTCCACCACCAGCGTCTTTCTGCCGCGCGACGCGGAGATCGCCGCCAGATTGCAGACGATGGTGGTCTTGCCGACGCCGCCCTTCTGATTGAACACCACGCGGCGCATGGCCGTCTCCTTGGAATCCGGACTACGGGGTAGGAACGCGTCCGAGCTTACCGCCTCGCCCCGGGCGCGTCGAGGGGACCGGGCGCGTCAGGCGGCCCGCGCCGCGGCGGCGATCGCCGGCAGCCAGGCGCTCGCGGGGCCGGCCAGGCGGTGGGCGGCGCGGGTCGACAGCGGTGTGGTGTCCGGGTTGATCTCGACCACGTCGAGACCGGCGGCCAGCGCCTGCTCGGGGATCGCCGCGGCCGGATAGACCAGGTTGGAAGTGCCGGCCACCAGCACCAGATCGGCGGCGGCCAGGGCCCGCTCGGCCGCCTCGAGGGCGGCCATGGGCAGGGTCTCGCCGAACCAGACCACATCCGGGCGGAGCAGGGCGCCGCAGTCGGGGCATTCCGGTGGCGGTCCGTCGCCGACAGCGTCGGCCTCGCGCTGGAAACCGCAGTCGCCCGCGCAGCGCTCGCGCCAGAGATTGCCGTGCAGCTCGGCCACGCCGGCGGCGCCGGCCGCCTGGTGCAGGCCGTCCACGTTCTGGGTCACGACGCGGCAGTCGGCGAGGGCGGCCTGCAGGTCGGCCACGGCGCGGTGGGCGGCGTTGGGGCCGCCGTCCCGGATCAGCCCGCGGCGCCAGCGGTACCAGTCCCAGACGCGTTGCGGATTGTCCGCGAAGGCCTCGGGGGTGGCCAGGTCCGCGGGCGAGAATCGCGCCCAGAGCCCGGTCTGGGCCTCGCGGAAGGTGGGGATGCCGGACTCGGCGGAGACGCCGGCGCCGGTCAACACGAGGGTGGACGGCCCCGCCGCGAGACACGCGGCGAGACCGTCCGGCAGATCGTTGGGACTGGCTGTGGCCTCAGCCACCGTCCACGGCGATCTCGCTGATCTGGACCTGCGGCTCGATGTCGGTGTAGTTGGGCACGTCCGCCATCACCGCCTCGCCGGCGGTGGCGAAGGCCTTCTGGAAGGCATCGGCCGACTCGAAGTACAGGTGCGCCGCGGCCACGAAGGGCGGCGGGCCGCCGTCCGGGCCGGGCAGGCCGCGGTCGGCCTCGGCGCGGACCAGGCCGTGCGGGCCCATCTTCTCGCGCACCAGATCGAGGTGGTTCTTCTGATAGTAGTCGTGGTCGAACCGCGCGCCGTCGCGGTGGGGGTACAGGGCGGAAACTCGCAGCATTGCTCCTCCGTTCGGGTTATGAAATCGGGCGTCACCTTAGCTCATTGGCCGCCGCCGCGCATGCCGCCCTTCCACTGGATGCGGTAGAGATCGTGGCGCCGGTCCAGCAGGTTCTGCACCGTGCCCGAGGTGCGGGCCTCGCGCAGCACGTCCAGCCGCAGGTCGGCGATCGCCACCATCTCCACCTGCGGCGTGGTGTCCGCGGCGACGCCGTCGCGCGCGAACGGGTAGTCGCAGGGGGTGATGATCGCGCTCTGGGCGTAGTGGATGTCCATGGCGTGCACCCGCGGCAGGTTGCCCACGTTGCCGGCGGTGGCGACGTAGATCTGGTTCTCCACCGCGCGCGCGTGCGCCGAGTAGCGCACCCGCAGGTGGCCGGCGCGGTCATCGGTGGAAAAGGGCACGAACAGCAGGTGGATGCCCTGGTTGGTCAGGTGACGGCCCAGCTCCGGGAACTCGCTGTCGTAGCACACCAGCACGCCCACCGGGCCGCAGTCGGTCTCGATGGCGTTCAGGGAGTTGCCGCCGCGCAGGTTCCACCAGTGGCGCTCGCCCGGCGTCGGGTGGATCTTGGGCTGACGGTGCTCCGAGCCGTCCCGCAGGTAGATGTAACCCATGTTCAGGAGATCGTCGCCCTCCCAGCTAGGGTGCGAGCCGGCGATGATGTTGATGTTGAAGCGCACCGCCAGATCGCTCATCACCGAACGGTACTCGTCGGTGTAGTCGGCCAGCCGCCGCACCGCCGCGTAGTGCTCCAGCGGCTCGTTCTCGATCGACAGGAGCTGGACCGTGAACAGTTCCGGGAACACCACGAAGTCGCAGCGGTTGTCCGACATCTCGCGCACGAAATAAGTCACGATCTGGCGGAACTCGTCGAACGAGCGGATGCTGCGCTGCAGGTACTGGACCGTGGCCACCCGCACCGTCGACGGCAGTTGCAGGTGCACGTGGCTGTCGCCCGGGATCGGCTGTTTGAACTTGTGCTCCGGGTTGCGCCAGATCAGGTGCGAGGCGTAGCCCATCGACTCCTTGTCGCCGGGCATGTAGTCGGGCAGCACGCCCAGGACCTCGTAACCGTTGTTGAGCTGGAAGGTCAGGACCCGGTCGCGCAGTTCCTTGTTCGCCACCTGGGCCACATAGGCCTCGGCGCTGCCGACCTGGCGGAAACGCCGCCGCAGCCCCGGCAGGCGGCCGCCGAAGACGATGCCCTTGAGCCCCAGCTTCACGCACAGGGCGGCGCGTTCCTTGTACAGCCGCTGGCCGATGCGCAGGCCGCGGTACTCGGGGTCCACGCAGACCTCGTAGCCGTACAGGTAATCGCCGTCGATGTCGTGCGTGGAGCCGTAGCCGCCGCCGGTGATCTCCTCCCAGGTATGCGGTGCCAGCACCTGGGATTCCGGCAGGCAGATGGTGGCGCAGTAGCCCACGACCTTGCCCTCGTACTCGGCCACGAGCTGGCCGGCGGGGAAGTTGTTGAGCTGGCCGCGAATCTCGTCGCGGGAATAGGGCGTCTGGCGCGGGTACGCCCGCTGCGCCAGGGCTTGGATCGCGTCGATGTCTCTCTGCCGCGCCTGGCGTACCACCAGGCGGGAACGGGAACGTCGGCGTTGGGCCATGATTCATATCCTCCGGCGCGCCATTGTAGACGCAAGGGCGGCAATCGCAACGATGATATTGTAATGCTCCGCATTACGTTGTAATGTCTGGCATGACATGATTCGTTCGTTCCGGCATCGGGGCCTTGAGCGGTATTTCACACGCAGCGATCGTCGGGGTATCCCGGCCGAGTTCACGGCCCGCCTGTCACGGTTGCTGGATCGCCTGGACGCCGCCACGCGGCCCGAGGACCTGAATCTACCGGGCTACCGCTTCCACCCGCTCAGGGGCCGGCGTCGTGGCACCTACGCGGTGCGGGTATCGGGCAATTGGCGATTGACGTTTCGTTTCGACGGCGGCGATGCGATCGACGTGAATCTGGAGGACTATCACTGATGGACAGCCTGCGAGACCCTGACCGCAAACCGACGCATCCGGGCGAGGCACTGCGCGAGGACGTATTGCCCGAGCTCGGCATGACCCAGACGGAATTCGCGCGGCGCCTGGGCGTGTCGCGCCTCACCGTGAGCGAACTGCTCCACGAACGCCGGCGCGTCACGCCCGAGATGGCCGTGCGCCTCGGCCGCTTGCTGGGCACCAGCGCGGAGTCCTGGTTGGCCATGCAGAATGCCGTCGATCTCTGGCAAATCCGGCAGGCCGAGGTGATCGACGTCGAGCCGCTCGACGCGGCCTGATTCGCGAGTCATGCGGTATGGCGGCGGGAGAGGGAGTCGAACCCCCAAGGCCTTTCGGCTCGACTGATTTCAAGTCAGCTGCAGTCGCCAATCTGCTTGTCCCGCCGGGAGAATACGCGCCCGCCGCGGTCGGCGGCGGCGCGGCGACATCATAACCGCGCGCGGCCGGGCTGCCCAGGTTGTCGGGGCGTCCTGGGGGGCGCTCGGGCACCGCACTCACTCTGACAGGGCCGCGACCATGCGTTTGCGGGTGGCGGCGTCCGGCAGCGGACCGCGGCCGGCGGCGACGTTCTCGGCGGCGTGTCCGGGGTCGCTGGTCGCGGGGATGGCGCAGGTCACGGCCGGATGCCCGAAGATGTACTTGAGGAAGAATTGCGCCCAGCTCCGGCAGTCGAGGTCGGCGGCCCAGCCGGGCAGCGGCCGGTCGCCGACACGGCCGAATAGCCGCCCCTTCTCGAAGGGCTCGTTGACGATGACGGCCACGCCGTTGTCGGCGCAGGCCGGCAGCAGCCGGTCCTCGGCGTTGCGGGCGGCGATGTTGTAGTTGAACTGCACGAAATCCACCGGGTGGCGCTCGATCAGCCGCGCCAGGTCGTCGTGGCGGGCGTCGGTGTAATGGGTGAGGCCGACGTAGCGCACGCGGCCCTCGGCCTTCCAGGCCGCCAGCGTCGCCAGGTGGGTCTCCAGGTCGAGCAGGTTGTGCACCTGCATCAGGTCCATGGTTTCCACGCCCAGGCGCTCGAAGGAGCGCGTCATCTGCTCGCGGCCGCTCTCGGCGCCGCGGGTCCACACCTTGGTGGCCACGAACAGGCGATCGGTCACGCCCAGATCGGCGGCGGCGCGTCCCAACACGGTCTCGGCATGACCGTACATGGGCGAGGAATCCACTACGCGGCCGCCGCCGGCGACGAAGGCCTCCAGCACGGCCCGGCGCCGGGCCACGGCCTCCGCGTCGGTCGGATCGATGTCGAAGGTGCGGGCGGTGCCCAGGCCGCTGATCGGCAGGCTCTCGTCGGTGCCCGGGATCGGGCGCCGGACCATGTCGTCGGCGGCGGCCTCGCCGGCCGCGCGCAAAGCGCCGGCCGGGAGGGCGGTCAGCCCGGTCGCCGCGGCCAGGCCCTTGAGGGTGCGGCGGCGGCCGTGGTCGGTGCGATGTCGTGTGCTCATGGCTCGTCTCCGTGCAGGGCGGAATCGCCGGCCGGTGCGGCCGTCTCCCGGCGCGCCTGGGCCCGCGCCAGGCCGAGCGCCAGCGCCAGCCAGGCGCCGGCCAGGGGCAGGGCGACCCAGGCGGCGCCGGCCACGCCCAGGCCGAGCGCGGACAGGCCCGCGTAGAGCCAGCCGCTGAGGGCGTCGCCGCCCCGGTAGACCAGTGTATCGATCACGTTCTTGGCCTTGTACTTGTCGTTGCGCGCCACGACCGTGAACAGGGTCTCGCGGGCCGGCCGGGCGACCGCGTAGTTGCCCGCCCGGCGCAGCACCTGGAACGCCGCCAGCACGCCCAGCGCCGGCAGCAGGGCCAGCGCCAGGAAGCCGACCAGACAGATCGCCGGCAGCAGGCCGAGGGCGGTGCCCAGGCCGAAGCGCCGGATCAGGCGATGGGTGACGAATAGCTGCAGGGCCACGGTGAGGGTGTTGGTGCCGAAGTCGATGGCGGCGAACACGGCGGTGCGGGCGTCGTCGTCGGCGAAGCGGTCGGCCACCAGCGCCGCCTGCTGGAAATAGAGGAAGGTCGCCAGGGTGGTGTAGAGCCAGATGAAGGCGCCGATGCCGAGCAGGTAGGGCGAGGCCGCCAGGCGCCGCACGCCCTCCCAGACGCCGCCGCCCAGGCCGCCCGGTTCGCCGCGCGCGGCGGTGCCTTCGCGGCGCACCGCCCAGTGCCGCAGGCGCGCGATGCACAGCAGGGCCACCCCGAGCAGGGCGGCGGAGGCGGGCAGCAGCGCCGCGGTGCCGATCAGGGGTGCCAGCAGGCCGGCCGCGGCCGGCCCCGCGATCGCGCCGGCGCTGCCGCCGGCGGCGATGAACGCGAACAGCCGCCGGCCCTGGCCGGCACTGAAGATGTCGGCCATGAAGCTCCAGAACACCGACACCACGAACAGGTTGAACACGCTGATCCAGACGAAGAAGGCGCGCTCGGTCCACAGCCCCCCGGTGCCGCTGGCCAGCAGCAGGTAGAACACCAGGATCACGCCGATGCACACGGCGTAGACGGTCGGCAGCAGCACCCGTCGCGGGTAGCGCGAGGCGAGCCAGGCGTAGGCCGGCACCGCCGCCAGCATGGCCGCGAAGGTGGCGGTGAACAGCCAGGGAAGCCGGGCGCCGCCGGATTCGGCGCCCATGGTGTCGCGCACCGGTCGCAGGAGGTAGTAGCCGGCCAGCAGGCTGAAGAAATAGAGCGCGGCCCACAGGGCCGGCGCCGTCTCGCCGGGACGCGGCGGCAGCCAGCGGGCGACGGCGCGGCGCGGGCGGTCAGCCGCCGGCATCGGCCGTCCGGCGCTGGTGCCACGAGAGCAGGGTCATCAGCAGCGCGGGCAGGAAGGTGACGGCGATCACCATCGTGAACAGCAGCCCGAACAGCACGATCGCGCCGACGCCGCGGTAGAGCTCGGTGCCGGCGCCGGGCAGCAGCACCAGCGGCGCCAGGCCGAAGGCCGTGGTGATGGTGGACATCAGGATCGGCCGCAGGCGGGATTCCACCGCCGCGCGCACGGCCTCGCGCGGGGCCATGCCCATCTCGCGCAGGTTGTGGCGCGTCTGGTCCACGATCAGGATCGGGTTGTTGACCACCGTGCCCACCAGGATCAGGAAGCCGAGCATGGTGATCATGTCGAAGGGCTGGCGGATCGCCTCGATCCCGATCAGCGGCAGCCAGCCGCCGGCGACGTTGAGCAGCCACAGCCCGGCGATGCCGCCGGCGATGCCCAGCGGGACCGCGGTCAGGATCAGCAGGGGGTAGCCCCAGTGGGTGAAGATCGCCACCAGCAGCAGGTAGCTGATGAGGATCGCCACGACATAGTTCGAGCTCAGGGCCTCGCGGGTGGCCTGTAGCTGGTCGCTGGCGCCGGAGATGTCCACGGTCACGGAGGCCGGGATGGCACCGGCGTCGCGCATCGCGCCCAGCACCTCCCGCTCGACCGTGGCCACGCCGGTCTCCAGGGCCACCGAGCGCGGCGGGATGATATTGAGGGTGACCGTGCGCCGACCGTCGAGGCGGCGGATCACGTCGGTGTCCACGGTCTCGGTGACGTCCGCCAGCGCGCTGACCGGGAGCACGCCGCCGGCCGGGGTGTGCACCGGCAGGTCACGCAGGGCATCGATGTCGGCCGGCGGCCCCGCGCGGTCGTAGAGGTAGATGTCGACCTTGTCGTTGGCGAGCAGGAACTCGTCGACGTAGGCGCCGTCGGCCAGGGCCGAGACCGCGAAGCCGACGTCCTCGGTGTCCAGGCCGAGCTCGGCGATGCGCGCCTGTCGCGGGCGGATCTCCAGCAGCGGCTGGGACAGGGACAGCGTGGCCGGATCGGCGCGGATCTGCGGGCGTTCGAAGGCCGCGTCCGCGCGCCGGTAGGCCTCGTCGGCGACCGCGTAGATCTCGGCCAGCGACGGTCCGGAGATGTCCAGGTTGACGCTGCGCGTGCCGCCGTCGTTGCTGCTGATGATGGAACCGCGCGCGGCAAAGGCCCGCATGCCGGGATAGCTTTCGAAGGCCTCGGTGTAGGCCCGCATCATCGCCTCCATGTCGTCCGGCGCCACCGGCTCGCTGATGATGCGTATCCCGTCGGGCGAGACCCGCATGTTCACGTAGCGCAGGGGCGGGATATCGGTCTCGCCGCGCCGGAACGGCCCCGGATCGGCCTGGACGTGCGGCAGGAAACGCGCGTGCAGTTCCGTCGCGATTTCCGACATGGTGGTCAGGTTGTAGCCGGGCGGCGGGGTCATGCTGGCGAAGACCTTGGCCTCCTCGCCCTCCGGCAGGTACTCGGCCGGCGGCGTCAGCAGCACCAGCACGGCGGCCATGCCGGCGACGGTGCCGCCCAGGCACAGGTAGCGCCGGCGCGGCGAGGCGATCAGCCCGTCCACGCCCGCGAGCACGCGGGTCTGCCAGCGCGGGGTGCCGTCGCCGCCGCCAATGCGGCGGAAGGGCAGGCGGCTGGCGGCGGCAGGCACCACCGTGATCGCCACCAGCATGGACGCCAGGATCGCCGACGAGATCGCGATCGAGATATCGGAGTAGAGCTGACCGGCCTCCTCCTGGATGAACAGCACCGGCGTGAACACCAGCACCGTGGTCAGGGTGGAGGCCAGCACCGCCGGCCATACCCGGCGCACGCCGGCGACCGCGGCCTGAAAGCGGTCGAGGCCGCGGCGGCGTTCGCGCTCGATGTTCTCCAGGACCACGATGGTGTTGTCCAGGGTCATGCCGATGGCGAAGGCCACCCCGGCCAGGGAGATGACGTTGATGGTGCGTCCGGTCAGCAGCAGGCCCAGGAAGGCGGCGATGGTGCACACCGGGATACCGATCACGCCCACCAGGGTGGCCGGGACGGAGCGCAGGAACAGGAACATCACGGCGGTGGCCAGCAGGGCGCCCAGGATCAGGTTGCGCCAGACGTTGCCCAATGAGTCCTGCACGTAGCGCACGTCGTCGCTGATCAGGCCGATCTCCAGGCCGGCCGGCGCCAATACCCGCTCGTTGAGGGCGGCGACCTCCTCGGCCATGGCGTGCTTGATCGCGATCACGTTGGAGCCGGTCTCGCGCCGCACCGCCAGGGTGATGTTGGGCACGCCGTCGACATAGGCCTCGCTGCGGATCTCGGCGTGGTCCAGGCGCACCTCGGCGACATCGCGCAACCGGGTCACGGCGTCGCCGCGGCGTGCCAGCACCAGGTCCGCCAGGTCGGCGGCGTCCTGGGCCCGGCCCACGGTGCGCAGCAGGTAGCGGCGCTTGCCGCTGTCGATGTCGCCGCCGGAGATGTCGCGGTTGCGGGCGCGCACGGCGTCGCGCACCTCGGTCGGCGACAGGCCGCGGGCGGCCAGTCGCCGCGGATCGATGCGGATCTGGATCTGGCGCTCGGCACCGCCGCGCAACTCCACCTGGGCGATGTTGGCGACGCGCTCCATGCGGGTGCGGACGTTGTCGTCCACGAAGTCCCGCATCATGTCCATGTCCACGCCCGCGGGATTGCCCGGCAGCGGCGTGACCCGGTAGTACATGAAGGCGTTCTGCGAGAACGACGTCGCGAACAGGCGCGGCTCGTCCACGTTCTCGGGATAGTCCGGGACCTGGGTTAGGGCGTTGTTGGTGCGGATCAGTGCCTCGTTGACGTCGATCCCGAAGGGAAACTCCAGCTCGATCTCGGCCTCGCCGGTGCGCGCCACCGAGATCATGCGCTGCAGGTTGGGCACGTTGCGCAGGTACTCCTCCTGCTCGATCAGGATCTCCTTCTCCACGTCCTGTGGCGTGGCCCCCGGCCAGCTTGTCTGCACGGTGATGGTCCGCACCTCCAGGTCCGGGATCATCTGCACCGGCACGCGGAAGGCGGCCACCACGCCCAGCACGCACACGATGAGCACGACGACCGTGAGCAGGGTGCCGCGCCGAACCAGCGCATCGAAGCCCATGCCGCGCCCTCCGCCGTCAGCCGCCGGGCTCGATCACGTCGACCCGCTGGCCCTCGCGCAGCGACTCGTTGCCGCGCACCACCACGCGGTCGCCGGCCGCCACGCCCTCGCGAATCTCTGCCACGCCGGCGTCCGTGCGGCCGACCTTGACCCGGCGCTCGTGCACCACCGGGCCGTCGTCGCCCTCGGCGACCACCCACACGCGGGTGCCGCCGTCCGGATAGCGCAGCAGGGCGTCGCGGGGCACGGCCGCGACCCGCTCGCCGGTGGCGATGCGGAAGCGGGCCTGTGCCGACATCCCGGGCGCCAGCCGGCCGTCCGGGTTGTCCACGCGGATGCGCACCAGGAAGGTCCGCGCCACGGGATCGGCCGCGGCGACGTCCACCGAGACCTCGGCCTCGATGCGGGCGTCCGGATCGGCGTCGGGGATCACCGTGACGTCCGTGCCGAGCGCGATGCGGCCGAAATATTCCTGGGGCGCCTGCACGTCCAGCCGCAGGGGATCGGTGGCGACCAGCTCCAGGACCGTGGCGCTGGTGTCGGCCCATTCGCCGACCTCGGTGTGCCGAGCCCTGATCACCCCCGAGAACGGCGCGGTCAGGCTGTGCCGGCGCAGGCGCTCCGCCTGGCGTTCGGCCTCGGCCTGGAGCCGCTGCACGGCGGCGCGGCGGATGCGGACCTCGGCCTGGGCGGCCTCCAGCTCGGTGCGGGCGATGGTGCCCTGGCGGGCCAGGGGCGCGCGTTCGTCGCGCACGCGCTCGGCTTCGGCGAGCTGGCCGCGGGCCTCCTCGATCTGCGCCCGGAGCTGCCGCAGGGTCAGTTCCTCCAGGGCCCGGTCCAGCTCGATCAGGGTGTCGCCGGCCTCGACGCGGTCGCCGGCGTCCACGTGCACGGCCGCCACCAGGCCGGCGATCTGCGGGGCGAGGTCGGCGTCGCGCGGAGAGGTGAGGGTGCCGCTCAGGGGCAGGGTCTGCACCCAGGGCTTCTGGCGCACCTCGGTCACGGCGACGCGGTCGGTCTGGGCGGCCGCCGCCGTCGACGCCAGCAGCGTCAGCACGGCGGCCAGGGCGATCGGGCGCCTCATGGCTCTCCTTGCAGCGATATCGTCGGATCGGCGCCCTCCGGCGGCGCCACGGACAGTATGCCGGCATTCCGGCTCTGTCTCGACTTCGGTACGCTGATCGCAAAGACAGGGATGCGCACGCGACGCGTCCGGGGAGGGAGAGCACATGAGCAAACGGCTGCGCATGACCGACGGCGCTTGGTTCCTGGCGGAAAGCCCGTCCACGCCGGTCCATGTCGGCTGCCTGGCGATCTGCACGCGGCCGGCGGGTGCCGGCCCCGATTACCTGCGCGATCTGGTCCGCGACTGGGGCGAGGTCCGGCGCTACGCACCGCCGTTCAACTACCGCTACCGCGCCTGGCCGGTGCCGCACTGGCAGGAACTGGCGGATGCCGACATCGACCTGGACTACCACCTGCGGCACTCGGCGCTGCCGCGTCCGGGTGGCGAGCGCGAGCTGGGCGTGCTGGTCTCGCGCCTGCATTCGCACGCCCTGGACCGTAGCCGGCCGTTCTGGGAATGCCACGTCATCGAAGGCCTGGAGGGCGACCGCTTCGCCCTCTACATGAAGATGCACCATTCCCAGATCGACGGCATCGGCGGCATCCGGCTGATGGAGCGGATGATGTCGCCGGACCCGGACGTCCGCGGCCACGAGCCGCCCTGGGCCATCGGCATGGCGACCGGCGGCGGCACCGGCAAGGGCGACACCGCGGTGGGCGGCGCCCGTCTGCGCGAAGCCGTGCGCGGCACCCGCGCCCTGGCCGGGGTATTCGGGCGGCTGGGCCGCGAGGCAGTCACCGACGAACACCCGGAGACGGCGGTGCCGTTCGAGGCCCCGATGACCATCCTCAACGGCCGCATCAACGCCCCGCGCCGCTTCGCCACCCAGCATTACGCGCTGGCGCGGCTGCGGGCGGTGGCCGATGTCGCCGATGTCACCGTCAACGACGTCTTCCTGGCGATCTGCGCGGGCGCGCTGCGCCGCTATCTGGACGAGCAGGGTGCCCTGCCGGGACGCACCCTGACCGCGGCGCTGCCGGTGTCCGTCAGGCCGGCGGACGATCACGCCATGGGCAACGCCATCAGCTTCATCCTGGCCAAGCTGGCCACGGACGAGGCCGATCCCGGCACCCGCCTGCGGGCCATCCACGCCTCCACGACCGCCGCCAAGGGCGAGCTGCAGCGGCTGCCGCGCTCGGCCATGGACCCCTACACCATGCTCTACCTGGGGCCGTACCTGACCCAGATCATGCTCGGGCTGGGCGGCTACACGCGACCGATGCACAATGTCGTGATCTCCAACGTGCCCGGCCCGCGCGAGAGGCTGTACTTCAACGGCGCCCGCATGGAGCAAATCTATCCGGTGTCGCTGCTGCTCAACGGCCAGGCGCTGAACATCTCGGTGGTGAGCTATGCCGGCCGGTTCAACCTGGGCTACACCGGCTGCCGCGACAGCCTGCCGCACATGCAGCGGCTGGCGGTCTATACCGGCGAAGCATTGGAAGAGTTGGAGGCGGCCGTGGGCGTGGCGGCGCCGGGCCCGGATGCGGGCACGGCGGATACCTGATCCGGCTCTTCTCCCAGGTGAGGGGAGAGGGCCAAAGCTTGCCCCGGACTTGATCCGGGGGTGAGGGGGCGACAAACCCGGCCTTCTCCCCCAAGGAAGTAGCAAGAGGGTGCAGGAGAAACGCGGACGCGATGACCTGTCCCCTCTCCCCCTCATGGGGGAGAGAATCCTGGCGCCGCCTCGCGGCGCACTCCTCAACCCGGTCTTCTGCCTCGAGGGGAGAAGGGGCAAGATGCTCTCAATCATTCCCTCTCCCCCGCGAGGGGGAGAGATTCTATGTCTCGGGTCAAGCGGTCTGCGTTCGGCTGGCA
>NZ_APNM01000007.1:0-209642 GCF_040361335.1 Salinisphaera sp. PC39 | reverse complement strand
CGTCGCCGGCACCGCCCGCGCCTCCTTCGCCGCCTACAACGACGACGCCCTCATCGAGGGCGTGCTCAGCGTGCAGCGGATTTTCGGTGCCTAGATCAGAACCGGGAGCATAAAATTGCAGGCATCACGACCTGTCCGTGACACGGTGAGCTTACCTCTAGAAAGGCGACATAATTGAAGTCATTGGAGGCCCCGTGTGTCGGGGAAACTCGAAACTCTCACAGCAGGATATCAACCGAAAATCCACTCCTGCAGGGCGACAAAATCAAGGAAGCTTTCTTGAAAAGGTGGCGAAATTAATATTCTACACTCAAATATGCAGCACAATAATCTCATTATTTCCAAGGAAATTTTCTAGAAATATCTATAAATGAAATTATAGAAACAAAAAGATAGCTGAAGAAGAACATGAATGGCCACCATATATCATCATACGTCCAAGGAGAAAAGGCATAGTAGCCGGCAACTCCAAGTACTGGGTAAGCCAAGAACGCATATACCGCCATCCTAGAAAAGAACGGAAAATAAGGCACCCAATCAAAAAAACCGCTTCTGTAAGAAGTTAATAACCCAAGCCCACTAAGGCCGATGGCAATTAGCATTGCCGATAACCACTCAAATCCAGTAAACAGTAACATGCAACCAGCAGCACCCAAAGGCCAGTAATAATTCCTTATGGTTGCGTTAGCTATGTCCTTTGAGGAAATCTCTCGGGGCAAATCCCGCAGCGTAAAGACACTATAAATTAAGATCCCCAGAATAACGACAATAATCTGACCCAAACTGTCGCGTTCAAATTCCATACATTATGAATGCTTGATCAGCAGCTCGGAGGGCATGACTCAGTAGCCGGCTTCCTTAACAAGCGCTGTCCACTTTGTCTCGCGTTTTGTGCGGAGGCACCGACACCAACCGACGTTTGGATAGCTCTCATGGTATTGCGAGCAGCCGGCGAGACAATCCGCGTGCTTGGAAGAGGGGCGCTTAGACCAAATATGACGAAATCAGAAACAGCGGCCTTCCCCGCAATGCTTGCATCAACTAAGGCTGCAAGAGAAAGAGTCGACGCACCCGCACCGAGCGTGATTGAAATGGGCGGTTCGGGCAAGGTCAGCAGACTGCCTGTGCCTAGTACCGCTGCACCACTATGCATCACAGTCTGCCTCCCCTCATAAGAGACCAAAAGCTCATTTATCTCCCGTTCGGCTTGTCTAATACGGGCTTCACTTTGCTGTTGCTGCGCAAGCCCCTGCACATCACGCGCATTCACTCCGAAGAAATCACCGCAACCGCTACTCCTGCATTGGTTGAAAGCAAATCCGAATGCCGATGTTATTGCGCCATTGGCGAATTTGCCGCCACCTAGCTCAGCCGCCGTACCGCCTACAACGGCCACCGTGACTCCGCCGCCCGCCAAACCAACTTTGTCGAAGTAACCCACCGAGTCCAGTCCCACGGTCGCCCCCTTGGCAACCCCAGCACTCAGAAAACCGTCCTTGAATCTTCCGCCCCGAAGCTCGCTCGACACTCCGCCAACAATACCGTGCGTGACGACCTTGCCAACGAAGCCGGTCCCTTCCAGGCCTGACAACAGCCCCTTGCCAAGAAACCCTTGGCCGACCTGCTGAAATGCTCCAGCGGTCAATCCCCCGATTAAGCCCGCCTTCAAGTTTCCGCCACTCGCTATCATCCCGGCCGCGAAACCCTGCCCCATGGCCATCATGAAGCCGGCGAATCCCTGACCGCCCGGCAGCAGCATCACCCCGATGGCGGCCGACTGCCGCGGGTTCTCGATCTGCGCCTTGTAGATGTAGAGCTGGATGTTGAGCGCGGCCTCGACGATATCCATCAGGTCGTCGAACAGATCGTCCAGGAACAATCCCGAGGGGTCGGTATAAGAGAGGGGGTTATTGTTGACGTAGGTATACCGGTTGAAGCCCTGCGTGCTCTTCGGAAACTGGATCACAGGGTCCGCGGACGTGAAGCGCCCCAGAATCGGATCATAGACCCGCCCGTTCATGTGAATCAGGCCCACGTGGTCCAGGTGCTCGTGGTCGGTGAAGCCCCGGTCGGTGATCTGGATCGTGGCGAATAGTAGGCTGTCGCTGCTGTCCGGGTCCCAGGCCAAGCCCCGGCGCTTGCCGAAGGCGTCATAGGCGTAGCGCTCGACGACGTTGCCGGCGTCGTTGGTCATGGCCACGATCGAGCCCAGGTGGTCCCGGTGCAGGTAGTGGGTGTCGTTGGTGGCGTTGCTGCGATAGACCTTGGTGGCCACGGCTTGGCCGTCCACCCGGATGTAGTGCTTGTCCGTGAAGCCGGTGCCTTGCTGGTGGCGCTCGTAGAGGCCGCCCACGTAGTGGATGGTGGTGGTCTCGAGCTGGCCGTCTTCTTCCCGGTCCCGGATGTGCAGGTAACGTGACCGATCGGGGCCGTAGTGGAATTCGGAGTAGGCCTGTCCCTTGGTGATGGTGGCCGGCTTGTTGAAGGAGGTCCAGGTCAGGCTGCGGCTGTTGCCCTGGGTCATGTTGCCGTTGGCGTCGTAGCTGTAGGTGGCGCCGCGATTGCCGGTGACTTGGGTGACTGCGTGCGGCCCGGCGTTGTTCTGGCCATAGGTGTAGCTGCCGACACTGGATTTGCTGGTGATGTTGCCGATGGCGTCGTAGCTCACGTTCAGGTTGGTGTTGCCGTTGAGCGTGGCGCCGGTCAGCCGGTAGAGGTCGTCGTAGGCGAAGGCCTCGGTGAGCCCGCCCTGGTTCTGGTCGACGCGCTCGGCGAGGTTGCCGACCTTGTCCCAGGCGTAGGTCAGGGACTGGACTTCGGTGCCCATGACGTCGCCGGTCATGATGGCGTCGACGTAACCCCGGGCGTTGTCGTAGTTGCGCGCGGTGCTGTGGCCGTTGCCCAGGGTTTCCTGCTCGATGTTGCCGAAGGCGTCGCGGTGGTCGAGCTGCCAGTAGGCCTGGTCGGTGTCGTCGTCGACGATTTCGTCGAGGTAGCCGCTGGCAGTGTAGTGGTGGCGGATGGCGAAGCCGCTGGGATAGGTCAGGGTCGCGAGCCGGCTTTCGCTGTCGTAGGTCCGCGAGACGGTGTAGCTGTGACCGTCGATGACGGTGGTGGTGTCGGTGGGCCGGCCCAGGGTGTCGTAGAGGTGGTCGCGCTGGTAGTTGCCGGGCCCGGTCGCCTGGTCGAGCTTGCCGATCCAGTCGCTGTCGTAGCTCCAGGTGGTCACGCCCTCGGGCTCGGTGCGCTGGGTCTTACGACCCAGCTTGTCGTAGCTGAAGGTCACCGTCTGGTTCTTGGCGTCGGTCTGGGAGACGAGATTGCCGAGAACGTCGTAGTCGTAGCTCCATTGCCCCATGTCGGGGTCGTCCATGGCGATCTTGCGGCCCAGGGTGTCGTAGGTCAGCGTGGTGACGTTGCCGGCGGCATCGGTGACCCGGGTCTTGTTGCCGTAGGGGTCGTATTCGTAGGCGGTGGTGTTGTCGGCGGCGTCCACGACTTGCACGATCCGCCCGGCGGCGTTTTCGTGCTTCTCGCTGACCTTGCCGTTGGGGTCGGTCTGGCGGGTGATCAGGCCGTCGTAATCCACCGTGGTCGAAATGACGCCGCTGCCGCCGCCGTCGTTGACGGGCGACTCCGTCAGCACGATGCGGTCGTGGGCATCGTACTCATAGTTGGTCCAGTAGCGTGTGTGGCCGCGGTAGTGCGGCGCGGTTTCGGCGATCACCCGGTCACGCTGGTCATATTGGTAGGCGACGTCGATCCAGTTGCCGTCGTAGCCGCGCTTGGCTTCCAGGACCTTGCGTTCGAGGCGATCAAAGATCTCCACGCTTTCCGAGCCGTCGGAGCCGGTGGTACGGATGAGAAAGACTCCGTCGGCGGCCGGACAGCCGCTGCCGCAGTCTTCGTAGCTGGTGGCGACGGTGACGCCGTCCGGGGTGGTTTGCTGGGTCTCGCGCCCGAAGGCGTCGTAGCTCCAGGTGGTGGTCTGACCGTTGGGGCCGGTCAGGCTGGTGCGGCCGCCGTGCTTGTCGCTATAGGTGTGGGTCTCGGTGTGGCCGAGGGCATTGGTGATGGTGGTCTTGAATTGCCCGCGGCTGCCCCAGGTGGTGGTGGTTGTGCGGGTGGCGATGTCAGCCCCGCTGACGGCTTCCTCGGTCTGGTTGCCGAAGGGGTCGTAGCTGTAATCGGTGCGCCGGGTCAGGTCCGGGTCGTTGGGCTCGACGATCTCGGCGGTCAGCAGCCCGGTGACGGCGTCGTATTCGTAGGCGGTCTCGCGGGTGACCGAGGCGCCGTCGGGATTCATTTTGGTGACGTTCGAGTGCGTCAGCCGGCCCAGCAGCCATTGGCTGGGGGTGTTGGTGTATTGGTTGGTGGTGGTCGTGGTGTGGGTGTCCACGCCGGGCGTGGCGCCCTGGAACCGTCTTTGCACCACCTGGGTGGCGTTGCCGTAGTCGTCGTAGGTGGTTTCGGTGCGTGTGGTGGTCAGCGGAGTGCTGTTGTTGGTCAGGTCGTAGAAGTGCTCGTCGTTGGTGGCGACGTAGGGGAAGTAGCGTTCGGAATCGCCGCTGCCCAGGGTCTTAGTAGCCAGGGTGTTTTGGGTTTCGGTCAGGGTGGTGGTATTGCCCAGCGAATCCGTCGATTCGGTCACCTTGTGGGTGACCATCCCAGTATACGGGAAATCTTGAGAGAACTCCGTGATCTCCTTGATGCCCGTATTCAGGTTCTCGGCCACGAATACTCGAAAGCCGAGCATTCCGCGCCCTAGCCTATTAACACGGAGATCCTTGTACTTGTAATGGACATTGCTGACCTCACCGGAGCCGTCGTTCCGGGCGGTCTTCGCAACCACGTGATATCCACCGGCGGTGCTGGGTTCAGGATAGCCAGAACTGCCCGTCTCATAATGGCGGCTGTCGAGAAGCGACGTGTACTGGATATCGATAGCAGCGGGGGTGTCACCCGGAGTGATGTTCTTTATGAGATCGGGCTGCTGTTTATATTCAGCGATGCCATTGCTAACCAATATGATGTTGGTCGTTTCTTCGCCCCATTGCACAAAGTCAGTTTCGCCATCATGGTCAAATTGGCCCGAACCACCACCCGCATCGATTGAATGCAGGTTGAAGGGAAACTCATAATCCGGATCGAGTTGCCATTGGCAGGTTTCTGTTGAGCATTGATCTTTTTTATTTATGTAACTCTCGATTATTGGGTCGCCACCAGGCGAGTCGAGCTGCTTTCCGCTCCTGACCAATTCCGGTTTACCATCCGCGTTCAAGTCCTGGAACGAATCATATGGCACTGGAATATTGTAAGCCGGTGTGCTGGTGAAGCCGTCACCGGTATTCAGGTATGTCGCCCGGATACTGGTTAGGCCTGGCGCCACAGAATAGGTGGGCGTGAAAGTTGATGTCGCAGGCCCACAGGGCTCGGGAAGACCATGATTGTAAATGGACGACATTATGGAATCGGGTATGTTCGTCATGCATACCAAGTCCGCCAACCCATCGCCATTCACATCATGAAATTGAGAGACGTCCGCCAGACCGATCCCATACAGCGTATCGTACATTTGCTTCGCCGTCGGAAGGGCGTACTCAGGCGACAACTCCCACCCGGATCCCGTATTAACATAGATTTCCGACTCGACGGAGAAAGCCCCTTCACTTGCCGATCTGTAATCGTAGATCGAAACAATATAGTCCGGCAGACCGTCGCCCGTGATGTCATTAAGACGTGACAGTCCATACAGCGAAGCACCTTCGTAAGGCATATCGTACGCTGGCGCGCGCTGCCACTTACACGAATTGCTAGTGCATGAAGACCCTGAATTCAGGTACGTCTCGGGATCCCCGCCTATGGGTACATATATGAGATCAGGCAGGCCATCACCATTCAGGTCCTGAAGCCCTTCACGAAGAATTAAACCCTCGGAATACTCATGAGGAAGAATATAGCTGTCGTCTTTTTTCCAACCATTGCCAGTGTTTAGATAGACAACAACTTGACCACCATCCGATAATGGCGGATTTATAAAGTCAGAGAGTCCATCTCCATTGATATCCAGCAGGGTTGGGACCGCACTCCTTATGTGTTCGGGCAGCTTGTGAGCGGCGCTCACCTCCCACTCTTGAGAGCCGTCCTCGTTTATCTTGTTTAGATAAGTACGGTGATTATTGACACAAGCTTGCGCGATATCGCTTCTTCCGTCGCCATTGATATCCGCAATAATGCTGCATTGGTGAGCATCGGAAGGTGGAGCCAACTCGCTATATTCGGTGTAACCAAGCTCTTTCTCAGTCCACGAAAATTCCGTCGCCGGCAGGCAGTCGGGATTGGAATTTGTGTAAGCGCATTCCTCTACCGCGGTTAACAGCGAGCGGCCACTGGTAGGGCTAATACTGTAGGACAGGCTGTAAGCACGAACGAGTGTCGACTGGACATAGGTCTTTACCCCTTTCAGACGTAACTCGCCACGCACCTCATCGCTGCCGCCAACCATGTAACGGCTGCCAACATCGGGACGCGATTCATACTCGAAACGCACCGAGTTATAGGGCATCTGGCCCGCTTGGTCGTTGCCGGTGTAATCGATGCGGTCGACGTAGTACTCGTTGCTGTTCGAGTCCTGGGTATAGGACACCTCGAAGTAATTGCCGGCGGTGTCCCCTACCCGGTTGATCGACCACAGAAGCGTGTATGACTGGCCAGGCACTTCGAAGGCGGCGTTATTGCCGTTGCCGTACTCCTTGACCAGGCCGCTCTTGGTCCAGACCTCGAACCAGACGTTTCCCGAGTTCAGGTCGCCACCGTTCTGGCGGACCTTGACGAAGCTCTCGATCTCGGTGCGGTACTCGGTACCCTGCTGCCCATAATTGCCCGAAACGGCTACCAGGCGGGAACCATCGAGGCAGAGACGATCGTTGTCGTCGAAATCCGCGGCGTCGGGGAAACCATCCTGTGCGATGGTGGCCGGGCATCGAGTGATGCTGGACAGGCCGGACAGGCGCCAGCCCACGCCGAGTAGACCGTTGCCGCCCTGACTCGAGTAGGCAAGCTGCAGCTTGGGTTCGATGCCGGCCGTGCCCGGCGGCACGCTTATCGGGATGCTGTAGGTGGCGGCGCCGCCCGGAGAGACATCGAATTGACCGGCCATCGCGCCGGCGGCGGCTCGGGCTGGATCATGAAGAGAAATCGCGAGAGAAACGCCGACAAACAGCGCGACAAAAACGGATCGCCGTACCATCCCTGGTCCCCAATGTTTCGTGCCAACCGGCGCAACGCGTTTTCATCACGCCTGGGCCGAAACTAGGACAGCGAATTTTTTTCTGTCAAATCGCTTTATAGTCAGCCCATGGAGTAGTGTCTGCTTTCTAATGAAAACAATCGGTTGCGATCAAGGGTATGTGAAAAAGGATGTTGTCACTTCTACAGGCTGCGTGCCCCGTCGTTCGATCGTCACTCCGCCGGCACGATGTCCACCACCAGCGCCCGCACCGTGCTGTCGCCGCGGTTCTCCCACCAGTGGATCACGCCCGTCTTCTCGAACGAGACGGCGCCGATGCCGCGCGTGATGGGCTCCTCCGCGTCGTTGCGGTGCTCGACGATCTCGCCTTCCAGGATATAGGCCAGTCCGGGACGCCCCTGGTGGCGATGGACGGCGACCACGCCGCCGGGTTCGATGGTGATCTCGCGGGCGCGCAGGATGCGGCCGTCCGGGGTTTCGAATTCCCCGCCGATGCCGATCCTGCCGAGGTCCCGGACGCCGGCGATGCCGGCATTCTCGGAGGGTCCTTCGGCCTGGAGCTCGGCGGCTCGGTCGCGCTCGGCCTCGGGGACGACGTGCTTGCCGTCCTCGTGGGCGATGCCGGGAACGGCCAGACAGGCCAGGACGAGGCCGGTTAGCGCTGCGGCGATTCGCATGGCGATGTCATCCTCTGTTGGCGATTTCAATCGACAAACCCCGTTACACCCTGCCGCGGCAGACATGGGGACAAGGCGGCCTCAAGGGTTGTCTCCGCCCTGCTCGTCCGGCGCCGCCGGCATCTCGAAATCGGGCGCGACCTTGCGGACCTCGAAGCGGGTGCCGGAACGGTAGCTGCGATAGCGGAAGATATCGTCGGTTAGCTTTTGGACGCGGTAAGCGTCGTACAGGGCCGGCCGCCGGGTATCGGCGGGCATCGCCCGGTCGTCCTCGACGAAATACTGCACCGAGGTGAAATAGATCGGCATGCGGATGCCCCACATGCCGATCTCGCGCGAATCCCGGATCTCGCCGTCCGGCGCTGTGACGCGGAAGTGGATCAGGTAGGTCCCGTCCTCCGCGCGGTGCACCAACCAGCGCTGGACCGTGCCGTCCTCGTGGGTCACCTTGCCATACCACTTGCCCACCAGGCGCTCGCGCGCCCGGGCGGTGTCCTCGTCGCTGTACGCGAAGGCGCTGCGCGGCATGTCCGGGGCCGACGTGCCGAGGCCTCCGGTGAAGGCTATTGCGCCCCAGGGAAGCAGCGCACAGATCGCCAGAAGTGTCGGACGGCGCAAGCCCTTTCCCCGCCGTGATCCTTACCGCCCAATCTTCCCCGGCTCAGGGCGGTTGGATCAAGCGATCGCGGTCCGCGGCCGCCAGGTTTAATCCTTGGCGACCGCGACCGCTGGGGCCCGGATCAGGGCGCGGTCTGGTCGGGCCCCACGCAGGCGGCGTAAACGTCGAGGGACGTCAGAACGCTCACCAGCGCGGAAAAATCGATCCGAACCGCATCGAACGTCACGCCGTCGGCCGTCACCAGGACCAGCTCACGGCTGTCGTCCCCGAACAGGGTCAGCAGATCCAGGGACAAGGAAGAGCTGTCATTGGTGGTCGCCACAATGCTGCCATCGCGCAGCAGGCTGATGTCGATGGCATTCAGCAGGTCGAGGCTCAGGGCATCCGCCGGGTCCGACACGATGAAGCCGACTTCGCGGGTACCGTCATAAACGGTATCCGTGTCGCTCACCGTGATGAAGGCGCTGCCGGTGACGCCCACGGCCGTGTTCATGCTCGCAGCGTTGTCCAGATTGGCATCGATCACGTTGGCGCTGCCGGTCACCGAGCAGAGCAGGCACAGGGATTCCGTACCCGCATTGACCGTGGCCTCCGGCTCGACGATGGCCTGCAGCTCGAACTGGTCGCCCACCCCGCAGGCGCCTTCGACCAGCGTGTCGCAGACGTCGCCCACGCCATCGCCATCCGCATCGGTTTGCTCGGCATTGGGCGTCAGCGGGCAATTGTCGTCGCAGTCGGCGGTGTCGCCACCGGTGCAGGGGTTGTCCCCGGCCGTGCCCGAGCCGTCGCCGTCGTCGAGGATGCCGTCGTTGTCGCTGTCGGGGTCACAGACGTCGCCCGTGCCGTCGCCGTCGGCGTCCGCCTGGTCGGTATTGGGCGTGTTCGGGCAGTTGTCGGCATCGTTCTCGATACCGTCGCCGTCGGTGTCGGTATTGGCATCGCAGGCATCGCCGATGCCGTCGCCGTCGGTATCCGTCTGGTCGGCGTTGGCGACCAGCGGGCAATTGTCGTCGCCGTCGGCCACACCGTCGCCGTCGTCATCGCCGTCGCAGACGTCACCGGTGCCGTCGCCGTCGGTATCGGTCTGGGAGGCATTCGCCGTCAGCGGGCAGTTGTCGCTGCCGTCGGCCACGCCGTCGCCATCATCGTCGTCATCACAGGCGTCACCCGTGCCGTCACCGTCGGTATCCGTCTGGGCGGGGTTGGAGACCGCCGGGCAGTTGTCGACCCGGTCGTCGACGCCGTCGCCGTCGGTATCCTCGTCGTTGTCGCAGGCGTCGCCGATGCCGTCGCCATCGGTATCCGTCTGCGCGGCGTTGGCGACCAGCGGGCAATTGTCGTTGCCGTCGGCCACGCCGTCGCCGTCGTCGTCATCGTCGCAGGCATCGCCGATGTCGTCGCCGTCGGTGTCGGTCTGGCCGGGATTGGCCACGGCCGGGCAATTGTCGTTACCGTCCTGTACGCCGTCACCGTCGGCGTCGCTGTCGGTGTCGCAGGCATCGCCGATACCGTCGCCGTCCGTGTCCGCCTGGTCGGCATTGGCGGTATCCGGGCAGTTATCGGCGGAATTGGCGACATCGTCGCCGTCGCGGTCGTTGTCGCAGGCGTCGCCGATGCCGTCGCCGTCGCCGTCCGCCTGCGCCGGATTGGCGGTCAGCGGACAGTTATCGGCATCGTTCAGATCGCCGTCGCCGTCGATATCGTCATCGCAGGCGTCGCCCACGCCATCGCCGTCGGCGTCCGCCTGGTTGGGATTGGCGTCGTCGGGGCAATTGTCGAAATCGTTATCGATCCCGTCGTCGTCGCGGTCCGCCATGCTGGAGCCGGGACCGCCGTCGTCGTCCGCGCTGTTGCAGCCGGCGATCGTCCCGCCAACCGCGAGCATGACGACCAGACACAGGATTCTCGCGAATCTCAACCTTTCCATGGGTACCTACCTCGGTCCGCCCTGCGGGCGTGGAATGTCAATCGATGACGCGGAACTCGACACGCCGGTTTGCCCGGCGTCCTTCCTCGGTGGCATTGCTGGCCACGGGCTGGGATTCGCCGTAGCCGCGGGCCCGCAGGCGATCGGCGTCGATGCCCTTGGAGACCAGGAAGGCGCGCACGGCTTGGGCCCGCTGCTGCGATAGCCGCTGGTTGTAGGCGGCATTGCCGGTGGCATCGGTGTGGCCGGCGATCTCGGCCCGCAGCGACGGCTCGCTGCGCATGGCGTCCGCTACCCGCTGCAGGGTGCGGCGGGCTTGCGCGGTCAGACGCGCCGAATTCAATTCGAAGGTCACGCCTTCGAGCCTGAGGGTCTGGGCCCCCTTGGCGGCACAGCCGCGGTTGTCCGTGGCCAGACCTTCAAGGGTGTCGGGACAATCGTCGTTCTTGTCCGGCACCCCGTCCCCGTCACTGTCGACAATTTCCACCGGGACGGTGCGCTTAACCACCTTCTCGCGCACGACCTCGCGTTCGACCACGCGCCGGCCTAGGGGCACCTGGAAACCGATCCCCACGCGCCAATCGCTCATGCCGTCGTTGCCGCCGGTCTCGAAGGTGTCGTGGATGTAGCGTGCATCGCCGCGGATGCGAAGTCCGCCGTCGGTCAGCTCGCGGGTCAGGAAGCCGAGCCCCAGATTGGCGTAGGCATCGGTGCCGTCGTCCCGATCCGGCAGGACGTCGTTATGCACGGCGCCGGCACCGGCCAGGACAAAGGGCGAGACCCCGGCATCGCGGAAGAAACGATAGGTCAGGTCCAGGCCGAGGCCGTATTGATAGTAGTCGGTCTGCGGCCCGAGATCGGTCTCCAGGATGTCGGCGAAGAATTGCCCTTCCCAATAGAAACCGCCGGACAGTTGCCGCCCGTAGCCCAGGGCGATGCCCACACCGTCTCCGTCGGTGCTGCGGTCGTCATCGGGGGAGATGTAGAAGGGAAGGACGGTCAGATAATCATCCGGCCCGACATCCGTTCCCGATTGCGCCGCCGCAGTGCCGAGTAGCGACAAGGCGGCCAATCCCCCCGCACACATGTGCCTCCAGCTCCCTGTGCGCATATTTCCCTCATTTATGTACTCGTTTGACTATATATTTGTAAGTTTTTACGCACATTCTGTCAATGAGAGAGTATGGATCTGACAACGGTACTCTCTGACAAGGATAGTACCGTTGCGATCATGGGGATCGATATTCTTCCTCCATTTTCAACAATCTGCGCTTGACTTCGATGCCGCCGCCGAAGCCCGTTAGGGAGCCGTCCGCGCCGATCACGCGGTGGCACGGGATCACGATCGGCAAGGGGTTGCGGCCGTTGGCCATGCCCACCGCGCGCGATGCCCGGGGGTTGCCGACCCGGCGGGCCAGCTCGCCGTAGGTCACCGTGCGGCCGTAGGGCACTTTCCTCAGTTCCGCCAGCACCCGGCCCTGGAAGGGTGTCGTGACCGGCGCCAGCGGCAGATCGAAGGCCGTGAGACGGCCGTCGAAATAGGCCTGGAGCTGTTCGCGGACATCGTCGAACGCGTTGTCGTCCCGCTCCCAGCCGGGCCCGGGTTCCGGTGCCAGCCGGCCCTCGGGAAAGCCGATGCGGCGCAGGCCGCGGGCGTCGCGCGCCAGGAGCAGCCGGCCGACGGGACTGTCGAAGTGGGTGTAGCGCATGATGCTCTCCTATCGTGCCATCGATTCCGCGTGGCGCCGCCAGAGACAGATGGCGGCATACGCCCGCCAGGGCCGCCACGCCTCGGCCCGGCGGCGCAGCTTCGCCGGGGTCATGTCGCGCCCTTCCCCGGCGCCCCGCAACAGGCCGAGGTCGGCGGCCGGGAAGGCGTCCGGGTCCAGTCCCGAGCGCAGGCAGACGTATTGGGCGATCCAGTCGCCGATACCGGGGATCGCCAGCAGTCGGGCGGCCAGGTCCGGAGCTTCGAAATCCAGCTCGCCGCACGCCGTACGGGCTGACAGTTCACGGATGGCGGCGGCGCGGGTGCCGATCACGCCCTGCGTCTCCAGGGGCGCCTCGGCCAGCGTCGCGGGCGCCGGGAAGGTGCGCGTCGGGCCTGCCGCCGTCCCGTCGCCCAGCGAACCGCCGTAGTGCGCCACCAGCCGCGCGGCCAGCGTTCGCGCCGCGGCAACCGATATCTGCTGACCCAGGATCGCGCGCACCGCCACCTCGAACGGGTCCCAGGCGCCGGGCACGCGCAGGCCCGGTTGGCGCTCGATCACGGGACCCAGCAGCGGGTCGTCCCCCAGGGCCGCCGCCACCGCCAGCGGATCGGCATCCAGGTCGAACATGCGCCGTACGCCCCGCACCAGCCGCAGCAGATGTCCCATGTCCGACAGATGGGCCTCCAGTTCCAGGGCATGGCCGTCCGGCGCCGGCCGGACCGCGAACCACCCCGATCCGTCGCCGACGCGGACGCTCCGGCGGTAGGTCGTCTCACCGACCGATTCCACCTCCGGAATCGCCCGGTGGCGATAGAAA
Organism: Salinisphaera sp. PC39; assembly: GCF_040361335.1. Lineage (NCBI taxonomy): Bacteria > Pseudomonadati > Pseudomonadota > Gammaproteobacteria > Salinisphaerales > Salinisphaeraceae > Salinisphaera > Salinisphaera sp. PC39. The sequence goes on along the minus strand of NZ_APNM01000007.1, from coordinate 196,641 downwards.
TCCAGGAGTGCCGGCCAATCCAGCGGCGGCCGATAATCCAGCCGCAGCCGGATGCCCTCGTCGGCGGCCGCGCGGTACCGCCGCAGCGCCCGCGGCGACCGGCCCCAGGTCGATTTGATCAGGCTGTTGAAGCGACGCACGCTGCCGAAGCCGGCGGCGAAGGCGATGTCGGTCACGCTCAGGGCGCTCTGGTCCAGCAGGTGCTTGGCGAACAGCAGCCGGCGGGTGTGGGCCACGCGCTGGGGCGTGGCGCCGATGTGACACGCGAACAGGCGCCGCAGATGGCGGTCGGTGACGCCCACGGCCGCGGCCAGGGCCGCACTGTCGGCATCGTCGAGGAAACCGCGCTCGATCAACGCCAGGGCCTGCGTCACGAGCGGCGGCGAACCGTCGGACGCACGCACGCCGGGGGCGAGCTCGGGCAGGCAACGCAGGCACGGCCGGTAGCCGGCCGCCGAGGCGGCGGCCGCCGTGCCGTAGAAGCGGACATTGGCCGCATTCGGCGGCTGCACCGGACAGGTGGGACGGCAGAACACGCCGGTGGTGCGCACGGCCACGAAGAAACGGCCGTCGAACCGGGCGTCCCGGGACCGGCGCGCGCGCTCGCAACTTGCGTCCGTGAGTTCCATGGACGGCATCATGCCTCGCCGGCGGCGGGTTGTCTCGCCGGATCCGGACATCATCGTCCGGTCGGCGCCGTGCCAAACCAAGGCATTTTTTTTATCCGCAGATGGACGCCGATTGACGCAGATTGTGCGGGACTGTTCTTTAATCTGCGTCCATCTGTGTCATCTGTGGATCGCTTCTTCCGGGAACCGCCCGCCCAGGTCCGCTCCAATCCGGCAGTTCGGTCGCCGGGGCGCTGCGCGATCGCGCCGTGCCGAGCCAAGGCGCTTGTTTTTATCCACAGATGACACCGATTAACGCAGATTGGGCGGGACTGTCTTTTAATCTGCGTCCATCGGCGTCATCTGCGGATTCTTTCTTCCGGGAATCGCCCGCCCAAGTCCGCTTCCAATCCGGCAATTCGGTTACCGGGGCGCTTCGCGGTCGGCGCCGAGTCAAACCAAGGCGTTTGTTTTTATCCACAGATTAACGCCGATTGACGCAGATTGGCCGAGACTATTCTTTAATCTGCGTCCATCTGTGTCATCTGTGGATTGTTTCTTCCGGGAAACGCCCCGGCAAACGGCCAGTCGGATTGCAAAGCCCCTCTCAGGGCTCGTCGGCGATCCGCACCATGAGCTTGCCCAGATTGCGCCCGTCGTAGAGCCGGTTGACCGCCTCGGGCGCGTTCTCGAGGCCGTCCACCACCTCGTCCCGGTAATGCAGCCGATCCTGCTTGATCCACTGGATCAGGTCGGCCTCCATCCGGCCCCGCAGGTCGGGATAGTGGTCCAGCACGATGAAACCGGCCATGGAGGCGCGCTTGAACAGCAGATGGGCGTAATTGGCCGGCCCCTGGATGCCCTGCTCGGCCGTGGTGTACTGGGATATGGCCCCGCAGATCACCACCCGTGCCCCCATCGCGGTATGCGCCAGCGCCGTGTCGAGGGTATCGCCGCCGACATTGTCGAAATAGACGTCGATCCCGTCCGGCGCGTGCTCGGCCAAGGCCGTGTCCATATCCTCGGCCTTGTAGTCGATCATGGCATCGAAGCGGTATTCGTCGCGCGCCAGCCGGCATTTCTCCTCCGAGCCGGCCGTGCCCACGACGCGGCAGCCCTTGATGCGGGCGATCTGGCCGGCGACACAGCCGGTGGCGCCGGCCGCCCCGGACACCAGCACGGTGTCACCCTGTCGCGGTTGCCCCACATGCAGCATGCCGTAATAGGCCGCCAGGCCCGTGGTGCCGAGCACGCTGAGGCCCGTGGTCAGCGGCAGGCCGGCCGCGCGCACGCCGTCCAGCTTCCAGGTGTCGACCACGCCGCGACCGTTGTGGTTGACGCCGTTGGAGACGGCATAGTCCTGCCACCCGTCCATGCCCTGGACGAGGTCACCCGGTCGGAAGTCCGGATGCCGGGATTCCACCACCTCGCTCACCGTGAAGCCGCGCATGACCTCGCCGGTACGCACCGGCGCCACATAGGTCTCGGTGGGCGCCGCCCAGAGCCGGTTGGCGGGATCCAGCGACAGATAGATGTTGCGCACCAGGAACTCGCCCTCATCGGGCGATGGCACGGCGGTTTCCCGAACCTCGAAGTCCTCGGGCGAGAACGCGCCCCGGGGGTTGCGCTTCAACACGATCTGCCGGTTCTTATCGTTCATGCCTGGTCCTCTCTCGCGGCGCGGCCGCACCTCGACCGCCTCTCGCAAGCTAGTCCGCGTGTCGAGCGGGGGGCACTACCCATGCGTGTGGCGATTTCGGGTACGCGAGGTGGCGGCATCACGGGACTCCGGGCACCCCTATGTTATGGTCAATGGGTATTCGTCAACGCAAGTAACCGCGGCGTTCCCGCGAACGCCGCCCGGCACAGCGGCGGCATACAGCACCGCCGACCGCTTCCTGCCGGCAGCTAACGTAGGAGAATCGCATGACCGAGAAAAACCCGGACAAAGGCTACGTGGCCCTTCTGGGTTGGAGCCTGGGCGCGATCGAGGCCGCCGACCGCTTCGATCGCCGCTATGTCGTGGTCGCCCCGGATTGGGCCGAGGACTACGCCAAGGAACACGGCATTCCCTACATCCCCTGGAACTTCGAACGGCTCAACGACAAGTCCATGGAGATCGCCGAGCGACTTCGGGACGAAGGCGTGGACGTCGCGATCCCGCTGTTCGAGGAGACCGTCGAATGGGCCGGCGCCATCAACGCCGTGCTCATGGACAGTCCTCGCCTTCACGGCCAGGCCCTGCTGTTCCGCGACAAGGCGCTGATGAAGCGCCGCGCCCAGCTCGGCGGTCTGCGCGTGGGCATCTTCGAGGAAGCGCACGAGAAGGACGATGTGGTGCGCTTCCTGCGCCGGGTCAACCAGACCCTGCTCAAGCTGGACGGCGATCCCAACGATCCCATCCATCTCAAGTATTTCGACAAGGCCGGCTGCCTGGGCCACCGTGTGATCCGCACCCCCGAGGAAGTGGACTCGATCCCGGACAGCGAGTATCCGCTGCTGATGGAGAGCCATCTCGACGGTTGGGAGTTCGCGGTCGAGGCCTGGATCCACAACGGCAAGATCCGGTTCCTGAACATCTCGGAGTACGTGACCCTGGGCTACTCGGTGTTCGTGCCGGCGACGCCGGAGCTCGAAAGCTGGCGTGACGCCATCACCCGGGAGATCGAGAAACTGGTCAAGACCTTCGACATCCAGTTCGGCCAGATCCATCCGGAGTTCTTCGTCACCTCCGACGGCACCATGTACTTCGGCGAGGTGGCCTATCGCCCGCCGGGCTTCAAGGCCTTCGAGCTGATGGAGCGGGCCTACGGCTTCAGTCCCTATCAGGCCACGATCCTGGTCTCCGACCCGCATACCACGGAGGAGGAGGTCGAGGCCTTCTTCCCGACGCCGGTCAAGGACGCCAAGGGCTACGCCGGCTGCTTCGGCGTCTATCCGCGCCGGCGCGTGGTGAGCCGTCTGGAGATTCCGAAGGAGACCGAGGAGCACCCGTATTACGAGTTCCACGAGCTCGCCCAGCCGATGGAAGAGACCGTGACCAAGCGCAGTGCCTTCGGCACCCATTGGGGTCTGGTGTTCTTCTTCGGCGACGACCCGCACAAGCTGCGGGACTTGTTGAAGCACCAGGAGGAACTGGACTTCTACGTCTGAGGACGGTCCCGGCCCATGCCCTCGTCGGGAGTGACATCTCCCGCGGGGGCGTGGGCGCTCCCCGTGGCGCGCCCTCGTGACCCGCCAGGCTAGCGCCCTGCGGCGGGCGGCGGCTTGGCTACGCCTTCGGCGCCCAGGCCATCTTGGCCGCCCAGGACGCCGCGATCGCATCCCGTACCGAGGCCACCGTATCGGCCGGCACGGCGTCGGGGTCGCCCAACTCGATGTCCTTGTAGTGGAACACGTATAGCCGCGAGGCGAATTGCTCGAAGGGCAGCGAGGATTCGCCCTCGAACTCGCCGTGGTCGTGGGTCGAGGTGATCACGCCCTGCCCCCAGTTCTGGCCCTTGTCGCGGTTGGGGTTGAAGAAATACACCCGCCAGACGCCGTCGGCGTCACGCGCGACACGCTGGATCGCAATCGCGTGCCATCCCACGAAGTTGCCGTCATGGTCGGTCACGGCCACGCCGCAGGGCTGGACGTAGACGAGCTGACGCCCGCCGTTGTACTCGGGGTGATAGGCGGCGTGGAACAACCGGATGAACTCGTCGCACTCGCGGATCCCGCCGGTGACCTCGTCCAGCACCTCGTCGAAACCGCGATAGACCCACCAGCCGTGGAATTCCGGGTTCACCCAGCGGTGACCGTCGCCGGTGCGGCCGATGGTGCGGCGGCTCATCTCCATGTAGATCCGGTCGAGGTGCGGGGTCAGCACCAGCGAGACCGGATCGAGCTCGGTGTGGAGGGTCTGGGCCAAGCCGAAGCTCAACTCGCCGGAATGAATGGCGTCACCCTCGAAGTGCATCACGAGTTCGTCGTCGCGGGCCCCGCGCGCGATCAACTCCAGCAGGTAACCCACATCGTTCTGGGCCCACATGCTGATCGCCCGGGCCGCCTGGCAGGTCGGGTTATGCCCCTGGTCGACACCGCGCGGCTGTCCCAGGACGGACAGGGTCCCCGCCAGCAGCAAGACCTTGCCCGGAGGCGGATCGGGCCATTCGCTGGCCTCCTGCAACTGGCGCTCGACCTCGGGATGGATGGGCAGGACCATGAGACGGCGCAGTCCCGGGGCCACCGGCGGGAAGAACAGCGTGCCACGCTCCAGCATCCGTGACAGACCGTAGATGCAACGCGCGGTCTCGGGGCGGATCGCGAAACGGATGATCTCCGCTATCAGGCCCCGGTTCTCCTCCAGGCTGACCTGGCCCACCCGGTCCAGCGCGAGGGCATCCGGCAACAGTTCCGGCGCCTGGTCGACCAGATAGCGCAGTAATACAGCATGCTGCGGCGATACCAGGCCGGTGCCGGCCATGGCTTCCCCGAAGATCCGTGCCTCTTCGTCCAGATCCTCGGGCTCGAGCGCGGCGATGGCATCGCGGTATTCGTCCAGGGAACGGGCCGCGGCGCAGGCCGACGGACCATGGAGCGCGCCGATCAGGCGACGGGCCTCGATCGCGGCCTCGTCGTCCACCTCGACCCGCTCCAGGGCCTCGCTCGCGGCGTGCAGCAGGCGTTCCACGCGCTGGATCATGATCGGGCGCTGCAGCAGGACGCGCTCGACCTCGCCCACCATCGCGCCGAGGATACCGTCGGCGCCCAACTCGGCGAGCAGGAACCGGAACAGGCGACTCAGCCGCTCGCCCATCAGGCCGGCCTGCTCGCGCGCCGCTTCCGTGGCCGGCGGGAACAACAGATCCAGGTTCTGGGCCAGGACCGCTTCCAGGAACCGCCGGGCCTCGTCGCGGCCGAAGCCCTCCGGACCCTCGGCCTCGCCGGCCGCGATCGCCAGGGTCCGCAGCTCGCTGAGGCACTCCAGCGCCGGATTCAGGCCGCCGCCGAGCAATGTCCCCCGCACGAAGCCGGGTTGCAGGGTTTCGGGCCGATCCCAGTCGCTGCCGAGAAACAGGCCGGCCGGCCCGAAGCGCGGCGCGAACGCATACAGGGCGGCTATGCCGGCATCGCTGTCGAGCAGCTTGAGTCCGAGCGCGAGCACGCGGGACTGGTGCACCGCCTTGCCGAAGGTGCGGGCGGACTCGAGGTTCCGGAGATGACGCTCGAAGTCCTCGATCAGGCGCTGCTCCGGCGTGTCCGGGCTTGGAGCCACGGAAGCGCTCACGGGCGCACCCCCCTACCCTCGAATTCCTGCAATGGCCTGTTTCCGCGAAGAATTTCGGGCATCTTTCGTGATTCAGAGAGCTTCGGACGACCCGCCGACGATATCACACCCCCGCGGGCACGATGTGCTCGATCACCAGTTGCACGCTGTCGATGCCCTGGTAGCGGTTGACGTCGAGCCGATAGACCGCCCGCACCCGGTCGGGTGCCTCGCGATCATGGTTGAAGGCGATCGCGTCCACGGCGCGGCCGCCGTCGGTCCCCAGGCGCAGCTTGAGGTGCCGCTCGCCGACGATGCGCTGATCCAGCACCGCGAACACACCGTCGAACACCGGTTCCGGGAAACCGGCCCCCCAGGGGCCGCCCTCGCGCAGGGCGTACGCGATCTCCAGGCCGAGCTCGGCGTCGGACAGCTCGCCGTCGCTGACGACCACGCCCTGCAGCATGTCCTCACTCACCCAGCGGCCGACTTCCTCGGCGAAGGCCGCGCGGAACGCTTCGAAACGGTCCGCGGGCAGGGTCAGGCCCGCCGCCATGGCGTGGCCGCCGAACCGGTCGATCAGGTCCGGATGACGGGTCGCCAGGTTCTCCAGCACATCCCGGATGTGCACGCCCGGAATCGAGCGCGCCGACCCCTTGAGGCCGCCCGCGCCCGCGTCGGCGAAAGCCACCGCCGGTCGATGGTAGCGCTCGCGGACGCGCCCCGCGACCAGGCCGACGATGCCCTCGTGCCAGTCCGGCCGGTGCAGGCAGAGACCCGCCGGGAGGCCGCCTTCGCCCGGATCGAGGCCGTCCAGGGCCGCGAAGGCCGCATCCTGCATCCGCGCCTGGCGCTCGCGTCGCTCGGCATTGAGACCCTCGAGCGTGAGGGCCGCCTCGCGCGCCGTTTCGGTATCCGGTGCCAGCAGGCAGTCCACCCCCAGGGCCATGTTCTCCAGGCGGCCCGCGGCATTCAGGCGCGGTGCCAGACCGAAGCCGATGTCGGCGGCCGTGAGACGGCCGGGATCCCGGCCCGCGGCGTTGGCAAGCGCGAGCAGTCCCGGCCGGGTGCGGCCGGCGCGGATGCGCTTGAGGCCCTGGGCGACCAGGATGCGGTTGGTGCGATCCAGGGGCACGACATCCGCCACCGTGCCCAGGGCCACGAGATCCAGGTAATCCGCCAGCCCCGGCTCGTCGCGCCCGGCGAACCAGCCGGCGTCGCGCAGCCGCGCCCGCAGCGCCAGCATCACGTAAAACAGCACGCCGACCCCGGCCAGCGCCTTGCACGGGAACCCGCAGTCCACCCGATTGGGATTGACGATGGCGTCCGCGTCCGGCAACTCCGCGGGCGGCAGGTGATGGTCCGTGATCAGCACCCGGCTGCCCGCCGCGCGCGCCGCGGCCACCCCGGCGACGCTGGCGATGCCGTTGTCCACGGTCACGATCAGGTCCGGCTCGTATGCGCGCGCGGCCTCCACGATGGCCGGGCTCAGGCCGTAGCCGTGCCGGGCCCGGTCCGGCACCAGGTAATCCACGCGCGTCGCGCCGAAGGCGCGCAGCGCATCCACCGCGAGCGCCGTCGCGGTGGCGCCGTCGGCGTCGAAGTCGCCCACCACGAGGATGCGCCGATCTTGCGTCAGCGCTTCCTGAAGTAGTGCCGCAGCGGCCTCGATATCGGACAGGGATTGGTAACCCGGCAACCGGTCCAGGCCCAGAACCAGTTCCTCGGCGTCACGTATACCCCGGGCGGCATAGACACGCCGCAGCACGGGCGGCAGGTCGTCCGGCAGCGACACCTCCGGCACCGGCCGACGCTCGATCTTCATTCGATCGCGAACCACAGAGACACAGAGAACGAGCCAATATGGCCGGTAGACGGGTATCGGCGATGCCTCATCGCTTCAGCGCCACCCCCGACCATGTCTTCCTTTTTACCTCCGTGTGCTCTGTGTCTCTGTGGTTAGTCTTCTTCTTAGAGCGCGTCGCGGATGATGGCCTCCACCGAGGCCCGGTCGGCCGGCACGGTCTCGATCTTCTCGCCCTGGCTGATGGCGATGTCCGGGTCCTTGAGGCCGTGCCCGGTGAGGGTGCAGACCACGGTGCTGCCGTCGGCGATGCGGCCCTGCTCGATGTCGCGCAGGGCGCCGGCCAGCGAGGCCGCCGAGGCCGGCTCGCAGAACACGCCCTCGCGGGCCGCCAGACGCTTCTGGGCCGCCAGGATCTCGTCGTCGCCGAGTTCGTCGAACCAACCGCCGGATTCGCGGTTGACGGCCCAGGCCGGGTCCCAGCTCTGGGGATGGCCGATGCGGATGGCGGTCGCCACGGTATCCGGGTCGTCGACCATCGCGCCGCGCAGGAACGGCGCGGCGCCGCTGGCCTGGTACCCCACCATCACCGGCCGTTCCTCCTTGCCGCCGCCGGCGTAGGCACAGCGGCCGCCACAGTAGGTGCAGGCCTCGGTGACGTGGGCGTGATCGGCGGCCGCGGCCTCGCTGTAACCGATCCAGTGGGCGGTGATGTTGCCGGCGTTGCCCACCGGCAGACAGTGATAGTCCGGCACCCGGCCCAGGTCCTCCAGGATTTCGAAGGCGGCGGTCTTCTGACCCTGCAGGCGGTAGGGATTGATGGAATTGACGATGGTCACCGGCGCGGTCTCCGCGACCTCGCGCACCAGCCGCATGCCGTCGTCGAAGTTGCCGGCGATCTGGACGATGCGGGCGCCGTGGACCATCGCCTGTGCCAGCTTGCCCATGGCGATCTTGCCGTCGGGAATGAGCACGAAGGCGGTAATGCCGGCGCGCGCGGCGTAGGCCGCGGCCGAGGCCGAGGTATTGCCCGTCGAGGCGCAGATGATGGCCTTGGCGCCCTCGGACACCGCCTGGGTCACGGCCATGGTCATGCCGCGGTCCTTGAAGGAGCCGGACGGGTTCAGCCCTTCGTACTTGACGTACAACTCGCCCCCGAAGCCGACGTCGCGCGGGATGTTGTGGAGGCGTATCAACGGGGTCGCCCCCTCGCCCAGGCTGATCAGACGGGCGTCGTCGGCCACCGGCAGGCGGTCCCGGTAACGCTCGATCAAACCCGTGTAACGCTGACTCATGATTTCATTTCCAAGCCAACCACAGAGACACAGAGAACACGGGGCAAAAAAGAATATTCAATATCAATTAGATATTTACTCTTTTCTCTGTGATCTCTGTGCCTCTGTGGTTAATGTTTTTCAGTCCTCGAACTGGGCGACGCGCATGTGCACCACGCCCTCGCGGGTGTAGGGCAGCGCCCGGATCTGGTCCAGGCCTTCGATCAGACGGCCCTCGCGCACGGGCTTGGTGACGATGATGATGAAGGCGTCGTCGCCGCCCTCCTCCGGGTCCTTCTGCAGGATCGCCTCGATGCTGACGTCCAGCTCGGCGAGCAGGCCCGTGATCTCGGCCATCACGCCCGGCTCGTCCGCCACCTGGATGCGGAAGTAATGCCCGCAATAGAAGTCCTCGGCGCCCATGATCGGCTCGTTGCTGATCTGATCGGGCTGGAACGCCAGGTGCGGCACGCGGCCGGCGGGATCGACGCTCATGATGCGCACGGTGTCGATCAGGTCGGCTACCACGGCCGAGGCCGTGGGACCGGCGCCGGCGCCGGCGCCGTAATACACGGTCGGGCCGACGGCGTCGCCGTAGACCATCACCGCGTTCTTCTCGCCCTCGACGCTCGCCAGCAGCGCCTTCTCGGACACCAGCGTGGGATGCACCCGCATCTCGACGCCGCCGTCCTGGCGCCGGGCGATGCCCAGGTGCTTGATGCGGTAGCCCATCTCCTCGCAATAGGCGATGTCCTCCACCGCCAGGTCGCGGATTCCCTGGGTGTAGATTTGGTCGTAGGACAGCGGGATGCCGAAGGCGATGCTACCCAGGATCGCCAGCTTGTGGGCGGCGTCCACGCCCTCGACGTCGAACGTCGGGTCGGCCTCGGCGTAACCCAGCTCCTGGGCCTCGGCCAGGGCCTCGTCGAATTCCTTGCCCTCGAACATCATCTGGCTGAGGATGAAGTTGCTGGTGCCGTTGATGATGCCCGCCAGCCATTCGATCCGGTTCGCCGCCAGGCCCTCGCGGATAGCCTTGATGATGGGGATACCGCCGGCCACGGCGGCCTCGAACGTGACCACCACGCCGCGGTTGTCGGCGGCGGCGAAGATCTCGTTGCCGTACAGGGCGATCAGGTGCTTGTTGGCGGTGACCACGTGCTTGCCGTGCTCGATCGCCGCCATCACCAGCCGGTAGGCCTCGTCGGTGCCGCCGATCAGCTCCAGCACCACGTCCACTTCCGGGTCGGCGACCACCGCGGCGGGATCGTCGCTGATCCGGATACCCTCGACATCGCAGGCACGCGGCTTGGACAGATCGCGCACCGCGGCGTGGGTCACGCGTACGGTGCGACCCGCGCGGCGCGTGATCTCGCGCGCGTTCTCGGCCAGCAGGTTGACCGTGCCGGCACCCACCGTGCCCAGTCCCAACAGCCCGACATTGACCGGTTTCAAAAGCCTCTCCTCGTCCATGCGAACGGCGTCCGACGCCGAATCACCGAATCACGAATCACCAATCACGGGTCGCGCCCCTATCAGGCGATGACCGAATCCCGCCGCAGCATGCGCTTGATATTGCGCAGCGCCTGGCGGATGCGCTGCTCGTTCTCGATCAGGCCGATACGCACGTACTCGTCGCCGTAGTCGCCGAAACCGATGCCCGGCGATACCGCCACCCCGGCCTCGCGGATCAACATCTTGGAGAATTCCAGCGAGCCCATCTCGCGGTAGGGCTCCGGCAACCGCGCCCAGACGAACATGGTGGCCTTGGGCTTGTCGACATGCCAGCCCATGTCGTTAAGACCGTCACAGAACACGTCGCGGCGCTTGCGGTACATCTCACGGATCTCGCCGACACAGCTCTGGTCGCCGTTCATGGCGGCGATCGCCGCCACCTGGATGGGCGTGAACATGCCGTAGTCCAGGTACGACTTGAGCTTGGCCAGGGCGGCGATCAGCGTGGGGTTGCCGCAGAGGAACCCGACGCGCCAGCCCGGCATATTGTAGCTCTTGGACAGCGAGAACGACTCCACCGCCACGTCCTTGGCGCCCGGCACCTGCAGTATGGAGGGCGCCTCGTAGCCGTCGAAGCAGAGATCCGCGTAGGCCAGATCCTGCACGATCCAGAGCCCGTACTCGCGCGCGACTTCCACCGCCCGCTCGAAGAAATCCAGCTCCACGCACTGCGTGGTGGGATTGCAGGGGAAGTTGAGCAGCATCATCTTGGGCCGCGGCCAGGATTCCTTGATCGCCTTTTCCATCTCGGCGAAGAAATCGGTGTCCGGCATCAATCGCACGTGGCGCACGTCGGCGCCCGCGATCACGGCCCCGTAGGGATGGATCGGATAGGCGGGATTGGGCACCAGCACCTGGTCGCCGCGCTCCAGCGTGGCCAGCATCAGGTGCGCCAGGCCTTCCTTGGAGCCGATGGTGACGATGGCCTCGCTGTCCGGATCGAGATCCACGTCGTAGCGCCGCTTGTACCAGTCGCAGATCGCCAGCCGCAGCCGCGGGATGCCCCGCGACATGGAGTAGCGGTGGGTATCCTCCCGGCGCGCGACCTCCACCAGCTTTTCGACGATATGATCCGGCGTGCGCTGGTCCGGGTTGCCCATGCCGAGGTCGATGATGTCCTCCCCGCGCGCTCGCGCCGCCATCTTCAGGTCGTTGACGATACTGAAGACGTACGGCGGCAGCCGTTCGATACGCGGGAATTCTGTCTTCGGCGCGGTCACGGGCATCGGTTCCTGGATGGTGGGCGCGCGCGGGCGCCCGTAAAACCCGCGGATTCTGCCAGAAATGGCCGGTACTGGCGAGGCGGCGCGGGCCGGCTCAGCGGCGCGGCAGCAGGCGCTGCGGATCGACGGGCTCGCCGTCGCGGCGGATTTCGAAATAGAGCATCGCCCGGTTCTCGGGACCGAGCCCCACGTCGGCGATATGCTGGCCGGCGCCCACGGTCTCGCCCTGGCCCACCCGCAGGCGGCGGTTGAATCCGTAGGCGGACAGGAATCGGTCGTCGTGCTTGATGATCACGAGGTTGCCGTAGCCCTTGAGCCCCGAGCCGCTGTAGACCACCCGCCCCGGCGCCGCGGCCCGGACCGCGTCCCCCATGCTGCCGGCGATATCGATGCCGCGGCGGGCGTGGCTGCCGGAATAGCCGCGCAGCACCTTCCCGCCCACCGGCCATCGCCAGTCCAGGTCGCTCGCCATCGGCGCCGGTCGGTCGCGCGGCGCCGGAGACGAGGCGCGTGCGGTGCGCTGGCCGCCGTCGCGCGACGCGCCGCCGCTCGGGGCCGACGACGAGGAGGAGGAAGTCGAGGAAGCGACGCTGCGTGTGCGCCCGTCCAGGTGCAGCACGTCGCCCGGATAGATGTCGTACGGCGGCCCGATACCGTTCCAGCGCGCCAGCCGGCGCCAGTCCACGCCGTAGCGCCAGGCGATCGAATAGAGGGTATCGCCCCGGCGCACGGTATAGGTGTCCGGACGGAACAGCGGGCCGGCCGTGCAGGCGGCCAGCAACAGCCCGGCCACGGCTAGTGAAAGCGATAGACGAGCCAGCCGACGACGATGGCGAGGAGCAGCACCCATCCGATGATATCGATGTATTTAAGCAGCCGCTGTTCGAATGCGGGTCCCAGCCAGCGTACCAGCCCCGCCACCAGGAAGAAGCGCGCGCCGCGGGAGACCAGCGAGCCCGCGACGAACGGCAGCAACGGCATCGCCCCGGCGCCGGCGGCGATGGTGAAGACCTTGTAGGGGATCGGCGTGAAGCCCGCCACCAGGATCGCCCAGAACCCCCAGGTCGCGAACCAGCCGCGCACCGTGAGGTATTTCTCCCAGTGACCCATGGCCTGCAGCCAGGGTGTCACCGTCTCCAGCAGGAACAGACCGATGACGTAGCCGAGCAGCGCGCCGGCCACCGAGGCGACCGTGGTGATCAGCGCCAGGCGCCAGGCCCGCTCCCGGCGCGCCATCACCATCGGCGCCAGCATCACGTCCGGCGGGATCGGAAAGAACGAGGACTCCGTGAACGACAGCGCCGTCAGATAGCCCTCGGCATGCCGATGGCCCGCCGCCCGGAGGGTCGCGTCGTAGAGGCGTCGCCACATCAGCAGCAAGCCTCCAACGGTGAAAGCGAACCACAGAGGCGCACAGAGGCGCACAGAGGTTTGTTTTTCATCATCCCGGACGGCGCTGCGCGCCGGTCCGGCATGCGGAGAGAACGACGGACGAACGATATGATTCCCCCGAGGCGCGGGCAGCGCTTCCGGGTTTCCGGGATGGCCACAAAATCCTTCCTCTGTGCGCCTCTGTGCGCCTCTGTGGTTTGATACAAACGTCTGACGCAGCCGGTGGTCATTCCTCGACACCCGGCAGCAGCGGCACGAAGCTGACCGGGTCCAGCTCCTGCCGGTCGAGACCATCGGCGTGGCGGTCGATCACGACCAGCCGCTGCCCTTCCCGGCCGCCCACCGGCGCGACCAGGCGGCCGCCCTCGCGCAACTGCTCCAGCAGCGCTTCCGGGAGGGTCTCGGCGCCGGCGGTCACCAGGATGGCGTCGAAGGGACCGTAGTCCGGCAGGCCGATCGTGCCGTCGGCCAGGCGCACGCGCACGTTGCGGTAGCCGATCTCCAACAGACGGGTGCGGGCGCGGCGGTATAGGGCCGGGATGCGTTCGACCGTGTAGACGGTACGCACCAGTTCGGCGAGCACCGCCGCCTGGTAGCCGCTGCCGGTGCCGATCTCCAGGACCGTGGCCGGCGGCTCGCCCTCGCCCAGCAGCAACGTGGTCATGTGGGCGACCACGAACGGCTGCGAGATGGTCTGACCGTAGCCGATGGGCAGCGCGGTGTCGTCGTAGGAGCGGCTCGCCATCGCCTCGTCGACGAACTGGTGGCGCGGCACGCGTGCCATGGCCTGCAATACCCGCTCGTCGCCGGCGCCGATGCCGCGTAGCCGCTCTATCAGCCGGTGTCTGCTGCGCTCCGAGGTCATGCCCAGACCGAGCGCGTGCGGATGCCGGACATCCGTGCTCACAACTGTCCCACCCAGCCGGCGACCTGATCCAGGGCCTGGAAACGCGTCAGATCGGTCTGGATCGGGGTGATCGAGACCTTGCGGTTGGCGATGGCGTGGAAATCGGTGCCCGGACCGGCATCGGACTCCGGCCCCGCGGGACCGATCCAGTAGATCGGCCGCCCCCGCGGATCCCGGTCCTTCACCACCCGCTCGGCGCGGTGGCGATGGCCCAGTCGGGTCGCCTCGAACCCCTGCAGCTCGGACCACGGCAGGTCGGGCACATTGACGTTGAGGATGGTGTCCGCCGGCAGCGGGTCACGGCTCAGACGTTCCAGCAGCGTGACCGCCACGCGTGCCGCGGTGGCGTAGTGCGCCTGTTGTTCGCCGGCGAGCGAAACCGCGACCGCCGGCAGGCCCAGGAAGCGGCCCTCCGTGGCGGCGGCCACGGTGCCGGAATAAAGGATGTCGTCGCCCAGGTTGGCCCCCTCGTTGATGCCGGACAATACCATGTCCGGTTCGTCGTCGAGCAGCCCCGTGATCGCCAGGTGCACGCAATCGGTGGGCGTGCCCTCGACGCAGTACAGGCCGTCCTCGATCAGCCGGACCCGCAACGGGGTCTCCAGCGTCAGCGAGTTGCTGGCGCCGCTGCGGTTGCGGTCCGGCGCCACCGTGACCACATCGTCGCAGACCGTGCGTACGGCCTCGCGCAGGCTGGCGAGCCCCCGGGCCCGGTAACCGTCGTCATTGGAAAGCAGGATGCGCATGCAAATATCTGAACCGAATATAAAAAGCCGCCCCAGGCGGCGGCTTGCCCGGGCGTTATCTTATCTTATACTGGAATACCCGCACAGGATGCCGGTGCGCCCCGCATGAGCCGCGATCCCGACAAGCCGCCGATCTCCGACGAGGACCGCGAGCTATTCCGCGACGCGCTGGGCGATATCGCACCCGTGAAACCCGGCCGGCGTCCGCCGCGACGCGCCCCGCCCCCGCCCCGGCCGCGCTCGACCGAGGCCGACGAGGCCGCCGTGATCGAGGAATTGCTGGAGGGTGACCCCGAGGAATTCGAGACCGGCGACGAGCTCCTGTATCGCCGCCACGGCATCCAGCACGCCGTGATGCGACGGCTGCGGCGAGGCCACTACCGCTGCCAGGCGGAGCTAGACCTGCACGGCCTGTTCGTGGATGTCGCCCGGCGCGAGGTCGCCGCTTTCCTGGCCGAGGCGCGCGATGCCGGCTACCGCTGCGTGCGCATCGTGCACGGCAAGGGGCTGCGTTCCGGCAACCGCGGCCCGGTGCTCAAGTCCAAGCTGGCCCTGTGGCTACGCCGCCGCGACGACGTCCTCGCCTACTGCTCGGCGCGGCCGGTGGACGGCGGCACCGGCGCCGTCTACGTCCTCCTGCGCCGTTAAGGCATTAACCACAGGGACACAGAGGCACAGGGAATAAGGCACGAAGGATGCGGGGCGTCAGCGTTTTCGCTTCTTCTCCTTCGCATGCCCATTGCGATTTCAGATCTTTTTCCTCTGTGCCCCTGTACCTCTGTGGTTAACAATCACTTGAAGGCGAAACGGTTGATGGTGCGCGGGTTGAAGTAGCGCTGCGGGTCGTCGATCTGGTCTTCGATCACCATCGTCTCGTCGTCCTCGTTGTTCAGCGCCAGGGCCATGTAGCGGCTGTTCTGGAGATCGTAGATGGTGTGGCAGACGATGCCCTGGGTCAGGTAGAAATCGGGATCGTAGGCCTGGACCTGGTGACCCTCCTGAACCCGCCAGAGCTGGTCGCGCTGGTCGTAGTTGTCCACCGCCATGATCTGCCAGGAATCCTCGTCCACGTAGAAGGTGCGCCGCTTGTAGACATGGCTGGTGCCCTCGCGCACGTGGGCCTCCACCACCCAGACGCGGTGCAGCTCGTAGCGGGTCAGGTCCTGATCGATGTGCCGCGCCTGGATGATGTCGTCGTAGTCCAGCTCCGGGCTGTGGATCCGGTAGGCGTTATAGGGCACGTAGATCTCGCGCTTGCCCACCAGCTTCCAGGTATAACGGTCCATGGCGCCGTTGAACATGTCGAGCTGGTCGTTGGTGCGCAGGCCGTCGGAGGCGGTGCCGGGATTGTCGTAGCCCACGTTGGGGGCCCGCCGGATGCGGCGCTGGCCGGGGTTGTACAGCCAGGCCCGGCGGACCTCCTGCACCTGGTTGGCGGTCTCGTGCACCAGCAGGATCTGGCCCGCCAGGCGCGCCGGCGCGCGGATCACCTGCAGGAAATAGATGATGATGTTCTCTTCGGTGATCGCCTCGCGCGTGACATCCGGGTCGCTGTAGACGAAGTACACGTCCTCCTTCAGCTTCACCGGGTTGAACGAGCCGTTGGAGGTCACCGGGAACTGGTTGTTCCAGCGGGTCGCGGCGAGACCGCGCCAGCGGACCTTGTGGTTCCAGATCACCTCGCGCCCGCTTTGCGGGATCGGGAACGGCACCCCCATGCGCGCCCCGGACAGGCCCTCGCCGTTGTCCACCAGTTCCGCCTCCAGGGCGTTGCGGTAGACCTCGTCGTAGACGAACTGCGGCTTCGCCGCGGTACGCCGGGTCCGGTAGACCGGCATCTTGTACTCGTCGAAGAAATCGAATAGCGCGATCTGGCCGGCCGTGAGCTTGTCCCGGTGCTCGTCGAGATTGTCCGCGGTGATGGTGAACAGCGGCTCGTCCTCCGGGAACGGATCGCGGACATGTTCGCCCTTGCGGCTCACATACCCCTGACGCTTGGCACTCTCGGGTATCTCCGTGAGCCCGCCGTCCCAGGCGGGTATCGTGCCGGCCTCGTTGCCGGCCCGCTTGCCCCCCAGCGGGGTCAGCTCACCGTTGCGGAGCTTGTCGGCCTCCGCCTGCGGCACCTTGGCCGCCGCCGCTCCCATACCGCCGAGGACCAGACCGGCCGCCAGCATGATTGTCGTACGGATGTTCATTCTTTCCCCTCCCGGCACGGACCCGCGGCACGGGTCCGGCCTCGCTGTCATGCCCGGCGTGTTTTGCCGCCGGATCAGAATTCATAGGCCACGAAGAAGCTGAGCACGTCCCGATCCCGCGAGGGATGGAACTCGTCGCTGCCCATGTCGGTCTGCATGGTGTAGCGCAGCTCGCCGCTCCAGGCGTTGAGATAATCCCAGCGGATGCCGGTGAGCACCTGCAGGCGGTCCTCGATGAAGTTCGCGCCCGGCCCCGGCGAGGTGCCGTCGACGTCGCCGAACAACGCCAGCAGCGGCTCCACGTTCACGTTCCAGAACAGGCTCTGGTAACGCGGCAGCATGAGGAAGCGGAACCCCCAGGAGAAATCGTCCGTGAAGCCGCCGGTCGCCGCGGTCGGGTTCTGCCGGCAGGCCCGGGTGCAGTTGGCGCCGCCCGGATTGAGGGTGGCCGAATCGCGGGTGATCGAGTCCGTGTCGTCGGCGCCGTTGCTTATGTGTGTGTTAACGTTGGGCGCGTTGAACTGGAACTCGTCCAGATCGGGAAAATCCGGGATGTGCTGGAAGCCCAATTCCAGCAGCACGATCACCTGGTCGGCGTTCAACCAGTTGCTGCCGCCGATGGTGCGCGTGAACTGCATGTTGAACTGGCCGACCTCCATGCGCTCGTAGCCGCGGATATAGTCGCCCGGCGACACCGTGTTCCCGCGATACAGGGTCTCGATGTAGTCCGGCACCGCGGCGCGCCGGTTTGGCACCACCGCGGCGGGATCCGCCGGCGGCGGCGGGTCGCCCACGTTGTTCGTGGGGAACGCCGGCTGCAGGGCCGCGAAGATCAGGTCCACGGACTGGATCTGGAGCGGCAGGTTGGGCCGGTAGGCGTACTCGCCGTTGAAGGACCAATTGCCGATGGTCGTGTTCCAGCTTATGCCGTAGAGCTTGATGTCCTCGGGATAGTCGAAACGCAGCCGCACCGTGTCCACCGGCAGCGGCTCGCCCGCCAGCATCAGCCGGCCGTTGTCGCCGCTTCCCGGGCCGCCGCAATCCACCAGTGCCTGGCTCAACGACACGGTCGCGTCGTTGATGCAGGTCGAGTCCGCCGCGTACGCGCTTACCAGCGGGAAACGGCTGTGGTAGTTCATGGCATACAGGCTGAACTCCGTGCCGTTGTTCAGCCATTCCGCGAAATAGTTCAGGCGCAGGCCGAATTGACCGCCGTCGCGCGCCTCGTTCGCCTCGTCGAAGTACACCGTGCGCGACGCGCTGGAAAAGGTGCCGCTGGAATCGTCCATGTTGTCCGCCGGATCGTAGGCGGCATCCGGGTCCTCCGGCGCCTTGCCGAAGGACAGCATGGCGTAGCGGTTGTCGGTGGCGCCGGCGATATCGGCCGTGGAGAAGAAGCTGCCCACCGGGTCGACGGTGACCGGCTCCCACTCGTAGTTATAGAACACCTCGGCCGAAACGTTCGGGGTCAGCGACATCTGCGCCGTGGCCATCCCCAGCGGCTGCAGCAGCTCCGCGATCTGGAACCCGGGCAGACGCAGCAGCGGCGCGTCCGGCGGATTCAGCGTGTTGATGCTGTTGAGCAACAGGAACGCACTCTCGCCCCAGTTGATCACCTGGTCGCCGACCCGCAGCCGCAGGTAGCGGTCGCCCAGCCAGGGCACGCTGAAGCCGCCGTCCAGGTAGGCATCCAGGATGCGGAAATCCCGGGCCATGGCGTCCTCCGCGCCGTCGGGCCGCGGCGTATGGCGGGGCTGGAAGGTGGTGTCCGGGTGGTATTCGTCGAAGTCGTAGTTGGCTTCGTCGAAGAAACCCAGGGTCCGTACGAACAGGTTCCAGCCGCCCTTGCGCAGGCTCAGCTCGGATAACAGCTTGCCCGCGCCCGAGACGATGTCGTACTTGTCGTAGTTGAGGTTGCCGTCGTCGCCGTTCACCGAGAAGGCGCCCGGTGCGTCCACATAAGCCTCGTTGAGGCTGGGATCGGTGCTCGAGTTGCAGGTGTCGCCCTGCAGGTCGCCCATCGAGTCCCGGCCGACGCACAACCCCGGATTGAGGTTGCTCTTGCCGATCAGACCGGGATCGCGATCCTCCATGCGCATGGAGGCGCCGATGGTGACCGTGTTCGTGAAACTCCCCTGAAAGCCCTTCAGGTCGAAGGTATAGGCGGCGGCCTGCGGCACCGCGACCGTGCACGCGAACGCGCAGACGGCGGCGATGCGGCGACGCCGGCCGCGTAGCGAAAACCGGATTGTCATCGTCCTTTCCCCCCTAGGTATCCGGTGGGCACGTGGCCCAGGCAATACACACAGGGGCATCCCTTCCCGGGGGCATCCAAGCCGATGGACGCGGGCGCGTCCTGGCGGGCGATGGGGAAATGCGGGGCACCCGGGAACTCTCGCGGCGGCACGTCGCGAACGGATGTAGTCTCCTCCACCAACCCTTCACGACGATAAAAGACCTATCGACGTGCGAGTCCTTTTATTTTTCCTGTCAGCCTAGCACTGCTGAATCTTCAAATTAATACAGGTGCTCAAGACTGGCAAGTGCCGGGGACCGGCCCGCTCTATCGGACGGCAACGATTTCGCGCAGCACGGTCGTGGCGAAGGCGCCGGAAGGCAAATCGAAGGTCAACCGGAGGGTTGCCGGCCCCGGCCACGTCCAGGTCAGGTCCGCCGGACGCAAGCGCAGGGCCCGGCGATCGGCGTCCACCCCCAGCCGGGCGAGCCCGGATACCGCCTCCCGGTAACCGGCCAGCACCTCCGCCTCGAACGCGGCGGCGGCGCCGGCAACGGTGTCGCCGCCGCGGCCGGGCAGCGGACCGCTGGGATGGATGTCGAACTCGGCGAGCCGGCGCTGCAGCGTCGCGTCCGCGGCATCGGTCACCGCGAACACGCTGCGGCTGCCGTCGAGCGCCGCGGCTTCGCCGTCGAGCAGGCGGTTCCAGGTGCCGTTCGCCACCCGGGCGGCCAGGACCGCGTTGAACAGGTCCGAGCGCAGCGCCGACAATGCCAGACCCCGGCGCGTGCCGCGGCGCATGCGGTGTCCCCGCAGCAGCGCGCGCCCCAGGTCCAGGTTGCCGTCATCGCGGCCGAAGCGCTGGGGGCCGAAATAGTTGGGGCAGCCGTCGCGGGCGACGCGGGCCAGATCGGCGTCCGCCGCGGCGCGCTCGCCCTCGAAATCGCGCAGGGTAAGTTCGAAGCGGTTGCCGGCATGCGTGCCGCGCCGCAGCTTGCGGCGGTGGCGCGTCGCGCGCAGGCAGCGGAAGCCGTCCGCCGACGGTGGCGCGGGCAACTCCGCGGTGACCGGCGCGGGCAACGAGAACCACTGGCGGGTGAGCGCGTGCCGGTCCTTGAGGCCGGCGTAGCCCACGTCCCGTTCGCGCACGCCGTAATGGGCCGCCAGCGCACCCGCGACCCGCGGCGTATCGAGACCGCGTTTCTCCACGTGCAGCCAGAGATGCTCGCCCTCGCCCGTCAGGTCGATGGGCATGATCTCGTCGACCACGAAATCCTCCGGCGAGCGGCGCAGGACGGCACTGGCGGCGGGCGCCTCGCCACGGGCGTGCGGGGCGCCGGCCAGGAAGGCGCTGCCGCCCGGCAGGGCGATCTCCGGCGAGGCATCGCTCATCGGAGGACGCGGGCGGGGAAAGCGGGTATCAGGGCTCGCCGCCCTCGCGGGAATCCACGATCAGGAAGAAATCCTCGCCGTCGCGGATCATCCCCAGGTCCGAGCGCGCCCGGCCCTCCATCGCCGCCTCGCCGGACTTGAGATCGGCGATCTCGGCCTCCAGGGCCTCGTTGCGGGTGCGCCGCTCGGCGTTCTCCGCGGTCACCGCGTCGATATCCTGCTGCAGGCGATGGATCTCCGCATAGCCGCCGTCGGCGATCCACAGGCGGTACTGCAGACCCCCGAAGACCAACACCAGCGCGATGACGGAAAACCGGTACATGCGCCAGAGAATATAGGCAAATGGCAAATGAGGAAAGAATTAACCACAGAGGCACAGGGGCACAGGGGTTTTCAAGGCAGGCATTCCCGAAAAGAATGAAGCGCTTCTACTTCGCCTCCATCTTTTGGAGAATTCATGCCTTTTCTTGGTTTTAGTGAATTTTCTCTGTGCCTCTGTGCCTCTGTGGTTCCATTTCCCTAGACAGGAAAACCGTCACGGCCGGGATAGCGCGCGCGGTCGCCCAGCTCGGCGGCGATCCGCAGCAGCCGGTTGTACTTGGCGATGCGGTCGGAACGCGACATCGAGCCGGTCTTGATCTGGGTGGCCGGCGTGGCCACGGCCAGGTCGGCGATGGTGGCGTCCTCGGTCTCGCCCGACCGATGCGAGATCACCGCGGCGTATTCGGCGCGGTTGGCCACGTCGATGGCGCGCAGCGTCTCGGTCAGGGTGCCGATCTGGTTGGGCTTGACCAGGATCGCATTGGCGATGTCCTCCTCGATGCCGCGCTGCAGGATGCGGGTGTTGGTGACGAACAGGTCGTCGCCCACGAGCTGCACGCGGTCGCCCAGACGCTCGGTCAGCAGGCGCCAGCCGTCCCAGTCGTCCTCGGCCATGCCGTCCTCGATGGTGAGGATGGGATAGTTGTCGACCAGGCCGGCGAGATAATCCACGAAGCCCGCGGCATGGTACTCCTCGCCTTCGGATTCCAGGATGTAGCGCCCGTCCCGGTGGAATTCGGTGCTGGCCACGTCCAGGCCCAGCCAGACATCCTCGCCCGGCCGGTAGCCGGCACGCTCGATCGCCTCCATGAGGGTATCCAGGGCCGCCGCGTTCGAGGGCAGGTCCGGCGCGAAACCGCCCTCGTCGCCCACGGCCGTGTTCAGGCCACGCTCGTTGAGCAGCTTCTTGAGATGCTGGAATATCTCGGCGCCGCAGCGGATCGCCTGCGGCAGACTGGGCAGGCCGGCGGGCAGGATCATGAATTCCTGCATGTCGACGTTGTTGTCGGCATGGGCGCCGCCGTTGATCACGTTCATCATCGGCACCGGCAGGACCCGGGCCTCGTCGCCGCCGAGGTAGTGGTACAGGGATTCGCCGGCGTCCGCCGCCGCCGCGTGTGCCGTGGCCAGGGATACGCCCAGGATGGCGTTCGCGCCGAGACGGCCCTTGTTCTCGGTCCCGTCCAGCTCGATCATCCGCTGGTCGACCCCCACCTGGTCGTCGGCGTCCGCGTCCTTGAGCGCCTTGGCGAGCTCGCCGTTGACGTTGGCGACGGCCTTGGTCACGCCCTTGCCGAGGTAGCGCTTGGGGTCGCCGTCGCGCAGTTCCACCGCCTCGCCGCTACCGGTCGAGGCGCCGGACGGCACCATGGCGCGCCCGAAGGCGCCGGAGTCGAGCACGACCTCGGCGGCGACCGTGGGGTTGCCGCGGGAATCGATCACTTCAAAACCGCGTACCGACTTTATCTTCGACATAAATAAGCTCTGCCAAGTCTATGGTTTGTCAAGAAACATCGTCTTCCAGGAACGGGCGCGACTTGACCGCCGCGTCGATCTCCCGAAGCACCTCCAGCAATTCGCGCGCCCGCGACAGCGGCAACGAGTTGGGGCCGTCGCAGAGCGCTTCCGCGGGTCGCGGGTGGGTCTCCATGAACAGACCCGAAATCCCGCTCGCCACGGCGGCCCGGGCGAGCACCGGGATGAATTCCCGCTGGCCGCCCGAGCTGCCCCCCTGCCCGCCCGGCAACTGCACCGAGTGGGTGGCGTCGAACACCACGGGACAGCCGGTGGCGCGCATCGCGGCGAGACCGCGCATGTCCGCCACCAGGTTGTTGTAACCGAAGCTATAGCCGCGTTCGGACACCAACAGTCGGTCGTTGCCGGCATCCCGGGCCTTGGCCACGACCCGGGACATGTCCCAGGGCGACAGGAACTGCCCCTTCTTGAGATTCACCGGCCGGCCGGCCGATGCCACCGCGCGGATGAAATCGGTCTGCCGGCAGAGGAAGGCCGGCGTCTGCAGCAGGTCCGCGACCTCGGCCACGGGCCCCACCTGCTCGACCGTGTGCACGTCCGTGGTCACCGGCACGCCCGCCTGCTCGCGCACGGCGCGCAGGATTCGCAACCCCTCTTCCAGACCGGGGCCGCGATAGGACTCGTGCGAGGTACGGTTGGCCTTGTCGAACGATCCCTTGAAGATATAGGGCATGCCCAGCTCGCGGGTGATCTCCGCGAGCTGCCCGGCCACGTCCACGCACAGGGCCTCCGACTCCAGCGAGTCCGGGCCCGCGATCAGGAACAGGGGCCGGTCCGGCCCCGCCTCGAAGCCGCAGAGCTTCATGCCGCCCCGGCATGCCGCCGGCGGGCGGCGTCGATGAAACCGATGAACAGCGGATGGCCGGCGCGCGGCGTGGAGGTGAACTCCGGATGGAACTGACAGCCGATGAACCAGGGATGGTCCGGCAACTCCATGATCTCCACCAGATTCTCGCGCTCGGAGAACCCGGAGAAGCGCAGACCCCGCCCGGCGAGCGCGTCGCGATAGTTGTTGTTGAACTCGTAGCGGTGGCGGTGGCGCTCCATGACCTGGTCCTTGCCGTACAGCTCGGCGGCGCGGCTGCCGGGCTCCAGCCGGCAAAGCTGCTCGCCCAGGCGCATGGTGCCGCCCAGCTCGGAGGATTCGTCGCGCTGCTGCACGCCCCGTTCGGGGTCGTGCCATTCCGTGACCAGGGCGATCACCGGATGCGGCGTGTCGGCATCGAACTCGGTGCTGTGAGCGCCCTCGAGCCCGGCGACGGCGCGCGCGAAATCGATCGCCGCCACCTGCATCCCCAGGCAGATGCCCAGATAGGGAATGCCGTGCTCGCGCGCGTAGCGGGCCGCCGCGATCTTGCCCTCGATGCCGCGCTCGCCGAAGCCGCCCGGCACCAGGATCGCGTCCATTTCGGCGAGGATGTCCTCGCCTTCGTTCTCGATCCGCTCGGAATCGATGTAATGGATGTTGACGCGCGTGCCCGTGTGGAGGCCGGCGTGCATCAGGGCCTCGTTCACCGACTTGTAGGCGTCGGTGAGGTCCACGTACTTGCCGACCATGGCGACGTTGACCTCGGTGTCCTGGCGCTCGCGCGCGTCCACGAGTTCGCGCCAGGTGGTCAGGTCCGCGGGCGGCGCCTGCATGCCGAAATGCTCCAGCACCAGGTCGTCCAGGCCCTGCGAGTGCAGCCAGGCGGGGATCTTGTAGATGTCGTCCACGTCCACCGCGGCGATCACGTTGCGCTCGCGGACATTGGTGAACAGCGCGATCTTGCGGCGCTCGCCCTCGGGCAGCGGCCGGTCGACCCGGCACAGCAGGATATCCGGCTGGATGCCGATGGACCGCAGTTCCTTGACCGAGTGCTGGGTCGGCTTGGTCTTCATCTCCCCGCTGGAGGGAATGAAGGGCACCAGGGTCAGGTGCAGGTACAGGGACCGGCCCTCGCCCAGCTCCACGCCCATCTGGCGGATCGCCTCCAGGAACGGCAGGCTCTCGATGTCGCCCACGGTGCCGCCGATCTCGACCAGGCACACGTCGGCGCCCTCCCCGCCCTGGAGGATGCAGCGCTTGATCTCGTCGGTGATGTGCGGGATCACCTGGACGGTACCGCCGAGATAATCCCCGCGCCGCTCCTTGTTGATGACGTTGTTGTAGATCTGCCCCGTGGTGAAGTTCGACAGGCGCGAGGTACGGGTCTTGAGGAAGCGCTCGTAGTGGCCCAGGTCGAGGTCGGTCTCGGCGCCGTCGCGCGTCACGTACACCTCGCCGTGCTGGAACGGGCTCATGGTGCCGGCGTCGACGTTGATGTACGGGTCCAACTTGATCATGGACACGCGCAGGCCGCGGGCCTCCAGCAGCGCGCCCAGCGAGGCCGCGGCGATGCCCTTGCCCAGCGAGGACACGACGCCCCCGGTGACGAAGATGAAGCGGGTGGACGTGGTGTCGTCCACCACGGCGGTCTGCGCCGAGTCCTCGGTGCTCATACGAAGAAAACGATCCTTGGTGAGGGCTGCGTCTGGACGGACGAGGCCGCGGTCGCCACGACGGCCGCACCACGGCGCTCCTGCTTCGTGTCTCGCGTTTCCTGCCCCATGACCGTCCGATCCACGTGGACCCGCCTCCGACGCGACACACGACACCTGAAACGCGAAATACCAAATCGTTCGCCAAATACCCGAAATCCGTTTCGGAATCCGGCACGCGCCGGCCGGCCCATGTCCGTCCGGCGCTCCGCGGCCTGCGGCCGCGGCAGGCCACCCACGGCCTGCGTCATTGATCCGCGAGCATCCGTCTATTCGATGGGCGGATCAATAAAGGCCGAATGCTAGCCGAATTGCCCGCCCCCGACAACGCGGGCGAGCGCGGCGCCGGGTGGCGGCGCGATCCAGCGCGGACGGTATCCGGCCGCGCCCGGCGCGGCCGCGAAGCCTTCGCACACCAGCCAATCCGCGACGCCCGCGATCCGCTCCCCGGCCATGATCAGGGGCAGTCGCGCGCGCACCCACGGCGGCACGCCCGCGGCCTGCAGCCAGGTCTTGAGATCGGTGTCGTGCGCGCGCCCGGGCAACCGCAGACGCTCGCCGCCGCGCCGCAGGCGCACGGTGTACGGGCCACGCTCCCCGGCCAACCCGCCGCGGTCCGCCGGCGCATCCGCGAGCCAGCCGCAACCGGCCGGCAACGCCAGTCCGCTCCGGGCCGGCCAGGCGGCCTCGAACGATCCCGGCACCGGCGCCAGACACGGCATCAGGAAAAGCCAGTCGCGGTAGCGGCGGATTTCGGCATCGGTCCAGGCCACGCGCGGACCGGCGTCGGGCCGGGCGGGCAACAGCTCGGTCTCGATCGCGGCGAGCTGGTTGGGCGGCGGCGACGGCAGGCCGTGATGCCGCGGCCAGCGCCGCAGGAGATTGCGCCGCCGCGGTGCCGACAGGGCCGCGACCCGCGACAATGACAGACTCGCGGCGAGCGGCCCGGCGCAGGCCGCGAGATCGGCGTCCGCCACCTCGCGCCCGAGCGCGGCGGCATCCGCGGCGGCCGCGGCGGCCCGTCCGATACCGGCGACCGCACCGGGCCGCACGGTTTCGAGCGCCGGCATCACGCGTGCCCGCAATGCGCTGCGGGTCACGTCGGGATCGCGGTTGCTGGGGTCCTCGACCCAGTCCAGTCCCCGTCCGCGCGCGTAGGCCTCCAGGTCCGGACGCCGAAGGCCCAGGAAGGGCCGCAGGTGGCGCCCCGCCCCGAACGGTTGCATCGCCGGCATCGCCGCCAGACCGGCCACGCCCGCGCCGCGCAGGGCCTGCAGCAGGAAGGTCTCGGCCTGGTCGTCGGCATGATGGGCCGTCAGCAACAGGTCGCCGGGGCCCGTGCGGGCCCGCAGGGCCGCATAGCGGGCCGTTCGCGCCGCCGCCTCGCCGGTATCGTCCACCCGGACCCGCTCGACGGTCAGCGGGACACCCAGGGCCGCGCATACGCGCCGACAATGCGCATCCCAGTCGTCGGCGACCGCCTGCAGTCCGTGGTGGACATGCACGGCCGCCACGGGCACGTCGCCGGCGACCACGGCCACCGCATGCAGCAGCACGGTCGAATCCACGCCGCCGCTGAAGGCGACGAGGTAACGCCCCCCGGCGCCCGGCACAGGCAGTCGAGACAGCGCCTGTTCCGGTGTCATTGCCATTCCCGACTGCCGATGAGAAACCACAGAGGCGCACAGAGGCGCGCAGAGGGAAATAGGTTTCTTGATAGCCGGATCATACCGCTCGGCCGACGAACCAAGGTCAACAGCGTACATCGGACGGGGGCCGGATCGCGCCTATCGGCGCGTCCTTAACGGCAAACTCGCTTGTCCCCTGCGCGCCTCTGTGCGCCTCTGTGGTAATTCTTCTTCGGCTCGGCTAACCCTTGAAGTCGCCGAAGCGCATCAGACGATGGTAGCGGGTGTCGACGAGATCGTTGACCGCGGTGCGCTGCAGCCGCGCGATCGTCGCCAGCAGGCGTTCCTTGAGGGTGGCCATCATCGCCTCGGGATCGCGGTGGGCGCCGCCCAGAGGCTCCGGCACGGTCTCGTCGATCAGCTTGAGGCCGTAGAGGCTGTCGGCGGTCAGCTTCATCGCGTCCGCGGCGTCCTGGGCCTTGTCCGCGCTCTTCCAGAGGATGGAGGCGCAGCCCTCGGGCGAGATCACCGAGTAGATGCTGTGCTGGAGCATCGCCATGTGGTCGCCCACGCCCACCGCCAGGGCGCCGCCGGAGCCACCCTCGCCGATCACCGTGCAGATGATGGGGGTACGCAGCCGCGACATCTCGAACAGGTTGCGGGCGATGGCCTCGCTCTGGTTGCGCTCCTCGGCGCCGATGCCGGGGTACGCGCCGGGCGTGTCGATGAAGGTGAGCACCGGCAGCCGGAAGCGCTCGGCCATCTGCATCAGGCGCAGGGCCTTGCGGTAGCCTTCCGGCTTGGGCATGCCGAAGTTGCGATAGACCTTTTCCTTGGTGTCCCGGCCCTTCTGGTGGCCGATCACCATCACCGCCTGGCCGTCGAGACGCGCGGGCCCGCCGATGATCGCCGGGTCGTCGGCGAAGTGGCGGTCGCCGTGCAGCTCCTCGAAATCGGTGAACATGCCGTCGAGGTAATCCCGGGTATAGGGGCGCTGCGGATGCCGCGCGAGCTGCGCCACCTGCCAGGGCGTGAGCTTGCCGAAGATCTCTTCGGTCAGGTTCCGGCTCTTGACCTCGAGCCGGTTGATCTCCTCGCTCAGGTTGACCTCGCTGCCGTCGGCGACGAAGCGCAGTTCCTCGATCTTGTCCTGCAGCTCGGCGATCGGCTGCTCGAAGTCCAGGTAGTCGATGTGCTTTTTCTTCATAAATCAATGTGTCTGGGGACGTCGATAACGTACCGCCACGCCCTCCACGCCGCCGAGACCGCGCAGGTCGTCCAGCAGCGCCTCGCAGGCGCGCACGCGGGTGCCGTCCAGGGTGAGCACCGCGCGCGCGGACGCGTTCCGGTAGCGCACGACAATGCCGCAGCCGCCGTCGGCGCGGTAGCGCTCCAGCGCACCGGCGAGCTCGTCGACGTCGAAGCGGCGCTGGTCGCTCAACTGTAACAGGATGCGCGCCGCATATCGCTCCCGGGCGGCGTCCATCTCCAGGATTTCGGTCGGGTTGAGGCGATAGCCCTCGGTGTAATCGTCGTAGCTCAGGCTGCCCTCGGCGACCAGCAACTTGTCGGGCTGGAGCAGATGCTGGTAGCGGGCGGCCTTTTCCTCGAACAGGGTGCATTCCAGCCGGCCGCTGCGGTCGTCGAGCACGAACACCACGCGCCGCCCGCGGCGGATGCGCCGGACTTCCACCACCAAGCCGGCCACCACCACGGTGCGCCGGCCGCGGCCGTTGCCGTTGAAGCCGGCCGCCTCGTCGGGGCGGGTCATCTCGCCCACGAGCGTGCCGATCTTGCCGCTGGTGAAACGTGCCAGTTCGTTCTCCCAGGCGTTGATCGGATGCCCGGTGAGATACAGACCCAGGGTGTCGCGCTCGGCCCGGAGGCGCTCCTCCTCGGGCCATTCCGGCAGGGTCTCCAGCTCGTGCACCGCCGGCTGTGCCGGATCCTGGGCGCCCAGGCCGAACATGTCGTCCTGCCCCACCTGCTCGGCGCTGCGATCCTGCTCGGCGGCGGCCAGGGCCCGTGGCAGGCCCTGCATCAGGCTGGCCCGGTTCGGGCCCAGCGGGTCCAGGGCGCCGGCCCGGATCAGGGCCTCGAGCACGCGCCGGTTGACCCGGCCGGTGTCGATCCGGCGGCAGAACGCGTACAGGCCGTCGAACGCGCCGCCGGCCCCGCGCTCGGCGATCATGGCCTCGATCGCGGCCCGGCCCACGCCCTTGATCGCGCCCAGGCCGTAACGGATCGAGCCCTCGTCGACCACCGAGAAATCGTAGGCCGAGGCATTGATGTCGGGCGCCAGCACCTCGATCTCCATGCGCTGGCACTCGTCGATCAGGGTCACGATCTTGTCGGTGTTGTCCATGTCCGCGGACAGCACCGCGCACATGAACGCCGCCGGGTGATGCGCCTTGAGCCAGGCGGTCTGGTAGGAGACCAGGGCGTAGGCCGCCGAGTGCGACTTGTTGAAACCGTAGCCGGCGAACTTTTCGATCAGGTCGAAGATGTAGGCGGCCGTGTCCTCCTCGATCCCGCGCGACTTGGCGCCCTCCAGGAAGACCGCGCGCTGCTTGGCCATCTCCTCGGGCTTCTTCTTGCCCATGGCGCGCCGTAGCAGGTCGGCCCCGCCCAGGCTGTAGCCCGCCAGCTCCTGGGCGATCTGCATCACCTGCTCCTGGTACAGGATCACCCCGTAGGTGGGCTCCAGCACCGGCTCCAGGCTGGGATGCGGATAGAGGACCTTGGCGCCCTCGTTCTTGCGGGCGTTGAAGTCCTCGACCATGCCGGACTCCAGCGGTCCGGGCCGGTACAACGCCACCAGGGCGACGATGTCCTCGAAATCGTTGGGCTTGAGGCGCTTGATCAGGCGCCGCATGCCCGCGGATTCGAGCTGGAACACGGCGGTGGTCTGACCCGAGCGCAGCAGCTCGAACGACGCCTCGTCGTCCAGCGGCAGGCCGCGGATGTCGATCTCGTCGGCGCCGGCGGCACGCAGGCGTTCGTTGGCGATGCGCACCGCCCGGTCGATGATGGTCAGGGTACGCAGGCCCAGGAAGTCGAACTTGACCAGGCCGACCGCCTCGACGTCGTCCTTGTCGAACTGGGTGACGCGGTTGCCGCCGTTGGCCTCGCAGTACAGCGGCGTGAACTCGATCAACTCGTCCGGCGCGATCACCACGCCGCCGGCGTGCTTGCCCGGATTGCGGCACAGGCCTTCCAGGGCCATCGCCAGGTCGATCAGGTAGCGGACCTCCTCGTCCTCGTCGTAGCCCGCCTTGAGCTCCTCGGACTCCTGCAGGGCCCGCTCCAGGGTCATGTCCACCGCGAACGGCACCTGCTTGGCGATGCGGTCGACATAGCCGTAGGGATGGCCCAGCACCCGGCCGACGTCGCGCACCACCGCGCGCGCGGCCATGGTGCCGTAGGTGATGATCTGGGAGACCTTCTCGTGGCCGTAGCGCTCGGCCACGTATTCGATCACGCGGTCCCGCCCCTCCATGCAGAAGTCGATGTCGAAGTCCGGCATCGACACCCGCTCGGGGTTCAGGAAGCGCTCGAACAGCAGGTCGTAGGCCAACGGGTCGAGGTCGGTGATCCCCAGCGCGTAGGCCACCAGCGAGCCGGCGCCGGAACCGCGCCCCGGCCCCACCGGGACGCCGTTGTCGCGGGCCCAGGCGATGAAATCGGCCACGATCAGGAAGTAGCCGGGAAAGCCCATCGACCCGATCACATCCAGTTCGTGGGCCAGCCGGGCCTCGTAGGTGTCGCGGCGGGCCTCGCGCTCGTCCGGGTCCGGGTACAGGTCGGCCAGACGTTCTTCGAGACCGGCGGCGGACTGTTCGCGCAGATAACTGGCGGCATCGTGGCCTTCCGGCAGCGGGAAACGCGGCAGGAAGTTCTCGCCCAGCGTCAGTTCGAGGTTGCAGCGGCGCGCGATCTCGACGCTGTTCTCGAGCGCCTCCGGCAGATCGCTGAAGGTCGCCGCCATCTCCTCCGGCGACTTCAGGTACTGCTCCGCGGAGTAGCGCCGCGGCCGCCGCGGGTCGTCCAGGGTATGGCCGTCGTGGATGCACACGCGGGCCTCGTGCGCCTCGAACTCCTCGGCCTTGAGGAAACGCACGTCGTTGGTGGCCACCACCGGCAGGTCCAGGTCCAGCGCCAGGGCCACGGACTCTGAGAGACAGGCTTCCTCGCCCTCGCGTTGGGTGCGGACCAGCTCCAGGTAGTAGCGCTCCGGGAACAGCGCCGCCCAATGCCGGGCGGCGGCCGCGGCGGCCTCGCGCCGGCCGCCGGCCAGGGCCCGGCCGACATCGCCCTCGGCCGCGCCGGACAGGGCGATCAGGCCGTCGGTGCGCCCCGTGAGCCAGGCCGGATCGGTCAGGGCCTGGCCACGGTGCTGGCCGTGCAGATAGCTGTCGGTGAGGATCTCGCAGAGATTGCGGTAGCCGGTGCGGTCCTGGCACAGCAGCGTCAGCCGGGACGGCGGTTCCCCGCCCTCGCCGCGGATCCAGAGGTCCACCCCGATGATCGGCTTCACCCCGGCGGCCAAGGCCGCGCGATAGAACTTGACCATGCCGAACAGGTTGGCGATGTCGGTGATCGCCACGGCCGGCATGCCCAGCTCGCGGGCGCGCGCGAGCAGCGGCTTTATCCGGACGATGCCGTCGGACAGGGAGTATTCGGTATGCAGGCGCAGGTGGACGAATGGAGCCGTCATCGGCGCCAATACTAACGCACGCGGGGTGGCTTGCGCGGCGGGTCCGCGCAAGGGGTTTCGTGTGTCGTGTGTCTTGTTTCCTGGTGGGAGGACCAGTCGAGGGTCATCTGGACCTCGTGGGCGGCGGCCGCGTCGCGCACGGGCGCAAAGCTTCTACGATGCGCCGCGCACGGGCCCAAGCGTGCCAGCGCCGCGCGGTGGGCGGCGGTGCCGTAGCCCTTGTGGTCGGCGAAGCCATAGCCCGGATACTGCGCGTCGAGCGCGGCCATCTCGGCATCGCGCGCTACCTTGGCCAGGATCGAGGCGGCGCTGATCGCGGCCACCGAGCCGTCGCCCCCCACCACCGCCTGTGCCGGCACCGGCAGGTCGGGACAGCGGTTGCCGTCGACCCACACCACCTCGGGCGGCATCCCGAGGGCGGCCACGGCCCGCGCCATCGCGCGCATCGTCGCCTGCAGGATGTTGACGGCGTCGATCTCGTCGGGCTCGGCCCGACCCATGGCCCAGGCCACCGCCCGTTCCTGTATCAGGGGCACCAGGGTCTCGCGACGGGCCGCGGTCAGCCGCTTGGAATCGCCGAGGCCCTCGATGCCGTGGTCCGCTGGCAGGATCACCGCGGCGGTCACCACCGGTCCGGCCAACGGCCCGCGTCCGGCCTCGTCCACGCCGGCCAACAGGAAATCGCTCATGCCGCGCCCTCCATCACCCCGGCCACCGCGTCCGCGGCGGCGGCGTCGGCATCGCGGCGCAGGCGTTCGTGCAATTCGGTGAACCCATCGATCTGCGCCGATCTCGCCGCCGGCGAGACCAGCAGACGGTAAAGCCACGGCCCCAGGATCTCGGGCCGCACCTCGGTCTGCAGGAATTCCGGGACCAGCGCGCGGCCGGCGATCAGGTTGGGCATGCTCACGTGCGCCACCTTGAGCAGCCGCAGGTGACGCACCAGGCGGTAGGTGAACGGCGACACGGCATAGGCCACCACCATCGGCGCCTTCGCCAGCAGCGCCTCCAGCGTGGCGGTGCCGGACGCCACCAGCAGGGCATCCGCCGCGCGCATCACCTCGCGCGAGCGGCCGTCGATCAAGTGAACGGTCAGGTCCGGGGCGCGCTCGGCGAGCTGGGCCCGGAATCGGTCGGCGACCCGCGGGCGCGCCATCGGCGCCACGAACGCCACGTCCGGCAACCGCCGCCGCAGCCAGAGCGCGGTATCGATGAAGGCCGGTCCCAGTCGTTCCACCTCGGAGAGCCGGCTGCCGGGCAGCAGACCCACCCAGTGCCGCGCGGACGGGAGGCCGAGCGCGGCGCGGGCGCTGGCGGCGTCCGGGTGCAGGGGTAGTTCATCGGCGAGACGATGGCCCACATAGCGCACCGGCACACCGTGGCGCGCGAAGAAATCCTCCTCGAAGGGGAAGATCGACAGCATCAGGTCGACGGCCTCGCGCAGGGCGCGCACTCGCCCTTCGCGCCAGGCCCAGGCCGTCGGGCAGACGTAGTGCACGGTGGGCACGCCCGCCGCGCGCAGGCGCCGTTCCAGGCCGGTGTTGAAGGCGGGTGCATCGATGCCGACGAACACGTCCGGCGGCGACTCGGTCCAGTGACTCAGCAGACGCTTGCGCAGGCGCAACAGCCGGGGAATCTCGCCGACCACCTCGCCGATGCCGAACAGGGCCAGTTCGTCGACCGAGGCCAGGGCCCGACAACCCGCGGCCGTCATCCCGGTGCCCGCGACACCCTCGAAGGTCGCATCCGGATAGCGCGCCTTGAGCGCCTCGATCAACCCCGCGCCCAGGGTATCGCCCGACACCTCGCCGGCCACCATTGCGATCCGCGGCGTGCGTTCCGTCATGCGTCACCAAACCGGCTAATCACAGAGACACAGAGGCACGGAGGACAGACACAGAAAATTCGAATCCCCTGTGCCCCTGTGCCCCTGTGGTTCATTGTTAGCGAATAACGCCGCGCTCGGAGGCCTCCAGCGACGCCAGGAATTCCTTCACCGCGGCATTGCCTGCGGCGTCGTCGGCCAGGCGCGCCTTGGCTTCCTCCAGCCGGAGCTTGGAACGGTAGAGCACCCGGTAGGCATGCTTCATGGCGGTGACGTCGCTGTCGTCGTAGCCGTGCCGGCGCATGCCCACGGAATTGATGCCGTGCGGCTTGGCCGGATAGCCGGAGCAGCGAACGAAGGCCGGCACGGAATGGCTCACGCCGCTGCCGTAGCCCAGGAACGCCAGCGTGCCGACGTGCACGAACTGATAGACCAGCGCGAAGCCGCCGAGGATGCAATGGTCGCCGACACGCACGTGCCCGGCCAGGCTGGCGCCGTTGGCCATGGTCACGCCGTTGCCCAGCACGCAGTCGTGGGCGATATGGCAATAGGCCATCAACAGGTTGTCGTCGCCGATCCGGGTGACGCCTTCGTCCAGGGTGGTGCCGCGATGCACGCTGCAGAATTCCCGGAAGCTGTTGCGGTCGCCGATCTCCAGGCGTGTGGGCTCGCCCTGGTAACCGCGGTGCTGCGGATCCTCGCCCAGCGACACGAACTGGAAGATGCGGTTGTCGCGTCCGATCCGGGTCGGCCCGTGGACCACCGCATGCGGGCCGACACGCGTGCCGCTGCCGATCTCCACGTCGGCACCGATCACGCTGTAGGCGCCGACCTCGACATCCTCGGCCAGGCGTGCATCCTCATGCACCCGCGCGGTGGGGTCGATGCGGCTGTCGCTACCCATGGGCGTCGCCCTCCCCTGTATCGGCGGTTTTCGCGGGGATCGCCATCAGGTCGGCGACGCACGCCAGCTTATCGCCGACCCAGGCCTCGCCGTGGAATTTCCAGAGACGCCGCCTGGCGGACGTCAACTCGACCTCGAGCCGAAGCTGATCGCCCGGCACCACCTGGCGCTTGAAGCGCGCGTTGTCGATGCCGGCGAAGTAGACGATGGTGCCCGCCTTGTCGGGACCGGCCGTGCGCATGCCCAGCAGCAGGCCGGCCTGGGCCAGGGCTTCCAGGATCAGGACGCCCGGCATCACCGGCTCCGTGGGGAAATGCCCCGGAAAGAAGGGCTCGTTGATGGTGACGTTCTTGATCGCGGTCAGGCGCTGGCCCGGCGTGCAATTCTCCACCCGGTCGACCAGCAGGAACGGGAAACGGTGGGGAATCTGCTCCAGGATGGTCTTGATGCCGTAGCTCCCGGTGTCTTCTGCGCTCAATCTTGTTCTCCTCGATCCAAACACGCGGCGCGGCGCGCTGCCGGGCGTCAGTCGCCGCCGGCGCCGCGCTCCAATTGCCGCAGCCGCTTCTCGATACGGTCCAGCTTGCGCAGCAGCGCCAGCCGCTTGCGCCATTCGCCCGCCGGCATGGCCTTCAACGTGGAAGAATAAACCCCCGGTTCCACGATGTCTGCGGGCACCTGGGTGCCGCCGGTGATGATCACCCTGTCGGCCACGGTGACGTGGTCGCCGATGCCCACGCCGCCGCCGATCAGGCAGTGACGCCCGATCGACGTGCTGCCGGCGATACCGGTACAACCCGCGATCACGGTATGCGCCCCGACTCGGCAGTTGTGCGCGATGTGCACCTGGTTGTCGAGCTTGACGCCCTGCTCCAGCACGGTGTCCTCGATCGCGCCCCGGTCGATGGTGCAGCCGGCCCCGATCTCGACGTCGTCGCCCACGATCACGGTCCCGAGCTGCGGGATGGGTTGCCACACGCCCTGCTCGTCCGGCTCCAGTCCGAAGCCGCGGGCGCCGACGATGGCACCGGGCTCGATCCGGACCCGCTCGCCCAGGCGCACGCGATCGCCGATCACGGCGTTCGCGCCCACGCGGGTATCGGCGCCGACCACGGCGTCACGCCCGATCACGCAGCCGGCCTCCAGGACACAGCCCGGACCGACGCGGGCGCCGGCGGCGACCACGGCGCGCTCGCCGATCGCGGCGCCGGGGTCGACCTCGGCGTCCGGCGCGATCGCGGCGCCGGGCGCCGTACCCGGACCGGGGCCGGGCGGCTCGAACAACGCCGCGATCCGCGCGAAGGCCAGTCGCGGCCGTTCCGCGATCAGGGCGGCGCAGGGGCAGTCGTCCGCCTGGTCGGCGGTCAGGATCACGGCCTCGGCGCGGGTACCGGCCAGCAGGTCGCGATGGGCGGCGTCGCCCAGGTAGGCGAGTCCGCCGGGACGGCCCGGCGACAGCGTGCAGACGCCGTCCACGGACGTCTCGCCGTCGCCACGCAGCGTCAGCCCGAAACGCCGCGCGATCTCGCCCAGCGGATAGCGGCTCACCGACCCGACCCGGCCGGCCTTACATCTTGTCCTTGAGGCGTGCCAGCACCTTGTCGGTGAGGTCCACCCGCTCGCCGGCGTACAGGATGCCGTCGCCGACGATCAGGTCGTAGCCCTGCTCGCGCGCGTAGGTGTCGATCACCTCGCGGATGTCCTGGCGCAGCTCCTGCATTTCCTGCTGCTCGGCGCGCTGGACGTCCTCGTTGTACTCCTCCTGGGCCAGACGCAGACGCCGCTGCTGGTCCCGGATCGAGTCCTCCAGCTTCTGGCGGGCCTCGTCGCTCATCACCGAGCCGTCGCGCTTGAGCCGCTCGACGTCGGACTGCAACTTCTCGCGACGCTCCTGCAGTTCCTCCATGCGGGAGGCGAACTGCCCTTCCATGTTCTGGCGGGCGCGCTGGGCCTGCGGCGACTCGGTCACCAGGCGGGCCAGGTTGACCACGCCGATCTTGAGATCCTGCTGCGCGGCGGCCGGCATCGCCAGGCCCAGGCCCGCCAGCAGCACGGCCGCGAATGCGATTCGCTTTACGGTCATTGTCGTCATCCCCTCTCTATGTAATGCCATGCAATCCATGCGTTTGATAAATCCCGGCCCGGGCCCTACAGCCCCACGCCGAACGAGAACTGGAAGCGGTCGACCTCGTCGCCGGGCTGGTCGTCGACCACCGCCGCGTAACTGACCCGCAGCAGACCGAAGAACGGCGTGAACCAGTAGAACGCCACACCGCCGGACTTGCGCAACTCGCTGGCCTCGAAGCGGTCGGCGCCCGAGAACACGTTGCCGATGTCGTAGAACAGCGCCAGGCGCGTGGACTTGTTGTCGCTCTCGAGGAACGTCGGGATCACCAGTTCGTTCTGGAGCGTGGTCAGGAACTGGCCGCCGTACGGGTTATCGAAGGTATCGCGCGGGCCCAGGCTGCCGTCCTCGAAGCCGCGCACCGAGCGCGCGCCGCCGGCGAAGAAGTTGTCGTAGGGCGGCACGTCGGTGCCGCTGCCGTAGAGCGCGGCGTCGGCGATGCGCAACTGGCTCTCGAGCACGAACTTGTCGGACAGCCAGTCGCTCCAGCGACCGATATTGAAGTAGCGCTCGTGACGGAAGTTCGCCACGTAGTACTCCAGGTCGGAGCCGGGCAGCTTGAAGTCGAAGTTGAGTTCGGTGAGCGTGCCGCGGGTGGCGAAGAAGGTCCGGTTGCGGGTATCGCGCGAGATGCCGGTCCGGAACTCGTAGGTGAAGAATTCGCGGCCGTTGCGATTGATGAACTCGACCACCTGACCGGACAGGAAGCCGACGCTGGTGATCTCGTTGCGCTGGGCGCCGACGCCCGCCCGCAGGGTGGTGTATTCGGTCAGCGGCAACCCGTAGGTCCAGGAGCCGCCCAGCGAGTTCAGGTCGAAGCCGGAACCGAACCGGATCAATTGCTCGGTGTCGCGGTAGAACAGCGACACGGTGCGGGACACGCCCTCGTCGGTGGCGTAGGGATCGGTCCAGCTACCCGACAGGGTGCGGGCGAAATCGTTGGTCTCGGCCCGCAGGGACACGCGGTTGCCGGTGCCGCGGAAGTTGCTGTGGGTCACGCTGCCGTTGATCAGGAAGCCCTGGGCGTCGGAGAAACCGACGCCGAACTGCAGGGTGCCGGCCGGCCGCTCGCTGACGCTGTAGTTCACGTCCACCAGGTCCTCGGACCCGGGGACCGGCTCGGTCTCGACCTGCACGTCCTCGATGAACGGCAGCCGCGCCAGGCGGGTGCGCGAACGCTCGACGCTGCTGCGCGAGAAGCTGGCGCCCTCGAACTGCCGCATCTCGCGGCGCAGGGTCACATCATTGGTCTTCTCGTTGCCGGAGAAGTTGACCCGGCGCACGTAGGCGCGGCGGCCCGGCTCCACGAAGAAGGTGAGATCGACGGTCTTGTTCTCCTCGTCGAGCTGGGTCAGCGGATCGACCTCGGCGAAGGCGTAGCCGAAATCCGCCAGGCCCGAACTGATGCGGGTGCTGGTGGCCTCGACCTGGCTGCGCGAGAAGATTTCGCCCTCGCGTACCGACACCAGCCGTCGCAGGTTGGCCTCGGGCACGATCAACTCGCCGGCGAAGCTGTATTCGCTGATGGTGTAGGGCTCGCCCTCCTCGATATTGACGGTCAGGTAGATGTCGCGCTTGTCGGGCGACAGCGAGACCTGGATCGAGGTGACGTTGAAGCGCAGGTAACCGCGGTCCTGGTAGAAGGAATTCAGCGTTTCCAGGTCGCCCAGCATCTTCTCGCGCGAATAGCGGTCGTTCTTGCGCCAGAAGGCGGGATCCTTGTAGAGGGGCTGACTGGTCTCGAGCGAGAAGACATCCAGCAGCTCCTCGTCCGTGAAATCCTCGTTGCCGACAATGTTGATGTCGCGGATCGTGGCGACGCGACCCTCGTCCACGGTGATCGCGATATCGACCCGGTTGCCCTCGAGCTCGGTGACCTCGGTCTCGATCTGCACGCCATAGAAGCCGTTGGCGTAGTACTGACGGCGCAGCTCCAACTCCAACTGATCGAGCAGCGCCCGCTTGTACAACTCGCCCTCGGCCAGGCCCTGCTCCGCCAGACTCTTCTTGAGTTCCTCGCCGCCGATCTGCTTGTTGCCCTCGATCGTGAAGGTGGCGATCTCGGGACGCTCGGTGACGCGGACGACGAGGGTGTCGCCCTCGCGCGCCAGCGTGACATCCTCGAACAGGCCGGTGTCGTAGAGGGCGCGGATCGCCTGCTGGCTACGCTGGGCGTCGAGGACGTCGCCGGTGGACAGCGGCAGGTAGGTCAGCACCGTGCCCCTCTCCAGGCGCTGGAGTCCCTCGACCTCGATGTCCTGCACCCGGAAGGTGTCCAGCCCCCAAGCCGAAACGGCGAAAAAAAGGCACAGCGTCGCGCCCAGGGCGCGCATAGAGTATCTCGGCATAAAAACCTAGTCCGTATCCGTCGCGGGGCCCGAATAGCCCGACGCCGACCTTGTCAGGGGCCGGCGCCGCTCCGGAGCGAAGCTCGTAGTTGTAACCACGGTTTTCGTCAAGAGCAAGCCCGCCATGAAT
The DNA here is from genome assembly GCF_040361335.1 of Salinisphaera sp. PC39. NCBI lineage: Bacteria > Pseudomonadati > Pseudomonadota > Gammaproteobacteria > Salinisphaerales > Salinisphaeraceae > Salinisphaera > Salinisphaera sp. PC39. The sequence continues at coordinate 158,044 of NZ_APNM01000007.1, read as the reverse complement.
CGATACCAACCGTATAGCCACGCGATCGATGCGGGCTAACTCAACAGACGCAGGATGTCGTTATAGAAGGCCAGGCTCATCAGCAGCAGCAACGCGACCATGCCTAGCTGCTGACCCATGGCCTGTGCCTCTTCGGACAACGGCCGGCCGCGAACTAGCTCGATCGCATAATACAGCAGATGCCCGCCGTCTAACACCGGCACCGGCAGCAGGTTGAGCACCGCCAGGCTGACGCTCACCAGCGCCAGGAAACCGATGAACGCCTCCAATCCGACACTGGCCGTCTTGCCGGCATAGTTGGCGATCTGGATCGGGCCGCTGATGTTCTTCCACGAAACGTCGCCCACCAGCATGCGCCCCATCAGGCGCACGGTCAGCGCCGACACCGACCAGGTCTGTTCCAACGCCGCGGGCACCGCCGCCAGCGGGCCCAGGCGACGCTCGGTCTGCAGGGCGGCCCATTCGTCGCTGTCGATCCCGAGCTGGGCGCCCAGGCGACCGACGCGTTCGCCGTCCACGGTCATCGCGTCCAGGCTCACCCGGACCTCGCGTTCGCGGCCGTCGCGCCGGATGCGCAGGCTCACGGTCTCGCCGGGATGCGCCTTGACCCAGTCCACCAATGCCTGCGGATCCCGCATCGGCTCGCCGCCGGCGGCCAGTACCTTGTCACCGGCCCGAAGGCCGGCGGCATCCGCGGGTTCGCCGGACAGCGCCTCCGCGATCACGGGGGTACCGTCCGGCCGGTAGGGCGCGAGACCCAGCTCGCCGAACAGCCGTTCCGGGTCGGCGGAGACACCGGTCATGTCCAGCCGGACCTCGCGGGCGTCGCCGCCCTCCCCGTCGGTGACGGACAACGGCACCTCGCCGCCGGCCAGCGCCTGCTCGATGAGCGTAAGGCGCAGATCCTGCCAGGTCGGCGTCTCGCGACCCGCGACGGCGACGATGTGCTGGCCCTCGGACAGGCCGGCCGCCGCGGCCCGGGTGTCCTCGGGCACGTCGCCGATGACGGGCTTGATCCCGGCTACGCCGAGCATGAACACCAGCCAATAGGCCACGATGGCGAAGGCGAAGTTCACCGCCGGTCCCGCCGCCACGATGGCCATGCGCTTGCCCACGGACTGGCGGTTGAAGGCGTAGGGCTTGTCGGCGTCGGGGACCGGCCCCTCGCGCTCGTCGAGCATTTTCACGTAGCCGCCGAGCGGGATCGCCGATAACCAGTATTCGGTCCCGCTGCGGGAACTGGTGCGGCCCCACAGCTTGGCGCCGAAACCGATGGAATAACGCAGCACGCGCACGCCCATGCGCCGGGCCACCCAGAAATGGCCATACTCGTGCACCGCCACCAGCAGGCCGATGGCGACGATGAACGCGGGCACGGATAGCAACCAATCGGGCATTGTCTCTGTCGATCTCCCCTGTCGGGCTCGGTGTCGGTTTCCGCTTCGACCACGGTGAGCCGAAAACGATCCCCGGCGATATCAGTCGGTGCCGCGGGCCCCCGGACTCACGCCGGCAGCATCGCCAGGCCCGCCGCGTAGACCGGGGCCGCGGCGAGCAGGCTGTCGAGCCGGTCCAGGATGCCGCCGTGGCCCGGGAAAAGCTGGCCCGCGTCCTTGAGGCCGGCGCTGCGCTTGAACATGCTGATGGTGAGATCGCCGAGGATGGAGATCGCGGCGACCACGGCGCCCAGCAGGGCCCAGGCCGCCAGCGCGGCACCGCCGTGCCCCAGCCACCAGCCGCCGAGCGCGGCGGCGAGCGTCGCCAGCGCGACGCCGCCGGCGGCGCCCTCCCAGGTCTTGCCGGGGCTCACGCGGGGCGCGAGCTTGTGCCGTCCCAGGAAACGGCCGCTGAAATAGGCGCCGGTGTCCGCCGCCCAGGTCAGCACGAACAACAACAGCAGCAATGCCGGCCCGTCGGCACGGTCATGGACGGCGAGGATCGCGAGGAACGTGGCACCGAGCACCACCACGCCCAGCGCCGCCGCCAGCGGCCGCCGGCCCAGGCTCGCTTCCCAGCCGCGCGGGAAACGGGCGATCCAGAGGACGACGCAGAGCCACCAGATCACGGCCGCCGCCATCAGGGCCCGCGGTATCGGATGCTGCGCGGGCAGCCACCATAGCCCCGCGAAGCCCGCGATCGCGATCGCCGCGCAGACGGCGCGCGCCTGGCGGGTCCGGAAGTCCAGGAGACGGCCCCATTCCCAGGCACCGATCGCGAACGCGCCGCCGGCCACCACGGCGATCGCGTCCGTGGGCAGCCACAGGATGGCCGCCACCACCAGCGGCAGCAGCGCCAGGGCGGTCAGCACGCGTGTCAGGAGCATGACGACGGCCTCCGGTTCACGGTGCCGGCGGGGATCGTGTTCGGGGTTTTCGGCAGCATGCCGGTCCGGGGCGCCTCAGACACGACCGAAGCGGCGCTCGCGTCCCCCGAACCATTCGACGGCGGCGGCCAGCGCCCCGGCGTCGAAGTCCGGCCACAGGATGTCGCTGAAGTACATCTCCGTGTAGGCCAGGTCCCAGAGAAGGAAATTGCTGAGGCGTCGCTCGCGGCCGGTGCGGATGAACAGGTCCGGTGCCGGGTATTTCGCCAGGCTCATCGCCGCGGCGAAGCGATCCTCGTCGATATCCGCCGGGTCCAGGCGGCCGGCGGCGCAGTCCTCGGCGAGCCGGCGCGCGGCCTGCGCGATGTCCCAGCGGCCGCCGTAGTCCACCGCCACCAGCAGGTCCATGTCGGCGTTCTCGGCGGTGAGCAGTTCGGCGCGCCGCATGCCCCGCTGCAGTGCCTCGGGGAAGCGGTCGCGCGCGCCGATGAAACGCAGGCGGATACCGTTGGCGCGCAGTTCCGGCGCCTCCTTGCGGACCGTGCGCAGGAACAGGTCCATGAGCACCCGGACCTCGGCACGCGGGCGACGCCAGTTCTCGCTGGAGAACGCGAACAGGGTCAGCACCTCGATGCCGCTGCGGCGCGCCGCCTCCACCGCGTCCCGGGCGGCACGGGCGCCGGCGGCGTGACCGCTGGTGCGGGGCTTGCCGCGGGCGGCCGCCCAGCGGCCGTTACCGTCCATCACGATGGCGACGTGACGCGGGACGCTGGCGGGTCCGTCCGCCGTATCCGGCGAGATCCGCGAGGAGGTCTGCGTGTCAGCCATTCACGAACCGTCCTTGCCGCACCGGGGCACGTTCAAACCGTCATCACCTCCTGCTCCTTGGCTTCGAGCAGGCTGTCGATGCGGGCGATGTGCTTATCCGTGAGCTCCTGGATGCGTTGCTCGCCGTGGCGGGCCTCGTCCTCGGAGAGTTCCTTCTCGGAGACCAGGTCCTTGAGGTCCTGGTTGGCGTCGCGGCGAATGTTGCGGACGGCGATCCGGGCATCCTCCGCCTCCTGGCGCAGGATGCGCACCAGGTCCCGCCGACGTTCCTCCGTCAGCGGCGGCAGGACCACGCGGATCACGGTGCCCGCGGTCGAGGGGTTCAGACCCAGGTCGGAGGTCATGATCGCCTTCTCGACCACCGGCACCATGCTCTTCTCCCAGGGGCTGACGGTCAGCGTGCGCGCGTCCTCGACGTTGACGCTCGCGGCCTGGTTCAGGGGTACCTCGGTGCCGTAGTAGTCCACGGTCACGTGGTCGAGCAGGCTGGTATGGGCGCGTCCCGTGCGGATCTTGTGGAAATTGTCGTTGAGCACGGAGATGGTCTTGTCCATCCGGCTGCTCGCGTCTTTCTGGATCTCATCGAGCATGTGTGGCTTCCTTACTACCGTTCGCGGTTGTCCACCAGGGTACCAACGTCGTCATCGTCGCAGACGATGCGGTGCAGGTCGCCGGGGCGGCCGATGTCGAACACCCGTAGCGGCAGGTTGTTGTCGCGGCAAAGCACGATCGCCGTGGTGTCCATCACCGCCAGCCGCCGGTCGATGACCTCGTCGTAGGTCAGGTGCGGGTAGCGCTCCGCACCCGGATCGCGGAAGGGGTCCGCGCTGTAGATGCCGTCCACCTTGGTCGCCTTGAGCAGCAGGTCCGCGCCGATCTCGATGGCCCGCAGGCTGGCCGCGGAATCGGTGGTGAAGAAGGGATTGCCGGTGCCGGCCGCGAAGATCACCACGCGACCCTTTTCCAGGTGCCGGATGGCCCGCCGGCGGATGTAATCCTCGCATACCTGGTTGACGCGGATCGCGGACATGACCCGGGCCGTCAGGCCGGCGTGCTCCACCGCATCCTGCAGCGCCAGGGCGTTCATCACGGTGGCGAGCATGCCCATCTGGTCGCCGGTGACCCGGTCCATGCCGGCATCGGCGAGACCTGCGCCGCGGAAGATGTTGCCGCCGCCGACGACCACCGCGACCTCCACGCCGGCGGCGATCAGATCGGCGATCTCGGAGGCCAGGCGCTTGATCACGCGCGGCTCGATGCCGTAATCGGCCTCGCCCATCAGAGCCTCGCCGCTGAGCTTGAGCAGAATCCGACGATGGACCGGTTTCTCGTCACCCATGCGCGTCTCTCCAACTCCGACAGGACAGCCGCCGGACGGCGGCATGCCGTCCGGCGCGCGTTCGACCGGTCCCCGCGGGCCGGCCCCGGCCGCGGCGCGGGCGCCGCGGCGACAGACCGGCCTAGGCCGAGCCCTCGGCCTGGGCCTTCACCTCGGCGGCGAAGTCTTCCTGCTTCTTCTCGATGCCCTCGCCGACCTCGAAACGGGCGAAGTCGGTCACCTCGGCACCGGCGGCCTGCAGGAGCTTGGCCACGGTCTGATCGGGATCCTTGACGAAGGGCTGGCCCAGCAGCGTGATCTCGCCGAGAAACTTGCGCAAGCGCCCCTCGACCATCTTCTGCACGATGTCGTCGGGCTTGCCGCTCTCCTTGGCCTGCGCCACCAGCACCTCGCGCTCGCTCTCGCGGACGTCGGCGGGCACGTCGTCGGCGTCGCGGAACCGGGGCGCGCTGGCGGCCACGTGCATCGCCAGGTCGCGTGCCAAGGTCTCGTCGCCGCCGGACAGCGCCACGGCGCTGCCGATACGGCTGCCGTGCAGGTAGGTCGCGATCACGCCGCCCTCGCTGCGGAGCCGGTGCAGGCGGCGCACCGTCACCTTCTCGCCCAGGGAGGCGATCAGGGCGCGGCGCCGGTCCTCGACGGTCTCGCCGTCCATCCCGGCCTCGGCCAACGCCTCGACATCATCGGTGCCGGACTGCAGGGCGGTGGCGGCCACGGCGTCGGCGAAGGCGACGAACTCGTCGTTCTTGCCCACGAAATCGGTCTCGCAGTTCACCTCGACCAGCACCGCCTCGCGGCCGTCGTCGCCGACGGCCACCGCGACGCGGCCCTCGGCCGCGATCCGGCCGGCCTTCTTGTCGGCCTTGGCCAGGCCCTCGCGACGCATCGTCTCGGCGGCGGCCTCCAGGTCGCCCCCGGCCGCCTCCAGCGCCTTCTTGCACTCCATCATGCCGGCGCCGGTGCGCTCCCGCAGCTCTTTCACCTGTGCTGCGCTAATCGCCATGCGTATTCCTCTCTAAATCATTCAGTGCCACTGATACCGGCCGCCCCCTCGGACCGCCGGCATCACGGTTAACCATCGCCGGTAACGGCGCCGCCGATCACTTCTGCTCGGCGGACTCGTCGGCGTCCTTCTTCTCGGCTTCCTCGGAACCGCCCTCCTCGCCGGCATCCGACGCGGCGACGTCGCCCAGCGAGGCGGTGGCGGTCGGCTCGGCCTCGGTCTCGGATTCCTGGATCACGGTGTTCTGCGTGGTCTCCGCCTGGGCGGCTTCCGTCTCGGCCGTGGGCTCGGCCGCCGGTGCCGGCGCCTCTTCGACATAGTCGCCGCCGCCGGCCTGCTCCTTGGCGCCACGCACCGAGGACGCCCGCCCGTCGAGCACCGCGTCCGCGACCACCTCGGTGTAGATGCGGATCGCGCGGATCGCGTCGTCGTTGCCCGGGATCACCACGTCGACACCGTCCGGCGAGCAGTTGGTATCCACCACCGCGACCACCGGGATGCCCAGCTTGCGGGCCTCGTCCACGGCGATCTTCTCGAAGCCGACGTCGATCACGAACAGGGCGTCGGGCAGGCTGGTCATGTCCTTGATGCCGCCGATACCGCGCTCGAGCTTGTCACGCTCGCGGGTGAGCTCCAGGCCCTCCTTCTTGGAGAGCTTGCGGATGGAGCCGTCCTCGATCATCTGCTCCAGGTCGTGCAGACGCTGGATCGAGTTCTTGACGGTCTTGAAGTTGGTCAGCATGCCGCCGAGCCAACGGTGGTTGACGTAGGGCATGCCGCAACGCCGGGCCTGGGTGCCGATGGCGTCGCGGGCCGCGCGCTTGGTGCCCACGAACATGATCCGGCCGCCGTTGGCGGCGAGACGGCTCACGTAGTTCTGGGCTTCCTTGAGGAGCGGCAGGGTCTCCTCGAGGTTGATGATGTGGATCTTGTTGCGATGACCGAAGATGTAGGGCGACATCTTCGGATTCCAGTACCGAGTGCGGTGGCCGAAATGGACCCCCGCCTCGAGCAGTTGACGCATGCTCACTTGGCTCATTTTCCGACTCCGGGTTGGGCCTCCACGCGCCCCATACGGCAATCCGGCCTCGGGAAGACAGCTTCCTTCCACCGGACACCCGGCCGCATGTGCCGGCGCGTGTGTGGGTTAGTAAAAGATATATATGTGCATCCGCGTTGCCGCGAATGCGGGCGGTTTATACCATAACGCACCCGTTATAACCACCGCCCGTGTCGCCGATCGGCCCCGGCCGCGCCGGGACACGGGCCGGTTCGCGCGACAAAGCGGGGCAGGAATGAAATACTAGGGAGCTTTTGCGGGTGCCTTCCGGCGCCCATTTCCGGACTGGATCCAATGAGCGTCACCATCAAGAGCGTCGAGGAACAGGACAAGATGCGGCGGGCCGGACGCGCCGCCGCCAGCGTCCTGGACATGATCGGACCGCACGTCGCCCCCGGCGTCACCACCGGCGAGCTGGACGAGATCTGCCACGACTACATCGTCAACGAACTGGGCGCGATCCCCGCCCCGCTCAACTATCACGGCTTTCCCAAGTCGATCTGCACGTCGGTGAACCATGTCGTCTGTCACGGCATCCCCGGGGACAAGAAGCTCAAGAAGGGCGACCTTCTCAACATCGACATCACCGTGATCCTGGACGGCTACCACGGCGACACCAGCCGCATGTTCGCCGTCGGCAAGCCCGGCGTGCGCGCACAGCGCGTCTCCGAGGTGGCCCGCGAGGCGCTCCACCTGGGCATCGAGCACGTCCGCCCCGGCGCCCGCCTCGGCGACATCGGGGCCGTCATCCAGGAATACGTCGAGTCCCAGCACTGCTCGGTGGTGCGTGAGTACTGCGGCCACGGCATCGGCCGCCAGTTCCACGAGGACCCGCAGGTGCTGCATTACGGCAAGCGCGGCAGCGGCCTGGTGCTGGAACCGGGCATGACCTTCACCATCGAGCCCATGGTCAACGCCGGCAAGCGCCACGTTAAGGTCCTGCCGGACGGCTGGACCGTGGTCACCAAGGACCACTCGCTGTCGGCGCAATGGGAGCACACCCTCCTGGTCACCCGGGACGGCGTCGAAATCCTGACCCCCGGCGCGAACGACGGATGAGCACCGACACCGCGGACGAGGTGACCGCCGACATCTTCTCGCGCGATCTCGAGCGGCGGGTATTGTCCGGGCTCGAGACCGTCGAAGGCGCCGAGATCGCCCCCCTGCGCGACGCCCTCAAGCAGGCTCGCTCGCTGCTCGCCGACGGCTTCGCCGCCGGCGCCTCCGCGGAGGAACTGGTCGTCTGCCGGGCGCGACTCGTGGACGCGGTCCTGAGACGCGGCTGGCGGCACTACGTCGGCGAATTGGCCGACGAGGCCGCGCTGGCCGCGGTGGGCGGCTACGGCCGCGGCGCCCTGCTGCCGCACTCCGACATCGATCTGCTGATCCTCTACCCCGACGGCTGCCTGGAGGAACTCCGGGAGGCATTCGAGGGCTTCGTCACCTTCGCCTGGGACCTGGGCCTGGAGATCGGGCACAGCGTGCGCTCGCCGGCGGAATGCGCCGAGGTCGCCGCCGACGACATCACCATCATCACCAACCTGATGGAGGCCCGCCTGCTCGACGGCAGCGAGCGCTTGTTCGCCGACATGCAGGCACGCATCGGGCCCGACCGTATCTGGCCGGTGGCCGAGTTCTTCCAGGCGAAGCTGGACGAGCAACGCGAGCGCCACGCGCGCTTCGACGAGACCGCCTACAAGCTGGAACCCAACGTCAAAGAATCCCCGGGCGGCCTGCGCGACATCCAGACCATCGCCTGGGTCGCCAAGCGCCATTTCGGCGCCGACACGCTCTACGGACTGGTGGAACACGGCTTCCTCAGCGAGCGCGAGTACGGCGAGCTGCGCCGCGGCCAGGCCTTCCTCTGGCGCGTGCGCTTCGCCCTGCACACCCTTGCCGATCGCAGCGAGGACCGGCTGCTGTTCGACCACCAGGTGCAGGTCGCGGAGCGCTTCGGCTACCGCGACGCCCGGCACAACCTCGCCGTGGAACAGTTCATGCAGCGTTACTACAGGAATATCAAGGCGTTATCCGCGCTAAACGATATCCTGCTGCAACTGTTCTCGGAGGCCATCCTGCACGCCGGCGACGATGCCGCGCCGGTGCCGATCAACCCGCGCTTCCAGTCCCGGCACGGCTTCATCGAGGTGCGCGACGCCGAGGTGTTCCGCCGCCATCCCGCGGCGCTGCTGGAGATTTTCTATCTCATGCAGACCCGGCCGCGGCTGACCGGCATCCGTGCCGAGACCCTGCGCCTGATGCGGCGCGACCGCCGTCTGATCGACGACGACTTCCGCAACGACGTCCGCAACCGCCGGCTGTTCACCGAGATCCTGCGCCAGCGCGGCGGCGTGACCCGGGCCCTGCGCCGGATGAACCGCTACGGCATCCTCGGCCGCTACCTACCCAACTTCGGCCGCATCATCGGCCGCATGCAGTACGACCTGTTCCACACGCTCACGGTGGACGAGCACACCCTGTTCGTGATCCGGAACCTGCGCCGGCTGCGGCTGCCGCGCTTCGATCACGAACTGCCCTTCGCCAGCGAGATCATGCAGCGGCTGGACAAGCCGCACCTGCTGTACGTCGCCGGCCTGTTCCACGACATCGCCAAGGGCCGCGGCGGCGACCATTCGGAACTGGGCGCGGTGGACGCCGAGACCTTCTGCCGCCACCACGGCCTGTCCAGCGAGGACACCGACCTGGTGTGCTGGCTGGTACGGCAACACCTGCTGATGTCGATGACCGCCCAGCGCAAGGACATCAACGACCCGGCGGTGGTGCACGAATTCGCGCAGGCGGTGGCCAGCCGCGAACGCCTGGACCGGCTGTTCATCTTCACCATCTGCGACATCCGCGCCACCAATCCCGAGCTCTGGAACTCCTGGAAGGAAAGCCTGCTGGTGGAGCTTTACCGAGGCACCGCCCGCGCCCTCGCACGGGGTCTGGAGAACCCGCTACGCGAGGAGGAACTGGTGGCCGAGACCCGTAGCGCCGCGGCCGCCATCCTCACCCGGAACAAGGTGCGCACGCCGGTGTTCAAGGCCATCTGGGAGCGCATGGACGACGAGTATTTCCTGCGCCACACGCCGGGCGAGATCGCCTGGCAGACCGCCGGCATCGCGGCCCACGACACCGCCGACCGGGAGGCGCCGCTGGTGCTGGTGGACACCAGCGGCCAGCGCGGCACCACGGTATTCGTCTACACCCGCGACCGCGACTACCTGTTCGGCCTCACCACCGGCATCCTGGCCCAACTCGGCCTGTCGATCCTGGACGCGCGCATCAACACCACCCGCGACGGCTACACCGTGGACAGCTACGTGGTCACGGAGAGCGACGGCAGCGCCATCACCGAGGCCCATCGCGCCCAGGAGATCGAGACCGCCCTGGCCCGCGCCATCGCCGACCCCGAGGTCTCGCGGGTGCGGGTCACCCGGCGCGCGTCGCGGCGCAGCCGTGCCTTCACGGTGCCGACCCAGATCTACTTCCGCGACGATCCCGACCGCGACCGCACGGTCATGGAGCTGATTACCGCCGACCGCCCCGGCCTGCTGTCGACCGTCGGCGACATCTTCCGCAAGCGCGGCATCCTGGTGGAGACCGCCAAGATCGCCACCATCGGCGAGCGTGCCGAGGACATCTTCTACGTCACCGACCGCAACCATCGTCCCATCGACGACCCGGCGCTGTTCCACCAGCTACGGCAGGTGCTGACGCGGGCGCTGGACCGGATGCAGAAACAGTGACGACACGGCGCGCAGCGCTAATGAATCCCCGCCTCGACCGTCTCCAGCCATACCCCTTCGAGCGCCTCGCGGCGCTGCTCCGGGACGTCGAGCCGGCCGCGGCGCACGCGCCCATCTCGCTGGCGATCGGCGAGCCGCGGCACCCGGCACCGGCCTGTGTCCGGGAGGCGCTCACCGGCGCGTTGCACGGGCTCGAAAAATATCCCGCGACGAAGGGCGGCATCGAACTGCGGGCGGCGATCGCGGCCTGGCTGGCGCGACGCTACCGGCTGCCGGCCGTCGACCCGGAACGGCAGGTGCTGCCGGCGGCCGGCACCCGCGAGGCACTGTTCGCGTTCGCCCAGGCCGTCGTCGATCCCCGGGGCGGGGCGCGCGTGGCCATGCCCAATCCGGGCTACCAGATCTACGAGGGCGCCGCCCTGCTCGCCGGCGCCGAGCCGCTGTACCTGCCCTGCCGGGCCGACACCGGCTTCCTGCCGGACCTGGACGCGCCCACGGCCGCCGAATGGGACGCCTGCCAGCTCCTCTACCTGTGCTCGCCCGGCAACCCCACCGGCGCCGTGCTCGACCGCGGCTACTGGCAGCGCGCGCTGGCGCTGGCCGAGCGCCACGACTTCGTGATCGCCGCCGACGAGTGCTACAGCGAGATCTACCCGGACGAGACCGACCCGCCGCCGGGCCTGCTGCAGGTCGCTGCCGAGGCCGGGAATCACGACTTCGCGCGCTGCGTGGCTTTCCACAGCCTGTCCAAGCGCTCCAACCTGCCCGGCCTGCGTTCCGGCTTCGTCGCCGGCGACCCCGCCGTGCTCGCGCGCTTTTTACGCTACCGCACCTACCACGGCGCGACCCTGGGCCCGCCGGTGCAGGCCGCCAGCGTCGCCGCCTGGCACGACGAGGACCACGTGCGCGAGAACCGCGACCGCTACCGGGCCAAGTTCGCGGCGGTCCTGCCGATCCTGGACCCGGTCATGGACGTGCCGCGGCCGGACGGTGCCTTCTACCTCTGGCCGGCCCTGCCGCCCGGACTGGACGACGAGACCGCGGCCCGCGAGCTGCTGGCCCGCGAGAACGTGCGCGTGGTGCCCGGCCGCTATCTCGCGCGCGACACCGGCGACGGCAACCCCGGCGAGAACCGCCTGCGCCTGTCGCTGGTGGCCTCGGTCGAGGATTGCGTGGAGGCCGCTCAGCGCATACGCCGGGTGTGCGAAACGTTTGCTGGATAACGGGAATAACAAACCACAGAGGCGCACGGAGGCGCACAGAGGAAGAAAGAAAGAGATTGCGATGTCTTACCGGAATGCGTGTCAGCGCCTATCCGGGATTCAGCAGTCGATCGAGCTCGTCGAATGTTGTCCGGGATGACAACCATCCATCCCTCTGAGCGCCCCCGTGCGCCTCTGTGGTTAATGCCCAGCCCTGCTAGAATCCGCGCTTTCATCCAGACGACCGAGACCCATGGCAGACCTGCAGCAGACCATCGAGAGCGCCTTCGAGAATCGCGACACGATCCGTCCCGACGACGCCGATCCGGCGGTGCGGGACGCGGTCCTGGAGGCGATCGAGCTGCTCGATCGCGGCGAGGCCCGCGTGGCCGAGCCCCGCGGCGACGACTGGGTGGTCAACGAGTGGCTCAAGAAGGCGGTACTGCTGTCCTTCCGGCTGCGCGACAACCACCTGATCGAGGGCGGCGAGACCCGCTTCTTCGACAAGGTCCCGGCCAAGTACGCCGACTTCGACGAGGCCGCCTTCCGCGAGCAGGGTGCGCGCGTGGTGCCGCCGGCCATGGTCCGCAAGGGCGCGCACATCGCGCGCAACGCCGTGCTCATGCCCAGCTACGTCAACATCGGCGCCTATGTCGGCGAGGGCACCATGGTGGATACCTGGGCCACCGTCGGCTCCTGCGCCCAGATCGGCGCGGGCGTGCACCTGTCCGGCGGCGCCGGCATCGGCGGCGTATTGGAGCCCCTGCAGGCGGCGCCCACCATCATCGAGGACGGCTGCTTCATCGGCGCCCGCTCCGAGATCGTCGAGGGCGTGCGCGTGGGCGCCGGCGCGGTCATCTCCATGGGCGTGTTCATCGGCCAGTCCACGCCGATCTACGACCGCGAAAACGACGTCATCCTGCGCGGCCACGTGCCGGCCGGCTCGGTGGTGGTGGCCGGCAGCCTGCCCCGCGACGGCGGCCGCTACAACCTCAACTGCGCCGTGATCGTGAAGCGCGTCGACGCCGCCACCCGCAAGAAGGTCGGCATCAACGAGCTGCTGCGCAGCGCGGATTGAATTGACCAAGGCTAACCACAGAGGCACAGAGGACACAGAGAAAAGTATTCTCTGAAGTCAACAAGATACGAGAAGCGCCGACTTGTCTGCATTCTGGCGCAAATGCGTTTGAACTTGCGTTCTCTTTCTCTGTGATCTCTGTGTCTCTGTGGTTAATCTTCTTGCCATCTTCCGCGACTAGTACAAGAGCATCATGTCAACAGTGACTCTCTACGGCCTGAAGAACTGCGATACCTGCACCAAGGCCCGCCGCTGGCTGGCCACGCAGGGCATCGACCACCGGTTCGTGGACCTGCGCGCCGAGGGCGTCGAACGCGAGCGGATTCGGCGTTGGCTCGACGAGGTCGGCCCCGAGACGCTGATCAACCGGCGCAGCCGGACCTGGCGCGAGCTGGACGAAAGCGAGCGGACGGTGACCGGCGACGGGGCCGCGGCCGACCTGCTGCAGCAATACCCCACACTGATCAAGCGACCGGTGCTGGAGCTGGATACCGGCGGCGTGGTGGTCGGCTTCTCCGGGCCGCGCTACGAGACCGCCCTGGCCGGTGCGGACTAGTCGTGATTCGTGATTCGCGTAAGCTATTGACGCGAAAGATTCCACCGGACCAGGGCGCCCCGACAGTATGGACCCGACCATCGAACTGGCCTGCGAGCTGATCCGCCGCCCCTCGGTGACGCCGGACGACGCCGGCTGCCAGGACCTGGTGGCCGAGCGCCTCGGCGCGGCGGGCTTCGCGGTCGAGCGCCTGCGTTTCGGCGAGGTCGACAACCTCTGGGCGGTCACCGGCGGCTCCGGTCCCCTGCTCTGCCTGCTGGGCCATACCGACGTGGTGCCGCCGGGTCCGGCCGAAGACTGGCACGGCGACCCGTTCGAGCCGCGCATCGAGGACGGTATGCTCCACGGCCGCGGCGCCGCCGACATGAAGGGCAGCGTGGCGGCCATGGTCGTCGCCTGCGAGCGCTTTCGCGCCGCGCATCCCGCGCACGCGGGGCGCCTGGCGCTGCTGCTCACCAGCGACGAGGAAGGCCCCGCGCGCGACGGTACGCGGCGGGTGATCGAGACCCTGAGCGAGCGCGGCGAGCGCATCGACTGGTGCCTGGTCGGCGAGCCCTCCAGCCGCGAACGCCTCGGCGACACCGTCAAGAACGGCCGCCGCGGCAGCCTCACGGCCCGGGTGACGGTGCGCGGCCGCCAGGGGCACGTGGCCTACCCGCAGGCCGCGGACAACGCCCTGCACCGGCTGGTGGCGGCCCTGGCCGAACTGACCGCGATCGAATGGGACCGCGGCGACCGACATTTCCCGCCGACCTCGCTACAGGTCTCCAACATCGCCGCCGGCACCGGCGCCGACAACGTGATCCCCGGCCGTTCCGAGGCCTGCTTCAACCTGCGCTTCTCGCCCGCCCTGACGGCGGAGGCCATCCGCGAACGCGTGGCCGATGTCTTCGACCGCCATGCACCGGACCACCGCATCGACTGGCATCTGTCGGGCGAGCCCTTCATCACCGAGGACGGCGAGCTGATCCGGGCCGTGCAAGCCGCCACCCAGGCGGTCACCGGCCGCATCCCCGAGCTGTCCACCGCCGGCGGCACCTCGGACGGCCGCTTCGTGGCCCCCACCGGGGCCCAGGTGGTCGAGCTCGGGCCCCTCAACGCCACCATCCACCAGCTGGACGAGCACATCGCCGCCGACGACCTGCCGGCCCTCGCCCGCATCTACGAAAGCGTCATCGAGCGTCTGCTCGTTACCGGTTAGGAAAATCCACGGATTACGCTGATTTCACTGATTGTTACCCGCAACCTTGGCGCGGATCAGCGAAGAAAGTAAGCCGCCGATGAACGCCGATACACGCAGATTCAGACCGACAGCCCGCCCATATCGGCGTCAATCGTCGTCCATCTGCGGATAGATGGTGTCTACAAAATCAACCGGCATGAGTGAGCCGTCTAGCCAACAGCCAAGCTCCCACCGATCGGAGCCGGGCTTTGGTTGGCGGGACATGAAACCACAGAGGCGCACGGAGGCGCGCAGAGGTTCTTGCTGGCCGCTTGCCGGAAGAAAGAATCCGCAGATTACGCCGATGGACGCAGATTCAAGAACAGCCCTGACCAATCTGCGTTAATCGGCGTTCATCCGCGGATAAACAAATGCCTTGACTCGGCACGGCACCGACCGCGCAGCGCCCCGGCGATCGAACTGCCGGGTTGGCCACGGACCTTGGCGGGCGGTTCCCGAAAGAAATAATCCGCAGATTACGCAGATATACGCAGATTAAAGAACAGCCCTAACCAATCTGCGTTAATCGGCGTCCATCCGCGGATAAGCAAATGCCTTGGCTCGGCACGACACCGACCGCGCAGCGCCCCGGCGATCGAACTGCCGGGTTGGTAGCGGACCTTGGCGGGCGGTTCCCCACAGAAATAATCCGCAGATTACGCCGATGTACGCGGATTAAAGAACAACCCAACCAATCTGCGTCAATCGGCGTCCATCTGCGGATAAGCAAATGCCTTGGCTCGGCACGGCACCGACCGCGCAGCGCCCCGGCGATCGAACTGCCGGGTTGGTAGCGGACCTTGGCGGGCGGTTCCCGAAAGAAATAATCCGCCGATTACGCCGATGTACGCAGATTAAAGAACAGCCCTAACCAATCTGCGTTAATCGGCGTCCATCTGCGGATAAGCAAATACCTTGGCTCGGCACGGCACCGACCGCGCAGCGCCCCGGCGATCGAACTGCCGGGGTGGCAACGGACTTTGGCGGGCGGTTCCCGGAAAAAATCCGCAGATTACGCCGATATACGCAGATTAAAGAACAGCCCTGACCAATCTGCGTTAATCGGCGTCCATCTGCGGATCGATGACATTAACAATAGCTTTTAACTAATTGTATTTTCAGTGTAATCCGTGAAATCAGCGGATAGATAATCGACTGCTTCAACCCATGTCGGCCACCGGCGCCGGCATGGCCGGCTCGACGCTCTCGCGCGAGTCCGTGCTCTCCTCCAGCCAGCGGTCCAGGACCTCGTCGGCGTGGTGATAGGCGCGATAGACGATGCCGTCGATCTGCTCCCAGTCGAACATGCCCACGCCCGCCACCGGCATGTGCAGCACCAGGTCCGCGCGCGCGTCCAGGTCGCGGCTCTCGCGCTCGCTGGTGAGCGTGGCGGTGTGGAACAGGATCTTGAACAGATTGATGTGCCGGGGTGCCTCGCCGAGCATGGCGGGCGCGTCCGGCTCGTCGCCCTTTCCGGCTTCCACGTAGAGATCCGGCTGGTTGCTCACGTTGGAGACCACCACGGGCCCCCGCCCCATCTCCAGCATGGGATCGAAGGGCACGCTGGCGAGCAGACCGCCGTCCACCAGAAGCTCGCCGCGGTGGACCATCGGCGGCGCGATGCCCGGCACCGCCATGCTACTGCCGACCCAGGCCCATAGGGGGCCGCGGTCGTGGATCACGGGCACGCCGCGGGTGAGATTGGTGCTCACGCAGTAGTACGGCAGGGCCAACTCCTCGATCCGGCGCTCGCCGAAGATCGCCTCCAGGCGGCCGCGGAACTTGTTGCCCCCGATCAGGGAGAGCCGCGGCGGCACCGAGTAGTCGTTGAGGAAATTGTTGTCGACGAAGGTCTCGCGCAGGCAGGCCAGCATCGACTCGGCATCCATCCCGGAGGCCGCCAGCGCGCCCACGAACGCTCCCATGCTGGTGCCGCCGACCGCGTCCACCGCCAGCCCCTTTTCCTGCATGGCCCGCAGCAGACCCACGTGGGCGAACCCCCGCGCGCCGCCGCCGCCCAGCACCAGGCTGAGCCCGCGACCGGCGACCAACCGTGCCAGCCGGCCCATGTCGGCCGTCGCCAGATCGCCGCCCAGGCGATGATGGAAAGTGGCGCCCGCCTCGTGCCGCCAACCCAGGGCGTCGCCCCCCTCGCCCAGGAGCACCACGTCCACCGGGGCGCGCAGCCCGCTCCGGCGGAGCCAGGCCAGGGGCTCGGAGTCGGTGGGCGTGGCGTGGGCGTCGGCGAGCACCAGGATGCGGTCGGCCTGGCGCAGGCAGCGCCGCGTCCAGGCGTCCGGACGCGGGCCGGCCTGGTAGACGAGATAGCGGTAGCCGTCCTCGAGACGGTTGAGCCAGGCCAGCAGTTCGCGGTTGCCGCTGTCCTGCTCGAACGGACTGGCGGCCGCGCCCTCGCCCAGGGCCTCGTCCACCCGTGCCGGGTCCAGGCGCAGGGTCGATCCCAGCCGCGCGAGCTCACGCGTGAGACGTCCGCTGAACTCGCGTACGTCGAGCCCGGCGTGCGCCGGCAGGACCGCGTAGGTGCGGGTACTGCGCACGCTGGCGCGCTCGGCCACGCTGCGCACCCCGCGCAGCCGCGCCACGATCAGCCGGGTGACCCGGAACATCGCCTGCGGATGGCTCCGCAACAGCCGCTCGAAGCTCTCGCGCCCGATCCGGAACAGCCAACTGTCGCGCAGGGCGAACACCTCGGCCTTGCGCGCCTCGCCGGTGAGCACCGAAATCTCGCCCACCGTCTGCCCGCGGCCGATGTCGCCCACCAGACGGTAACCGCGGTCCCCGGACTCCGGCCGGATCGCCCGCAGGCGACCCTGGACCACCAGATACAGGGCGTCCCCGCGGTCGCCCACGCTGTACAGACGATCGCCGCCGCGCAACTGCTGCCAGTCTCCGGCCTCGGCCAGGGCGCGCAGCGCCCGGCGGTCGAGGTCGGCGAACAGGTCGCAGAGCTTGAGCGCGGCGCGGGGGTCCATGGCGCACACTGTACCGCGTCCGCGCTCTCCGGCGGAGCCCGCGCCGCCGCCGCGCAGCGCGGCGACGTCAGAACAGGAAACTCTGACTCAGACGAATCCGGGTGACATCGTCCCGGTCCTGGCCGGCCGCCGGGTCATCACGCCGGTAGCGATAGACGGTCAGATTGGTGCGGCCCTGCGCGAACGGCACGTAGGTCAGCTTGAGGGTGTGCAGCCGATAGTTGGTCGAGTAGGTGATGTTGTCCTGGGAATAGGCCGCGAAAACGGCGTCCGTGCCGGCCTCGGAGTAACCGTACTGGAAACGCAGGTCGCCGCTATGCGCCAACCGGCCCGTGCCCAGGTACACGGCGTAGCCGGTATCGCCCGACACCTCGGCGCCCAGGTTCTTGACGTAATCGGCCGTCAGCGAGATCGGCCACTCGGCGCTCCAGCCCGAGTAGCGCAGTTCCCCTAGAATATCCAGCAATTCGAATGCCGAGAGGTACTCGGTCCCGCCCGGCGCCAGCCGGTTGCCGCGGATATCGCCGGCATCGGCGTTCGCCAGGCTGCCGATCGAATAATCGTAATACCCGCCGTGCAGGGCCAGCGACCAGTCGGGCGCGGGCGCCAGCGACAGGGAAAGCTGACCGCCCAGCATGTCGCTGTCCCGGCCCGCGGTCTGCTCGTCGATCACCGCGAACACGCCGGTGGCGGCGGCGCTGAAGCCGCCGTTCCGGTACAGGGTGTAACCGCCCGCCAGACCCGCCGGATTGACGTCGCCGTCCCAGACCAGGTCGGTGTTGGCCAGCGGGTTGGCGAACTTGCCGCCGACCACGAAGCCGCGCTCGCCGCGGTACTCGGCATAGGCCCGGTCCAGGCTGACCTCGAAATCGTCGGTGAAATCACTCAGCGTCACATCGGCGGAATTCGGGTCGTCGCTGTTACCGGTGACCAAGCGCCCGCCGATGGTGACCCGCTCATTGAGGCGATAGGCCGCCCCCAGGCGACCGCGCAGGGAACCGCGGTTGCGGTCCGGATCGCCGGCATGGTCGGTGGTGTGCTCGTAGCGCAGCCGCAGATCGCCCGAGACCTCGATCGGCAGATCGCGAAGACCGCCGGAGGCGTCGCCGCGGGCGGCTTCGCGGTCGTCGGCCTGGAGGGTGTCGATCCGGGCCTCGAGGGCGCGCAGCTCGCGTTCCGTGCGTTCCTGCAGACGGCGATACTGGCGCTGCAGTTCGTCGAGACGCGCTTCGGCGCCGGCCGCCGGATCGTCCCCGGCGGTGTCGGGCGTGGCCGCCCATGCCCAGACGGGGCAAGCGGCCAGGAACAGGCAAAGCCCGAGTTTCTTCATGGTCGACCTCTTATTGCGGGACATTCATTGCCGACGGCGTCGCAGCCACCACATGACCACGCCGGTCACGGACAGCAGCACCACCACGAGCCCGGCCAGGAACACCGCGATCCGGCCCGGCGCGCCGGCGATGCGACCGGCGTGCAGGGGCTGTCCCGCCCGCAGGAGTACGTCGCCGGCACTGCCGTCGCCGGGCCCGGTCATGCCCACGACCCGGCCGTCGCGGCCGTCGACGTAGACCGTCGTCGTGCCGAGACCGAAACCGTCGGGATCGCCGAAGGCGACGCGGTAGAGGCCGCGTTCCCCGGCATAGCTGATATGGTCCGGCCCGCCGGTCTCCCCGGCGCGGCGGACGCGATTGCGGGCCGCGGCGAGCGCGGCGGTGTAGGACACGGGCTCGGCCGGCACATCGTCACGGTCGGCATAGGCCTCCCATACCGTCTCCTCGGACGGCGAGATCGAGCCCACAACGGACCGGAGCGATCCCTCGAAGCCCAGCATCGCCCCGGTCAGGGCCACCGCCACGATCACCGGCCAGAGCCAGAGACCGCCGGCGCGGTGCAGCCGCAGACCGGTGTGGAAGCCGGTGCGCCCGCGACCCACGGACCAGTTCCGGCGCCAGCGCCGGAAGAACGGACCGCCGCGCGGAAAGGTCAGGTAGCCGCCCACGACGGCCAGCCCCAGCCACAGCAACGCCACGATCCCGATCAGCGGGCGGCCGATGTCCATGGGCAAGAGCAGGCGGTTGTGCAGCTTGTACAGGAACGGCATCAGGTTGGGCCGCTCCAGGCAGCACTCGCCCCAGAGGCGGCGACCGTTGATCCCGCCGCTCACCGGGTCGATGAACACCTCGTCGTAAGCCACGTCGAAAGGCTCGCCGGTCGCCGGATCGGTGCGCGGCGCGACATAAGCCACGGCCGCCTTCTCCGGCCGATCCGCCAGAGTCAGGTAATAGGCCCGGATACGGGGATCGTCGGCCTCCACCCGCCGGATCAGCTCGCCCGGCGGCAGCGCCTTCCCGCCGGGCCGGTCGATACGGAACAGCTCGGGATTGAGCCAAGCGTCCAGCTCGGGCTCGAACACGATGGCGCTGCCGGTGGCGCCGAGCACGATCAGCAGGCCGGCGAGCGCCAGGCCGACATAGCGATGCAGCTTGAGCAGCAGGGTCCGGTTCACCGCGGGGACGGGCCTTCGAATGGATCGGGCCAGTCTACGCAGCGCGTCGGCGTTCCCCGAGATGCCTATCGCGACGGTTGCGGTGCGCGATCGTCACCGGCGCGCCCATGTTCGGCAACTCCCGTGCACGCGACGACCGTGTTAGAAAATCGGGGCCGGCGACACCGCCCGGCGTCACCATACGAACCGGCCCGATGCCATGACGCTCCGTACTCTCCCTCCCGCCGCCATCCTCGCCTCGCTCTGTCTGGCCGCCGCCCCGCCGGCCCCGGCCGGCGACTGGGACGTGACCGCGCCGCACGGCCCCTACCGCGACGTCGAGTTCACCGTCGACGAGGGCACCTGGATGAGCGTGGACGTGAGTCCGGACGGCGAGACGCTGCTGTTCGACCTGCTGGGCGATATCTACGCGGTACCGGCCGGCGGCGGCACCGCCCGGCTGGTGCACGGCGGACCGGCGCTGCAGATCATGCCCCGCTTCGGTCCCCGGGGCGACCGGATGGTCTATCTGAGCGACGCGAGCGGCAGCGACAATATCTGGACCTCGGCGGCCGACGGCAGCGATGCCGCGCCGGTGACCGACGAGACGGTGGACGTGGTCGTCAGTCCGACATGGGGCCCGGAAGATCATTTTGTCGCCGCCAAGACCCATGCCCAGGCCAGCGAGACCGGTTCGTCCGAGCTGCGGCTATACCATCGTAGCGGCGGCAAGGGCCGCCTGCTCGTGGCCAAGCCCGAAAACGGCACCAACGTGTTCGAGCCGGAGGTATCCCCGGACGGACGCCATCTCTACTACACCGAGCGCGTCACCGCCCTGCACCAATCGCACATCTTCATCGACCCCAACCACGTCAACTTCGCGGTCATGCACCGCGACCTGGAAACCGGAGCGACCGAGCGATTGATCGGCGGCTTCGGCGGCGCCACCACGCCACGGGTATCGCCGGACGGCGAGCGCCTTGCCTTCGTGCGCCGGGTCAAAGCCGAGACCGTGCTGTTCGTGTACGACCTCGAAAGCGGCGAGCAGCGGCCGGTCTATGCCGGCCTCAGCCGCGACGCCCAGGCCTCGTTCATCCCGCAGGGCACCTACTATCCCCGCTACGACTGGTTCCCCGACGGCCGCCACATCGCCATCTGGGCCCGGGGCAAGCTGCGGCGGGTGGATACCGTCACCGGCGCGGCCGAGGTGATCCCGATCGAGGTGACCGCGCGGCACCGCGTCACGCAGGCACCCCATCCCGACATCGAGCTGGCACCCGAGACCTTCACGGTACGGGCGATCGAGCACCTCACGGCGGCACCCGGCGGCGACGCCGTGACCTTCACCGGCCTCGATCGGCTCTGGTCGAAATCGCTGCCCGACGGCACGCCGCACCGCCTGACCGACGGCGACGTCATCGAGACCGATCCCGCCTACGCCCCCGACGGCCGACGGATCGCCTATGCCGCGTGGGACGACGAGAAGCGCGGCGCGATCCGGGTGGTCGCCGCCGCCGGCGGCGAGCCGCGCACCGTCGCCCGCAGTCCGGGCGTGGTCCACGGGCCCGCGTTCTCGCCCGACGGCAAGACTCTGGCCTATCAGGTTTCGTCGGGCGACAAGTGTGTCGGCGGCTATAGCGGCGAGCCGGGCCTGTACACCGTTCCCGCGGACGGCGGCGAGCCGCGGCGCCTGACGGGGGACGGCAGGCGACCCCGGTTCTCGCCCGACGGCTCGCGTATCTACTTCCTCGCCGAGCACGAGGGGCTGCCCGCCGTGGCCAGCGTCGCGCGCGACGGCGGCGACCGGCGCGTCCATGTCGTCGCCGCGGACCCCGACGTCTCGACCCTGCGCCCGAGTCCGAACCTGCGCACGATCGCGTTCAAGGACCGGCGCCGCATTTATGTCGCCCCCTACCGCGAGACCGGCGAGCCGATGACCGTCGGCGCGTCGCAAAACGCGATCCCGGTGACGGAAGTGACGCCGGGCGGCGGGTATGCGCTGACCTGGGGCGCCGATTCGCGATCGTTGCACTGGGCCGTGGGACCGCAACTGCACACCGCCCGCATCGACGCACCCGCGGCGGGCGGACGGCGGGTCGCCGGGCACAGTCAAGAGGCCCTGAATCTGGAGGTCGAATCCGACGTGCCGGACGGCGGGCTGGCCTTCGTCGACGCCCGCCTGATCACCATGCGCGGCGACGAGGTGATCGAACGCGGCACCCTGGTGGTCGAAGGCAACCGGATCGCGGCCGTGGGCCCCTCCGTCGAGGTGACGGTGCCGGACGGCGCCAAGGTGATCGACGCCGCCGGCAAGACCATCCTGCCCGGCCTGGTGGACATGCACGGCCACCTCAACGACTGCTATTACGCCAATGCCGGCCTCAAACCGCAGAAGGTGCCCAGCCACTACGCCGCCCTGGCGTTCGGCGTCACCACCAATTACGACCCATACACCTCGGACCTGCCGACCTTCGCCCTCACGGAGAAGCGCCGCGCCGGCCTGTCGGTGGGCCCGCGCCTGATGCACACCGGCCTGCCGCTGCACGGCCGCGCCGGCCGGCCGGACGGCTCCTACGTGCCCATCGACGACTATGCCGACGCCGAACGCGTGCTGGCCCTCAAGGACGCGCTCGGCGCGCCGGCGGTGAAGAGCTACAAGCAACCCATGCGCCGCCAGCGCCAGCAGATCGTGGCGGCCGCCCGCGAGCACGGGATCATGGCGGACGCCGAGGGCGAGGCCCACTTCTACTTCAACCTGTCCATGATCCTGGACGGCTATACCGCGCTGGAACACAACCTGCCGGTGCCCACCTACCACGACGACCTGATCCAGCTCTTCGCGCACAGCGACACCGCGCACACGCCGACACTGATCATCCTGTTCGGCGGCCAGCTCGGCGAGAACTACCTCTATCAGACCACCCGTAGCTGGGAGGACCCGCGCATCCGCGACTTCGTGCCCGAGACCACCAGCGGCTACAACTACATCGCCTCGCCGCACTCGGCCCCGCCGCACGTGCGCGGCATGACCACCGCCCAGGTCGCCGAGGAGCTCTGGGACATCGGCATCCGCTCGGTCGCGGACTCGATGAAGGAACTGATGGATGCCGGTGTCACCATCAACGCCGGTTCCCACGGCCAAATCCAGGGCGTGGGCCTGCACTGGGAGATGTGGCTGCTGGCCGAGGGCGGCATGAGCGAGCACGATGTGCTGCGTACCGCCACGATCAACGGCGCCCGCACCCTCAACCTAGACCACCGTCTCGGCACTCTGTCGCCCGGCAAACTGGCGGACCTGATCGTGCTGGAGGACAACCCCCTGGCCGATATCCGCCATACCCGCTCGGTGAGCCAGACCATGATCAACGGCCGGCTCTACGACTCGCACAGCATGGACGAGATCGGCAACCATCCGCGTCCGCGCGGCGCGTTCTACTGGGAACAGCGCGAGACCGCGGACGGTCTCTGGAGCCCGGCCTGGGGCAACCAGTAGTAGTCCGCGCGCCGCACTGCCCGCGCTCGCAGTCGGCTTCCCCTCTCCCGCTCGCGGGAGAGCTTCCCGTTCGCAATCGGGTTCCCCTCTCCCGCGAGCGGGAGAGGGGTCAGGGGTGAGGGTGAAGGGAAGCCGGCAGCCACCCGGCCGGCGACGCCCGCAACGGCGTGCCGGTCAGCGCGAAGGCTCACCGTCCGGATTGTCCGGGTCCAGTACCGTGATACCGCTCAGCACCGGCGTCGCGCCTTCACCGTCGTTGGCCACCGCCGCGTTGCCATGGAACCAGGAGGCACGCACCCGCAGGCGACTGTCGTCGACCCCGCGCACCGCGTAGGGACCATTGCGCAGGAATAGGGAATCGCGGACCTCGGCCGCGGCCGCCTCGGCGGTATAGACGCCGTCGTCCAGGTTGGCCTCGAACACGCAGCGTTCGACGTCGACCCGCGACGACACGTAGGCGGCGATACCGGCGGAATCGTTGTGTCGGATCACGGAATCGCGGATGGCGAGCGTGGCGTCCTCCTCGATCCAGACGCCCAGATGACCGTCCAGCATGCGGCCGCGATCCACGGTGACATCGCTGCGGCCGCGTATCGACAGGGCCATCTTTTCATTCGCGCGGAAGGTCACACCGTCCAGCGCGGCGCGGCCGTCCACCACGAACACGCCGTGACCGTCGTAGATATCGTCCTCGGGCTCGCGCACCCGGAAGCCCTCGATCCGGAGATCGCGCAGGGTCAGATCGCCGTCGTGGACCACGATCGCCGAGGCGCGTTCGCCCCGGCCGCCGTCAAGCACCGTGCCCGGCTCGCCGCTCAGGGTCAGGGACTTGCCCTCGACCAGCACGTAGCCGCGGATGGTCAGGTCCTGGAACGCGACGTCGCGATAGGCGCGGGGATGGTAGCGGCCGGCCCGAAGGTGGACCGTGTCGCCGTCGCCGGCCGCGTCCACCGCGGCCTGGATGCCGCCGTCGCCGGAAAAATGACAACCCGGTCCCGCCGCGTCCGCGGGGCACACCACCACGGTACGCGACGGGCCGGGTTGAATGACCGCAACCACCGGCCAAGAGGAGAGCACTAGTGCGAGCGCAGGGAGAAAACGCCCGCCGGTGGTCGCGATGCTCAATCGTCGGCTCGCTTGCCGACCTGTTCCCAATGTCCCGGATTGATCACCAACCGTCCCTCATCCGCGAAGCGCAGGGTGAGCGGATAGCGTCCGGGCACCATGAAATCGGTCTCCGAGACCGGCTTCAGTTCGGTGAACCCGTCCTTGCCGATGGCATAGGCCTCTCGCTCACCCACGGCACGGGCCTTGAGCCTGCGGCCCTCGGCCTCGACGCGGACGGTGACGAACTGACTGAAACGGTAATCGCCCTCCAGATCCTCGAGCGCGTCGGCGCCCAACACGGGTCCATCGGCGGGCGTCGCCGCCTGCGGCTGCTCGGGCACCGAACTCAGGATCGCGTCCCACATCACCTCGCCGGCGATGGCGCCGATCTCGGGGACATACATCTTCGGCTCGATCTCGGCGGTAGAGACCGCATACATCACATCGCCGTCGTACATGGTCGTGAACGGCTGCAGCGCGCGTCCCATGGAGGCATGAACCTGGACCGCGAGCCGCTTGAGTTCCACCGGCGTCAACTTCTGGTTGGTCACCACCAGGCTGAGTGTGGTGTTGGTGTTGCGGTCGCGCTCACCGTCGGCCGAGCCGGCCAGCTTCTTCTCCTGCATCTCCGCGAAACGGGCCAGCAACTCGGTGGTCTGCGGGTTGTCGCGAAGTTCCTCCGGCCAGGCCGGGTCCGGATAGCACGCGGCGACCCGACCCTGACGATCGGTGACGGCACCATAGGCGTTGACCACCACGAACGCGGCGATCTTGACCTCGCCGATCTCGCGGTAGGCCGCGCCCTGCCCCGAATACGCGTTACAGCCGAAGAAATGACCGGTCTTGGCGAAGCGGCCGGCACCGGTGGCGCCGAGCGGGAACACGCCCGGCTTGGTGGCCCGATAGGCCGCCTGCGCCAGGCGCTTGTCCGGATAAATCTCGTTCAGTCGGCGGCTGCCGAAATCGAAGATGATCGAGCCCACCGACATCGCGATGTTGGGCGTGACCCCGAAGGCCTTCCCGTCGCGGACGCCATCGTCCTTCAAGGCACTGGCGACGCCGGTAACCGCCTCCAATCCGTACCAGGAGCCACCCGCGAACACCACGGTGTCCAGTTCCGGCAGATCGTAGTACATATTCATGTACGGCGCGTTCACCGTGCCGGGCGTGCCGCGCACGTCGATCGCGCTGTAGACCTTGCGGTCGAACTGGATCACCGTGGTCCCGGTGGGCCCCGCCTCGTAAGAAGCGGTGCCCACCTTGATCATGGGCCAATCGAATTCAAGCGTGCGGGCCGGGGCATTGACCGTCGGCTCCAGGCCGGCCTGGGGACCGGCGGCCACAACACCCCCCGGGACGAGCGCTGCCAGCAGCAGCGCTCCCCGGGCCCGTCGCTTCAGGGGCTTACTGAAAATCATACTTGGCGCTCACTCCGACGGCACGCGGACGCGTGCGGTTGGCGTTCTCCCACGCGTGGTACGGGTCGATGTAGACGTTCTCGTTGGTCAGGTTGGTTCCGAACAACTCGTACGTCGCCCGGCCGTAGGTCAGGCCGATGCGGGCATCCAGCAATCGCACGATGTCCGAGTACTGCGGTACCGCGTGACTGAAGAAGGCGGTGCGGTCGGTATACGGCACCTTGTCGCGGTAGCTGTAGTCCACCCGCGCGAAACCCGGGATGCTGTCGGCCCAATAGAAATCATACTGCGCGCCCAGCGTCAGGCTGAAATCCGGCACGTAGTCGATGGGATCGCCCTCCAGGGAGGTCAGATCGCCGTCCTGCGCCTGATCCTGCCTATCCACATGCGTAACCTCGGCATCGGTGGCCGCAAAGGTAGCGTTGAGCGCCAGGCCGTCCAACGGGCGCCAGGTAACGCCACCCTCAATGCCCTTGATTTCGGCCTCGCCGATATTGCTGGTTGTCTGCGTGGTACCGCTGCCGCTGCCCGGCGTGGGCACCAGCCCCCGGCGCAACATGTCGTCGTATTGGCTGAAGAACACGGCAAGCTCGAAATCGACGGCGCCGTCGAGCACACTGGCCTTAGTGCCGAGTTCATAGCTGATCAGGCTCTCAGGGTCGTAGACTTGTCCGTCACCGGAGTTGACACCGCCGCTGCGGAAACCCCTGGCAATGCTGGCGTACACATTAGCGCTGTCAGTGATCGCGTACGACGCGAAGATGCGGGGATCGACCGAATCGAAGGTTTCCTCCTCGTCTACCCCCGTTTCCCTGTAGAACTCGTCACGCTCGTCCCTGAAGTAGCGCACGCCGGCACCGACTTCCAGCCGATCGGTCAGGTCATAGGACGCATTTGCGAAGACAGACGACTGTTTGGACTCCTGTTCCGAATGGTAGGGCGCACCGTATACGGGGGGGCCAAAAGCGAAATAGACATAATCGGACAAGGCGTCCAAAGTCTTCTCGCTGTCGCTGTAGTAGGCGCCGATGGTCCACTTCCAGGGACCGAAACCGGTCGAGGTCAGGCGCAACTCCTGAGTGAATTGGTCGGCCTCGACCCAGCGGGCGTCATTACCCTCGTAGTCGGAACCGGCGTAACCACGCATATCGGGGCCGCTGGACTGATAGGCAAAGGGATACTGGTGATCGTGCTCGACGTAGGTCGTCGCGCTCAGCAGCTCGGCGAATCCGAAATCGTAAGTGGCCTCGAGGTTATATAGATCGTAGTCGTATTCCTTGGGCACCAGGGTCATGGACGGATCGATGGCCACGAAATTGGTACGGTCCGGCTGTTCGAAGCCCTGGCCCAACCGGGTCTCGGAGCGATGACGCAGAATCATCGCCTCCAGCGTCAGAAGATCGGTGGCCTGCCAGAGACCTTTTATGCGGAAGCTGGTCTGGTCGGCCTCGTTGCCGTCCTCGATACCGGCCTCCGGCTGGTCGATCCAGCCGCCGCCGTCCTGGACGTTGGCGGCGATGCGCAGGGCGGCCACGTCCTGCACGATCGGGATGTTCATGATGCCGGTGAACTCGCGCTTGGTGTTGCCCTCGTCCACCGTGGACAGGGCGCCCTTGAGACTGCCCTCGAAGACGTTCAGCACCGGATCCTTGGTGATGTAGCGGATGGTGCCGGACACGGAACCCTGGCCATAGAGCGTGCCCTGCGGTCCCTTCAGGACCTCGACGCGTTCCAGGTCCATGGTCGGGAAATAGAGCTGATCGTAGCCGGTCAGGGTCAGCGGCGCCTCATCCATGTAGGTGCTGACCGTGGCGCCGCCACCGTACTGGTTGGCCACGCCGCGCATGAAGATGGTGTAGCTGCCAGGGCCGTCGGAGCGGGTCGTCAGACCGGGCACGGCGAAACTCAGATCTTCGACCGTGTCGATGCCACGCTCTTCCATCTCCTCGCCGGAGAAAGCCTCGATGCTCATGGGCACGTCCAGCAGTCGCTCCTCGCGCTTCTGGGCCGTGACCACGAACTCCTCGTAAGTCTGCTCACCACTGGCCGTCTGCGCCAATGCCCCAGCCGGAATGCCCAGGCCACACGCGGCGGCGCAAGCCCAGGCCAGAATATTTCGATAATTTGTCATCGTTGCCTCGCTATCCCTGAATGACGGATTCGTTGCAAAAACCCCGAAATCAACCGTAATCCAGGGCTGTCCTCCTTCGAAGTTGCGAATTAAGCTGCAGGCGGTGCGTGGAACGCACCGCTCGGGTGATACCCTAGGCACCACCCCCCTGCAGTCTCATGGCGCGCCCCAGGGGCCGCCGCAGCATCACCACCAGCAGCGAGCCGGACGCGGCCACGCCGGCATGCAGCAGCCAGAACTGGAG
Organism: Salinisphaera sp. PC39; assembly: GCF_040361335.1. Taxonomy (NCBI): domain Bacteria; kingdom Pseudomonadati; phylum Pseudomonadota; class Gammaproteobacteria; order Salinisphaerales; family Salinisphaeraceae; genus Salinisphaera; species Salinisphaera sp. PC39. The sequence goes on along the minus strand of NZ_APNM01000007.1, from coordinate 129,813 downwards.
CGGCGTGAGCACCTCGTAGAAACGGCCGAGCCAGCCGCTCAGGAACCCGCCGACGAAGATCGACAGGTAGTAGGCCCCCACCATCATCGCGTTCACCGCGAGCGGCGCGGTTCGCGACACCAGGGACATCATGATCGGCGCGACATAGACGAAGCCGAAGCCGAGGATGAAATGGAAGGTCACCGGCCACAGCAGCAGGACCTTGTCGCCGCCGGCGACGAATTCGCCCGCCGTCAGCCAGAGAAAGGCGGCCGCGTAGACGCCGCACCCGAGAATGATCTTGCCGAAATCGTCCGGCTCGGTGCCCCGCCGGGCCTGCACCCGCCAGATCCAGAGCACCGCCGGCATGAGCACCAGCACCGCGAGCGAATCGAGCGACTGGAACCAGGTCACCGGCACGGTGAGACCGAGAATCTCGCGGTCCACGTGCCCCTTGATCCATAGCGGGTAGGAATTCCAGACCTGCGCCTGGGTGGCCCAGAACAGGGCCGCGATCAGGAACATCACCAGGATACCGCCGATGATGCGGCCGTCGCCCGGCTGCAGGTGGTGGCGTTCCTTCCGGGCGCCCACCACCGGGTCCGGCGGCAGGTGCTTGCCGCCCGCCAGATAGATCACGATGCCGACCAGCATGCCGAACCCGGCGATACCGAAGCCGTAGTGCCAGCCGTAGACCTCGCCGAGCGTGCCGCATATGAGAGGCGCGACCGTGGCCCCGATATTGATCGCCACGTTGTATATGGAGAAGGCGGCGTCGCGCCGCTGGTCGGCCTTGGCGTAGAGGTCGCCGACCTGGGCGGCCAGATTGCCCTTGAGGAAACCGGAGCCCACGATCAGCGCCAGCAGCGCGAACAGGAAGGCGGCCTCGAACGCCATCAGGAAATGCCCCAGGGCCATCGAGGCCGCGCCGATCAGCACCGCCCGGGTCCGCCCCAGCCACTGGTCGCCGAGCAACCCGCCGAACACCGGCATGAAATAGATCAGGCCGATGTAGAGACCGAAGATCTGGGTCGCAAGGGCCTGCACGGACAGTGGCCCGACCACGCCCTCGATCGCGGCGCGGAATGGCGCGAAGCCGGCGACCGTCTCGACCTTGCCCGGATGCAGCAGATAGGTCGCCATGTACAGGACCAGCAGCGCCTGCATCCCGTAGAAGGAGAAACGCTCCCAGGTCTCGGTGAAGACAATGAACCAGAGCCCCTTGGGGTGGCCGAGGACATCCCCGGCACCGGACTCGGGCCGTCCGCGATCGTCGGCGCGGGTCGCCGACGCGGCGTTCATGCGGCCCCCTTACAGGGCTTTTGATACGGCGTTGAAGAAGTCATTGTCGGTAATCGTCTCGCTGTACATGGGCTTGGAGCGCGCGCTCGCCATCGCGATCACGAGCCCGTGCGCGGGATTGATGTGCAGCCGCTGGCCGAAGATGCCGCGGGCACTGAAGCCGTTGTAGCATCCGGGTTCACCGCCCGGTGCGGGCACCGGCCACCACATGTAGCCGTAGGGGATCGGCTCGCCGTCGATGGCGTAGCCGTCGCCCGCCTCCGCGACCCAGGCGTCGGGCAGGACGGGCCGGTTATCGGCCACGCCGCCCTCCAGCATGAACTGGCCGAAACGGGCGTAATCCCGGAGAGTGGCGCTGAGCCCGCTGCCGGCGATCTCCAGCCCTTCCGGCGCTTCCAGCCACCAGGCGGCATCGGCCTGCATGCCGGCCCGCGACCAGATGCGCTCCGAGAGGTAATCCGCCAGCCAGGCCCCGGTGGCGGCGCGCAGCAGCACGCCGACGATGTGGGTCTCGCCGGTGCTGTAATTCCAGCGGCGCCCGGCCGGCGCCTCCTTGGGCAGGCCGGCCATGTACTGCAGGATGGTCGCCGGCTGCTGCGCGATCTGCAGTTCCAGTACCCGCCGGCGCTCGGAGACCGGGTCCGTCTGCGACTCGTTCCAGCGCGCGCCCGAGCTCATCCGCAGAAGCTGGCGCACGGTGACGTCGCTGTAGGCCCCGCGCTTGAGCTCCGGGACGTACCTCACCAACGGATCGTCGACACTGTCGATGTAGCCGTCGCGGATGGCCGCGCCCACCAGCGTCGAGCTGATCGACTTCGCCATCGACATCGACATCCAGCGGGTATCCTCGCGGACGCCGAGCTCGTAGCGCTCGAGCACGACCTCGCCGTCCTTGAGAACCAGCAGGCCGGCAATCCGGTTACGGGACAGATAATCGTAGAGATCGTAAGTCGCGCCGCCCGACTCGAAGACGAAACCGTCCAAGCTCCGCCGCGAGGCCGGCAGCGGCCGCACCCGCTCACCGCAGGCCACCGTACGCGTGGGGAACATGCGGTCGGTATTGGCGAACACCCGCACCTGCTCGTCCGGCCACAGACGGCCGGCGTAGGCGTCGCGTATGGTGTCCGGATCGTCCAACCGGCGGCGCGGGGGGAGCATGCCGGCCGGGCCGGCGTCCCTCGTATCGGGCGTGGAAGACATGCGACCCATTCTAGTCAGGCACCGCGCACCGGGAAGGTGACAAACACGACCGGGGTGGTGTGTCTGCGTCACCTGGGGGTGGTGCATATGGCTCACCTCGACGGTCTCGTAAGGCATCTCCTTGGCCGAAAATCCATTACCTATACTGCCGGGCAGACTCAGGAAAGGATCTGCCATGAAACTCGACGCCCATTGGATGCCGTTCACGGCGAACAAGGCCTTCAAGCTGAATCCGCGCATGATCCGGTCGGCGAAGGGCATGTACTACACCAGCATCGACGGCGACCCGGTCCTGGACATGACCGCCGGCCTGTGGTGCTCGAACCTGGGCCACGGCCGCGAGGAGGTCGCGGATGCGATCTCGGAGGCCGCCCGCGAGCTGGACTACACCCCCTGCTTCAACTTCGGCCACCCGCGCCCGTTCGAGCTCGCCGAGCGGCTGGCCGCCGCCTCGCCGGGCGACCTGAACCGGGTATTCTTCACCAATTCCGGTTCCGAGGCCGTCGATACCGCATTGAAGATGGCCCTGGCCTACCAGGTGGCCCGCGGCCAGCCCGGACGGCGGATGGTCATCTCGCGCGAACGCGCCTACCACGGCGTCAACCTCGGCGGCACCACCGCCGGCGGCATCCCGGTGAACACCCGCGCCTTCGGCCGCTGGGCGCCGGTGGACTTCCTGCCGCACACGCTCGATATCGAGCGCAACGCCTACCACCGCGGTCTGCCGGAATTCGGCGTCGAGCGCGCGGAACAGCTCAAGACCCTGGCCGAGCTGCACGGCCCGGAGAACATCGCCGCGGTAATCGTGGAACCGATCGCGGGCGCCGGCGGCATGATCCTGCCCCCGAAGGGCTATCTCAAGCGTCTGCGGGAGATCTGCGACGAGTACGACATCCTGTTGATCTTCGACGAGGTGGTCTGCGGCTTCGGCCGGGTCGGCTCGTTCCTGGCCTCGATCGAATTCGACGTACAGCCGGACCTGTTCACCCTGGCCAAGGGTCTGACCAGCGGCACCGCCCCGATGGGCGCCGTGGTCTGCAGCGACCGCATCCACGACACCGTGATGGAGGCCGGCGGCGACGCCATCGAGTTCTGGCATGGCTACACCTACTCGGGACACCCGATCGCCAGCGCCGCCGCCCTGGCCTGCCTCGACCTGTACGAGAAGGAATCGCTGTTCACCCGCGCCCATGAGGGCATCGGCGAGTACCTGGCGGATGTACTGCACGGCTTCCGGGGCATGGACGGCATCATCGACATCCGCAACTACGGCCTGCTCGGCGCGATCGAGTTCGAGCCGCGGCCGGGCGAGCCGCCGGTGGGCACCCAGGTCTTCGCCAAGGCCTGGGAGAACGGGCTCATGCTCCGCGGACTGGGCAACGCCATCTGCGTGTCCCCGCCCCTGGTGATCGAGCGTTCGCACATCGACGAGTTCGCCGACAAACTGGAGACCTCCATCCGCGCGGTCACCGGCGGCGCAGCGCCCCGGGTCGCGCGGGCCCGATAAGGTGACCGCCATGTCCGACGACGATCGTATGCCGGACAAACTCCGGGAACGCCTCGGCAGCAGCGACGGCCGCCATCTGTTCGTGCCGTCGCACTTCGACTTCTCGGATCCCCGGGGCATCCTGGATTTCATCCACCACACCCCGCTGGCGCAGATCGTCTGCCGCCATCGGGGCGAAATCCGGATCACGGCGACACCCCTGCTGCACGAAACGGCCCTGGACGACGGCGGCCACATCTTCATCGGCCACCTCGCCCGGCGTAATCCGCAGTCGCGGGCGATCCGCGAGGGCGCGGACGGCACGGCCGTGATCCAGGGGCCGGACGCCTATATCTCGCCGCGCTGGAATGTCGAGAACCCGGGCCTGCCGACCTGGAGTTATGTCGACGTCCAGCTCCGGGGCCGGTTCGAGCCGCTGGAGGACGAGGCGGACCGCCGCTGGGTCCTCGACCGCACCATCGCCCATATGGAGCGCCACGCCGACAGGCCGTGGCACCTGGACGACGCCCCGCCGGAGCTAGTCGCCACCCTGCTCCGGCACATCGTCGCGTTCCGTTTCCGGGTGCACGACATGCAGGGCGTGCAACGGCTCAACCAGAACCGCAAGCCGGTCGATAAACAGGGCATCGTCGCCGGCCTGCTGAGCTGCGGCGATCCCGGTTCGACCCGCATCGCGGCCCTCATGGCCGCCGCCATGACCGATCAGCCCGGAGACCGGGACTGAGCCCGCCGCACGGCCCACGACTGACCGAGACGACGCCTATGCACCGTCCGAACCATCGACCCGACGCCCATCGTCCGGCCCGACGCCGGACTTGGTCCCGCGGCGCCCTGCTGCTGCTGTCGCTGGGGTTGTCCTCGGCCGGCTGCGCCGGCCCCGCCGACGACGACTGGGACGTGACCGACACCGGCCAGCCCTACGACGAGATCGGTTTCACCGTCGACGAGGGCACCTGGATGAGTCTCGCGGTGAGTCCGGACGGCGAGACCATCGCCTTCGACCTGCTCGGCGACATCTACCGCATCCCCGCCGAGGGCGGCGAGGCGACGCTGGTGCACGGCGGCCCGGCCATGCAGCGCGCCCCCCGCTTCAGCCCGGACGGCTCGCGCCTGCTTTACATCAGCGACGCCAGCGGCAGCGACAACCTCTGGACCTCGGACCCGGACGGCGGCGATGCGCGCCGGATCACGCACGAAACGGTCGACCGCCTCACCGGCCCCGCCTGGGGACCCGAGGGCGACTACGTGGCCGCCGCCCGCTTCAAGTCCAGCTTCCCCGAATTGCGGGCCTCGCAGATCCGGCTGTTCGATCTCGCCGGCGGTGACGGCCGCGTACTGGTGACGACGCCGGACAACGGCCGCGATGTCCAGGAGGCGAACTTCTCCGCCGACGGCCGACACCTCTACTACACCGAGAAGGTGACCGATCCCGGCATCTTCGTCGACGCCAACCACATCAACCACGTGATCATGCGCCGCGACCTGGAGACCGGCGAGACCGAGAAGGTGGTCGGCGGCTTCGGCGGCGCCACCACGCCGCAGATCTCCCCGGACGGCAAGCACCTGGCCTTCGTGCGCCGGGTCAAGGACAAGACCGTGCTGTTCGTCCACGACACGGTCACGGGCAAGCAGCGTCCGGTCTACGCGGAACTCGACCGCGACGTGCAGGCCGATTTCGTGCCCCACGGCCATTACTATCCCGCCTACGACTGGTTCCCGGACAACCGCCACATCGCCATCTGGGGCAAGGGCGAACTGTTCCGGGTGGACAGCCAGACCGGCAAGGCCGAGAAAATCCCGTTCGAGGCCGATACCCAACACCGCTACACGGAACCGCCCCGCTTCTCCCAGGAGCTGGCGCCCGAGCGGGTGGACGTACGTGCCGTGCGCCAGCCGGCGGTGGCGCCGGACGGCGGCGAGTTCACCTTTCACGCGCTAGGCCACCTGTGGCGGCAATCGCTGCCGCGGGGCGAACCCGAGCGGCTTACCGACGCCGACGCCTTCGAGTTCGAGCCGGCCTACGATCCCAGCGGCCGCCGCATCGCCTACGTGGAATGGGACGACCTGCGCGGCGGCGCGCTCAAGATTCTGTCGCTCGAGGATGGCGCCGGCCGCACCGTCGTGACCAGCCCCGGCGTGATCCGCGAACCCGCCTTCTCGGCCGACGGCGAGCGCCTGACCTACCGGATCGAGGACGGCAACAAGATCATGGGCGGCTACCAGGCCCGGGGCGGCATCTACTGGATCGACATCGACGGCGGCGAGCCCCGGCGCGTGGCGGAGAGCGGCGAAAGACCGCGGTTCTCGCCGGACGGTCAGCGCGTGCTCTTCGCCAGCCGTGCCGGCAGCGGCGGCATCTACTCCAGCAGCGTACCCACCACGGTCATAGAAAGCGTCAACCTGGACGGCCATGATCGCCGCAAGCACGCGGCCGGCCCCGATGTCAGCGAACTGCACCTGAGTCCCGGCATGCGCTGGCTCGTGTTCAAGCAACACCAGCAGTACTACGCCACGCCCTACCGCGAAACCGGACGGCCGCTGGTCGTCGGCAAGCATCGCGACGAATTGCCGGTCACCCGGCTTACCCGCTACAGCGGCTACGGCCTGACCTGGTCGGGCGACGGCACCGCCTACTGGACCGTCGGCCCCCGGCTCTACCGCGCCGACATGGACAAGCGGCTGGCCGCCGGCGAGCCCGGCGAGGGCGCATACGCCGAAATCGACTTGAGCGTGCCGGGCGACGCCCCCGAGGGCACGGTGGCCTTCGTGGGCGGCCGGATCATCACCATGGAGGGCGACCGGATCATCCGGAACGGCACCGTGATCGTGCGGGGCAAACGCATCCGTGCGGTCGGCCCCGCCGACGAGGTCGAGGTCCCCGAGGGTGCCGAGGTCGTGGACATCTCGGGCAAGACCGTGATGCCCGGCCTGGTGGACATGCACGGCCACATCGACTGCTGCTACCCGGACGAGCTGATGCCGGAGAAGCACCCCGGGCGCTACGCCGCGCTGGCCTTCGGTGTGACCACCAACTACGACCCCTACAGCAGCGAGCTCTCCAACTACGCCGCCGAGGAGATGACCCGCGCCGGCATCCTGGTCGGCCCGCGCTTCATCGGCAGCGGCAAGGTGGTCTACGGCCACAAGGCCAAGACCGACTTCACCTACGACCCGATCCGGGACTATACGGACGCGCGCCGGATCATGCGGCGCAAGAAGCTGCTCGGCGGCACCATCGTCAAGAGCTACAAGCAGCCCATGCGCAGCCAGCGGCAGCAACTCCTCAAGGCCGGGCGCGAGCTGGGTGTCATGGTCGACGCCGAGGGCGGCAACCATTTCTACGACAACATCACCCAGATCCTCGACGGCCACCCGATCCTGGAACACAACCTGCCCGTGGCCAACTACTACGAGGACCTGGTCAAGCTGATGGCGCACGGCGACACCGCCAACACGCCCACGCTGATCGTCGTGTTCGGCGAGATCATGGGCGAGAACTACATGTACCAGACCACCCGCGCCTGGGACGATCCCAAGGTGCGGACCTTCGTCCAGAGCACCAACAGCCACTACAGCCCCCTGGGCGCACCCGGCTCGGCGCCGCCACACGTACGCGGCATGACCACCCTGCACGCGGCCGAGGAACTCTACGACATCGGCTTCCGCTCGGTGGCCCGGTCGGTGCGCGAGCTGGACGAGGCCGGCGTCCGAATCAACGCCGGCTCCCACGGCCAGATCGCCGGCCTGTCGATGCACTGGGAAATGTGGCTGCTGGCCGAGGGCGGCATGGACAATCTGCGGGTGCTGCGCACCGGCACCATCAACGGGGCCGCGTCGCTCGGGCTGGACGAGCAGATCGGCAGCATCGCCCCCGGCAAGCTCGCCGACCTGATCGTGCTCGACGACAACCCGCTCGAAGACATCCGCCACACCAACAGCGTGCGCTACACCATGATCAACGGCCGCCTGTACGACGCGTACAGCATGGACGAGATCGGCCATTACGACCGTCCGCGCGAGCCGTTCTACTGGGAACTGCCGGACTACAACGGCATCGACTGGAACGAGGCCTGGGCCGGCCAGTGACGGTATCGGCCCCGGTGCAACCGGAACCTTTCGAAGACGGGATCATGCAACTTCCGACAATGCAGGGCGATGAGCGGGCGACCATCGAGGCCGCCTACCGCGATCACAGCGACGCCGTACGCAACCTCCTGCGCCGGCGTCTGGACAACGAGGACGACGTCGCCGAGCTCACCCAGGAGGCCTACCTGCGGCTGCTGCGCTACGGCGATCGCGGACCGGAATCGCTCAAGCGGCTGCTGTTCCGGGTGGCGACCAACCTGGCGGCGTCCCATCACCGCTCCAGCCGCGTCCGGCACGAGCACGGCCGGCTGTCCGTGGATCAGATGGAGCTGCCCGACGGCGGCCCCACCGCCGAGGAGGCCTACGAGTGCGACGAACGCCTGCGGATGGCGACCTCCGCGCTCTGGGAACTCCCCCGACACTGCCGCCGGGTATTCGAGCTGAGCCGCCTCGACGGCGTACGCCACCGCGAGATCGCCCGCCGCTACGGCATTTCCCTGCGTCTGGTGGAAAAGCACATCACCCGGGCCCGGACCACCCTGAGGGAGCAGGTGGAAGAAGCCTGAGGTCGCGGGCATCCCCATCCCCGCCCCGCCTGTCCGGACCGTTCCGGAACCACATGATTCCCCGTCGTCCCGGATGACCCGACGGCGCTCGTCCGCGATACGGGCGAGCATTCGAGATCCTTCCCGGCCGCGACCCTGACCGATCCCGCCCCTGGACAAGCGCCTCCGCCTCTTGCCGGGATGACGAACGGTCTCCGACATCCGGCAATCCCGGACCGCCGCCGGCGAGTGCCGCCTGAGCGAACCGGGGTGGCGCCCGAAACCGTCGGCCGCGCATAAAAAAGCGGCGAGCCGCCCCGCAACCCGGGCGACCCGCCGCCAACGGTCGGCATGGTGCGGGGAGGAGTCAGCCGCCCAGTGCCGTCACCGCCGGGACGTACTCGTAGCCTAGACCCTCGGCTACGGCCCGGTAGGTGATCTTGCCGGCGTGTACGTTGAGGCCCTCGCGCAGGTGCTCGTCGTCGAGCAGGGCCCGGCGCGCGCCCTTGTCGGCCAGCGCCACCGCGAACGGCAGCGTGGCGTTGGTCAGCGCGAACGTGGAAGTACGCGCCACGGCCCCCGGCATGTTGGCCACGCAGTAGTGGACGACGCCGTCCACCTCGAAGGTGGGATCCTGGTGGGTGGTCGGCCGGCTGGTCTCGAAGCAGCCGCCCTGGTCGATCGCGACGTCGGCGATCACCGAGCCCGGCTGCATCAGTCCGAGTTGCTCGCGCCGGATCAGCTTGGGCGCGGCGGTGCCCGGCAGCAGCACGGCGCCGACCACCAGCGCCGCGCGCGGCAACAGCGCGTCGATCGCCTCGGTGGTCGAATAGACCGTGTTCATGCGGTCGCCGTAGAGCTCGTCGATGTACTTCAGGCGCGGCAGCGAACGATCCAGGATCGACACATTGGCTTCCAGGCCCATGGCCATGCGCGCCGCGTTCAGGCCGACCACGCCGCCGCCGAGCACGACGACTTCCGCGGGCGGCACGCCCGGCACGCCGCCCAGCAGGATGCCGGCACCGCCCTGGGCGCGCTCCAGGGCGTGCGCCCCGGCCTGGATGGACATGCGTCCCGCCACCTCGCTCATCGGCGCCAGCAACGGCAGGCCGCCGTTGCCGTCGGTGACCGTCTCGTAAGCCACGGCGGTGCAACCCGACTCGACGAGCAGCCGGGTCTGCTCGGGATCGGGCGCCAGGTGGAGATAGGTGAACAGGAGTTGGCCCTCGCGCAGCATCCGGCACTCTTCCGGCTGCGGCTCCTTGACCTTGATGATCATCTCCGCGCGCTCGAATATCTCGGCGGGCGTCTCCACGATCTCGGCGCCGACCTTGCGGTAGGCCTCGTCGGTCAGGCCGATCAGCTTGCCGCCGTCGCGCTGGACCATCACCCGGTGGCCGTGGTTGATCAGCTCGCGGGCGCCGGCCGGCGTCAGGCCGATGCGGTACTCGTGGTTCTTGATCTCCTTGGGTACGCCGATAAGCATGTGTCGATCCCGGTTGTCTGACGAATGGCGGGCACGCGCGCCGTGGCGGCGTTCCCATCAACCGGGAAAATGGTACGGGCCGGGGAACGGCCCTGGGAGATGACTAAACCGTCCGGGGCGGTGTGCCCCGCGCAACGCGGAGCGGCTGTCCGCGGCGGGTCAGGCGCGCGAGGCGTAGACCGAGTGGGCGACCTCGTCGGGCCCCCGGGTGACCGGGACCACCGAGTCGCCGGCCATGTGGGGCGCGTCCGCGATCTCCTCGCGGATCGCCCGCAGCAGCCATTGCCGGAAACGGCGGATGGACCAGGCGCCCCAGCGGTCCGAGCGGGCCATGAACACGTAGGAACCCAGGGATATCGGCGTGAAGCCCGCCTCCGCGGTGCCCACATCGACCAGGTCGCCGGAGGCCAGATCGTCGGCGGCGACCAGGTGGTTGGTGAGGGCGATACCGCGATCGCGCCGCGCGGCGTCCAGCGTCAGATGTCCCTGCCACAGGCGCGGCCCGGACAGCTCGATCTCGCCGGTGACGCCCTGGGCGCCCAGCCAGACGCTCCAGCAGTCGAAGTTCTCCTCGTGCAGGAGGTGGTGCCCCTCCAGGAGGTCGGAGGGCCGGGTGATGGGCGGATTGCGCTCCAGGTAGCCCGGGCTGGCGACCGGGATGGTCGCCGGCCGGAATATCTCCTTGACCCGGATGCCGGGCGGCACTTTCTGGTCCGCCACGAAGCTGTACAGGAAACGGATGTCCACGTCCGCCTCGTGCCGCTCCAGGTCGGGAATCGTATCCGTGGGCCGCAGCTCGAAGTCGATATCGGGATTGGCGTCCTCGAACTCCACCAGGCGCCGCATCAGCCACTGCAGGGCGAGCGCCGGCATGCACCAGCTATAGAGCACGTGATAGTCGCCGCGCTTCATCAGGTCGATGGTGGCGTTGGCGATCAGATCGATCGCCTGTGATATCTGCCGGTGATAGCGGCTGCCTTCGTCGGTCAGCACCACGCCGGCCGGCGTGCGCTCGATCAACAGCGTGCCGGTCCATTCCTCGATGGTCTTGAGGTGACGGCTGATCACCGCGTGATCGCGGCGCAGGCTTTGCGCCGCCTTGCGGATACCGCCCAGACGCGCGACCGCATCGAAGGCCCGCAACGCCTCGAACGGCGGGATCGACTTGCGGCCCGGTAGGGCCACCGTGGGCTGTTGTGACTGGGCTGTATCCGCGGCCATCGCGCGATCGTCTCGAAGCAGGGCCGGGCCGGCCCCTGGCGGCGCCGGTGTCCGGAAAGGTACGACTCGAAACTTTCATAATCCCTCGGGGGTGTCAAGGCGCCCGTTCCGCCCGCTTTCTCCCTGGTGCCCTCCGGACACCGGCCGGCACACGATTGTCATCTCCTCGCGTTCCGCGGGCCGCTTTACCATCTGGAAGCCGTGAATAAACCAGCATTTGGCGCGGAACCAACATGAACGAAACCAATCTCGTCGACCGCCTCCTGCGGTCCCTGCCGCAAGGCGACGCCGACGGCGGCAAGACCTTCCCGGTCCACAACCCGGCCGACGGCGGCCTGATCGCGCACGTCCCCGACATGAGCCGCGCGGACGCCACCCGCGCCATCGAGCGGGCGCAGGCCGGCCTACCGGCCTGGTCGGCCCTGACCGCCAAGGAGCGTGCCAAGCGCCTGCGCGCCTGGTACGACGCCATCGTCGCCCACCAGGAAGAGCTGGCGCAGCTACTGACCCGCGAGCAGGGCAAGCCGCTGGCGGAATCCCGCGGCGAGATCCTGTACGGCGCCTCTTTCGTGGAATGGTTCGCCGAGGAAGGCAAGCGCGCCTACGGCGACATCATCCCCTCGCACGGCCCGGACAAGCGCATCCTGGTCCTCAAGCAGCCGATCGGCGTGGTGGGGGCGATCACGCCCTGGAACTTCCCCAACGCCATGATCACGCGCAAGGTCGCGCCGGCCCTGGCCGCCGGCTGCACCGTGGTGATCAAGCCGGCGGAGGACACCCCGCTGTCCGCGCTCGCGCTCGGCCTGCTCGCCGCCGACGCCGGCATCCCGGAGGACGTGCTCAACATCGTCACCACGACCGAGGCCGCCGGCGTCGGCGAGGAACTGACCGGGCACCCGGCCGTCCGCAAGATCTCCTTCACCGGCTCCACGCGCGTGGGCAAGATCCTGATGCGGCAGTCGGCCGACACGGTGAAGAAGGTCTCGCTGGAACTGGGCGGCAACGCCCCGTTCCTGGTCTTCGACGACGCCGATCTGGACGCCGCGGTCGCCGGCGCGATCCTGTCGAAGTTCCGCAACGCCGGCCAGACCTGCGTGTCCACCAACCGCATCCTGGTGCAGTCCTCGATCAAGGATGAGTTCTGCGCGCGCTTCGGCGAGGCCGTCGCGAACCTGAAGACCGGCGACGGCGCCGTGGAGGGCAACAATGTCGGCCCGCTGATCAACGAGGCGGCGCTGCGCAAGGTCAAGTCCCTGGTCGAGGATGCCGTGAGCAAGGGCGCCGATGTCATGGCCGGCGGCGGCGCCCATCGTGGCGCGTCCGACGACGACCGCGGCAACTTCTTCCAGCCGACCGTGCTCACCGGTGTCACCGGCGACATGAATGTGTCGCGCGAGGAGATCTTCGGTCCGGTCGCGCCCATCCACACCTTCGATACCGAGGAAGAGGCCGTGCGCCTGGCCAACGACACCGAGTACGGCCTGGCCGCCTATGTCTACGCGCACGACGTGGGCCGGGTCTGGCGCGTCAGCGAGGCGCTGGAATACGGCATGGTCGCCGTCAACGAGGGCACCATCTCCAGCGAGGCCGCGCCCTTCGGCGGGGTCAAGGCCTCCGGCATCGGCCGCGAGGGCTCCAAGTACGGCCTGGACGAGTTCCTGGAGATCAAGTACATCTGCCTCGGCGGCATCGCCTGAAGCCGTCCGGCGCGCCCGCCGCGGCGCGTTCCGCTTTCAGACAACCTGGGAAACCGAACGTGAGCGACAAAAACCGACCCCGCGTGCCGTGGGACGATGTCCTGCTGCTGGAGGACAGCCTGACCGACGAAGAGCGCATGATCCGCGACAGCGCGCGTCAGTTCTGCCAGGACACCCTGATGCCGGGCGTGCGCGACGCCCACCGCGAGGAGCGCTTCGACCGCTCGATCCTGAGCGAGATGGGCCAACTCGGCCTGCTCGGCCCCACCATCGAGGGCTACGGCTGCGCCGGCGTGGGCTATGTCTCCTACGGCCTGATCGCGCGCGAGATCGAGCGCGTCGACAGCGGCTACCGCTCCGCGATGTCGGTGCAATCCTCGCTGGTGATGCACCCGATCCACGCCTACGGCTCGGACGCGCAGAAGGACAAGTACCTGCCGCGCCTGGCCAGCGGCGAATGGGTCGGCTGCTTCGGTCTGACCGAGCCCGACTCGGGTTCCGATCCCGGCAGCATGCGCACCCGCGCCAAGGCCGTCGACGGCGGCTACCGCCTGACCGGCGCCAAGACCTGGATCACCAACTCGCCGATCGCGGACGTCCTGGTGGTCTGGGCACGCGACGACGACGACACCATCCGCGGCTTCATCCTGGAGCGTGGCTGGGAAGGCCTGACCACGCCCAAGATCGAGGGCAAGTTCTCGTTGCGGGCCTCGATCACCGGCGAGATCGTGATGGACGACGTCTTCGTGCCCGAGGAGAACCGTCTGCCCGGCGCCAAGGGCCTGGGCGGCCCCTTCGGCTGTCTCAACAACGCCCGCTACGGCATTGCCTGGGGCGCGCTCGGCGCCGCCGAGTTCTGCTGGCACGCGGCCCGCGACTACACCCTGGACCGCAAACAGTTCGATCGACCGCTGGCGGCGAACCAACTGATCCAGAAGAAACTGGCCGACATGCAGACCGAGATCACCATCGGCCTCCAGGCCTGTCTGCGGGCCGGTCGCCTCAAGGACCGGAACCTGCTCGCCCCGGAGGCGATCAGCCTGCTCAAGCGCAACAGCTGCGGCAAGGCGCTGGACATCGCCCGCACCGCCCGCGACATGCACGGCGGCAACGGCATCAGCGACGAGTACCATGTGATCCGGCACGTGCTGAACCTGGAGGCGGTCAACACCTACGAGGGCACGCACGACGTGCACGCCCTGATCCTGGGGCGCCTGCAGACCGGCCTCAACGCGTTCTAGGCGTGACAGGCTCCGACACCACGAACGGCGGCGCCCTGGCGGGCATCCGGGTCCTGGACCTGAGCCGCGTCCTGGCAGGGCCCTGGGCGACCCAGATGCTCGCCGACATGGGCGCCGAGGTGATCAAGATCGAGCACCCGGAGCGTGGCGACGACACCCGCGGCTGGGGGCCGCCCTTCGTGGCGGAGGCGGACGGCGGCCGCGGCGACGCCGCCTATTTCCTGTGCGCCAACCGCGGCAAGACCAGCCGGGGCGTCGACTTCACGACGGCGGAAGGCCGGGCCGAGCTCCTGGCATTGGCGGAGAAGGCGGATGTCGTGGTCGAGAACTACCGGCCCGGCGGCCTCGAGAAGTACGGCCTGGACTACGCCAGCCTGAGCGCGGCCAACCCCGGCCTGGTCTACTGCTCGATCACCGGTTTCGGCCAGACCGGTCCCTATGCCGGGCGCTCCGGCTACGATTTCCTGATCCAGGGCATGGGCGGCCTGATGAGCATCACCGGCACGCCCGAGAGCGGACCGCTCAAGGTGGGCGTCGCCGTGGCCGACCTGATGACCGGCATGTATGCCGCCAACGCCATCGTCGCCGCCCTCTTCCACCGCCAGGCCACCGGCGAGGGCCAATACATCGACCTCGCCCTGCTCGACTGCCAGGTGGCGATGCTGGCGAACCAGGGCAGCAACTACCTGGTCGGCGGCAAGGCCCCAACCATGCTCGGTAACGCGCATCCCAACATCGTCCCCTACGAGGCCTTCCCCACCCGCGACGGTCATATCATCCTGGCCGCCGGCAACGACGCCCAGTTCGCGCGTTTCTGCGAATGCGCCGGCCATGCGGAATGGGCAACCGATCCGCGTTTCGCCACCAATGCCGACCGGGTCGGCAATCGCGCCGAACTCACGCCGCTGATCGGGGATGTCATGCGACAGCGCACCACCGACGAATGGCTCGCGGCCCTGGAGGCGGTCAATGTGCCCTGCGGGCCCGTGAACACGATCGACCAGGTATTCGCCGATCCCCAGGTGCGCCACCGCGGCATGCTCGCGACCCTGCGGCGGGCCGACGGCACCGAGGTGCCCACCATCGGCAACCCGATCAAGTTCTCGAAAACCCCGGTCCGCTACGAGCGGCCGCCGCCGCGGCTAGACGAAACGGACTGACCCTTAAGCGCGCAAAGAAAAACCCCGGCGAATGCCGGGGTTTTTCGTGGCGCCGGTACGCTGGCCGGCAACCTCAGGCGGCGCGCTCCATGTCCTCGGAGTACTCGCCGCGGGTCGCCGCGCCGTTGCACTTGGCGCGCTTGAAGTAGGCCTCCTGCGCCGCCGGCACGTTGTCCGGCTTGCCCGACCACGCCTTGAGCGCAGGGGCCTGCAGCGCGCGGCCGTAGGAGAAGGACAGGCGCCAGGGGGCACCACCGATGCGGTTCATGGCATCCAGGTGCGCGGTGGCGACCTCGTCGCTCTGACCGCCGGACAGGAACACGATGCCCGGCACCGCCGCCGGCACGTAACGCTTCAGGCAGCGCAGGGTGGCCTCGGCCACCTGCGCCACGCCCGCCTGCTGCGGGCATTCCTTGCCGGCGATGACCATGTTCGGCTTGAGCAGCATGCCCTCGAACAGGACGCCCTGCGCGTCGAGCTCGGCGAACACCCGCGCCAGCACCCTCGCGGTCACCGCCTCGCAGCGCTCGATGGAATGGGCGCCGTCCATCAGCACCTCGGGCTCGACGATCGGCACGATGCCGGCCTCCTGGCACAGCGCGGCGTAGCGCGCCAGGGCGTGCGCGTTGACGTCGATGCAGTTGTCGCTGGGGATGTGCTCGCCGATGTCGATCACCGCTCGCCACTTGGCGAAGCGGGCACCGGCCTCGCGATAGTCGGCCAGGCGTTCGCGCAGTCCGTCCAGGCCCTCGGTGACCTTCTCGCCCTCGAAGCCGGCCAGCGGCTTGGCACCCTTGTCGACCTTGATGCCCGGCACGATACCCTTGGCGGCCAGCAGGTCCGGAAACGGCGTGCCGTCGTCGGCCTTCTGGAACAGCGTCTCCTCGAACAGGATCACGCCACTGATGAAATCCTCGACCCCGGGCGTGGTGAACAGAAGATTGCGGTAGGCGCGACGGTTCTCCTCGGTGGATTCCACGTCGATGCTGGCGAGACGCTTCTTGATCGTCCCGGTGGACTCGTCCGCCGCGAGAATGCCCTTGCCCGGAGCCACCAGCTCGTTGGCGGTATCGATCAACGCTTGAGCCTGCATGGCTTCCTCCTGAAATTGGACTGCTGCTTGGTGGGATGCTGGGGACGGAGAATGGTGCCGGGAAGAGGATTCGAACCTCCGACCTGACGATTACGAATCGCCTGCTCTACCGACTGAGCTATCCCGGCATGGCACTCGTCCTGCCGCGGCGCGGAAGTATAAAGGATGATGGGGGCGGCGCCCAGAGCCCGTGTGCGCTCAGGCCCCGTCCACGCCCGACCAGCATGCCGCGATACGGGTTTCGGGCGCGGCCGCCTCGATGCCGCGGATGCCCGCGGCGGTCAGGGTCAGTGTGCCGCAGGGGTCCGCCTGCTGGTCCGCCACCGGTATGGCGTGGATCTCGAAGCCCCGCGCATTGGCGGTCTCGATGCGAAGGCGATAGCGCGCGGCCCCCTCCGCCGGCACGCTGGCGGGCCGCAGGGCCGGCGGGCCGGTATCGGCGGGCGCGCCGTCCGCGAGGGCCGCGCCGGCATAGGTGCCGGTACGCGCGTGCCGCGCGTGCAGCGCCTCCGCCAACGCGGTCAGGGCGACGGCCGCCCGCAGCCGGTAATCCGCCCGCTGCCAGCTCCGATACTCGGGTAGCAGCGCCGCGGCGACCGCCAGCGCCGCCAGCAGCAATATCAACGCCTCCAGCAGATTGGGACCACGGACCCGCGCCATCAGGTCATGTCCGGCTCGGCGCGGCGCGGATCGAGGTGCGTTGTCGCCACTGCCTCATCGGCCTGTTTCGTTCCGAAAAACCGGCGGCCATGGTAGCGTGTCCTACAGCCGAGGTGACCAATGCGCACCCGACCGCGCGCCAAGGACGTACCGCGGTCGAGACCGATAACAACATGGCCGCGCTGCCGCCCGGTTCCCGAAGAGTCCCCCCGAAACGAGACGAATCGCGGCCGTCCGGCACAGGAAGACGCCGGTTGCGGAAACCGCGGATCGCGCCGATAACCCCCGTAGGGGAACGCCCATGCGTACCGAGGGATTCACACTGCTGGAACTACTGGTCGCGATGACCGTCGCCACCATCCTGCTGACGGTGGGCGTGCCGAGCTTTTTCCGCATGATCGCGGAGAACCAGCGCCTGACCAACAGCGCGGAATTCTTCAGCGCCCTGATCTACGCCCGCAGCGAGGCGATCGCGCGCAACAACGAGGTGGTGCTCTGCGCCAGCAGCGACGAGACCACCTGCGGCAGCGATGCCGCCTGGCATGAAGGCTGGATTATCTACGCCAACCTCGACCGCGACAGCGCCGCCCCCGAGCCCGATGCCGGCGAGACACTGCTGCGCACCCACGGTCCCCTGGACGGCGACTTCACCCTGACCAGCGACGACTTCCCGGCGCGCGTGGTCTACCGCCCCTCCGGCCGCCCCGGCGATACCGGCAGTTTCAGTCTCTGCGCCGGGCGCGACGGCATCTCGGATCGTGCCATCGAGGTCACGTCCACCGGCCGCCCGCGCACCGCCAGCCTGACCTGCGGCAAGGGAGGGGGTTGATCCATGCGGCGCGCGCGCGGCTTCGGCCTCATCGAGGTCCTGATCACCCTGCTGGTGTTCTCCATCGGCGTGCTGGCGGTCGCCGGGCTGCAGGCCATCTCCAAGAAGAACAACTACGACGCCCTGCAGCGCAACACCGCCGCCAATCTCGCCGACGCCATCATCGCCAGCATGCGTGCCAACCCGGATGCCCTGTCCGCCTACCTGGTGCCCGCCGACGCCCCGCTCGGCAGCCGCGACAATACGTCCGCGCCCGAGGTCAACTGCTACGACACCGCCTGCAGCCCGGCCGAGCTGGCCGCCTTCGATCTGTGGCAATGGGAGCTCGCCCTGGACGGCGCCACCGAGCTGGCGGGCACCGACGGCAACGAGGAGACCGGCGGCCTGGCCTCCCCCAGCGCCTGTATCGACGGCCCGGCCGGCGGGGGCGCCGGTATCTACCGCGTGATCCTGGTCTGGCGGGGCGTGACCCGGCTGGAAAGCGGCGCGGGCGAGGACTGCGGCAGCGGTCGCGGCCTCTACGCGGCACCCGACGACACGGCGGGCGCCGCATCCGACGAGCGTTACCAACGCAGCCTGGTCGTGACGACCTATATCGCGCCATGAGCGGATTCCGGCAGCACAACGGCTTCTCCCTGGTGGAACTCATGATCGCGATGACCCTGGGGCTGCTGCTGACCGCGGCCGTGGGCGCCCTGTTCTTCGCCAACAAACGCAATTACGAGCAGAACAGCCGCATCGCGGAGATGCAGGATAACGCCCGCTTCGCCATGCAGGCGCTGTCCGGCGACCTGGCCATGGCCGGCTTCCTGGGCGGCCTGAACGACCCCGGGCGTCTGCGCACCGACAGCGACACCCTGCCCGCTCTGACCGCGGACTGCGGTCCCGGCGCGGACGGCGACGCCGGCTGGGCGTTCGACCGCGGCATCCTGGAATTCATGGACGACGCCGCCGCCGGCGCGGCCGCGGCCCGCTACGGCTGCCTGTCCGGCGGCGACGTCAGCCCGCGCACGGATATCCTCAGCGTGCGCCGGGTCTCCGGGCGGGTGACGGCCGAAATCGACGATACCTCCGAGACACCGAGCCTGCTGGCCAATACCGTCTATTTGCGAACCAACCGGACCGTCGGCTCCCTGTTCCATTCGGGCGCCGATGCCGGGGCCCCCGACAGCGGCCACCCCCCCGACATGCCGCCGATGTCCTACTGGGAATACAGTCCGCGGCTGTATTTCGTGCGGCCCTATGCGAGCGAGACCGGCGACGGCATCCCCAGTCTCTGCCGTGCCTATATCGCGGCCGGTTCGGGCGCCACGGTCGAGACCGAGTGCGTCGCCGAGGGCGTCGAGAACCTGCAGATCGCCTTCGGGATCGACACCGACGGCGACGGCGTCGCCAACCGCTACCGCGCCGATCCCACCGTCGCCGAGCTCGCGCAGGCCGTCACCGCCCGCGTGCAGCTACTGATGCGGTCCGTGCGTCCGGACTTCAGTTACCGCAACGACAAGCGATACAACCTGCTGGGGGCCGACGACGACGGCGACGGCGCGGTGGACGAGGACGGCGAGGCCTACCGGCCGCAGGACAACTTCTACCGCCGGGTCGTGCAGACCACCGTGATCTTGCACAACCCGGCCTCGGCACAGAGGTTCGGACCATGAACAAGGCAACGCCGGCGAGACAACGCGGCATCGCCCTGGCGACCGCCCTGATCTTCCTGGTCGTGATCACGGTATTGGGCCTGGTCGCGGTGCGCAGCAGCACCACCGAGCTGCGCCTGGCCCATAACGAGCAGACCCGCGTCGAGGCGCTGCAGACCGCCCAGGCGGTGGTCGATGCCGTGCTCGCCGGCACCGGCAACCTGCCGGTGCGGCCGGGCGACGATTATCGCCTGTGTCACGACTCCGGCGACGCCGGCACCCAGACGCAATGCCCCGCCGAGGACGCCGGCCTGACGCTCGCCGGCAGCGACTCCGGTCTGTTCGCCAAGGGCATCTACGCGGAAGTCCGACGGCTGCCGCCCGAGACCGCGCCGGTGCCCGGGGCGCTGCTCACCAGCATGGACAAGTTCACCACCGCCAGCTTCGCGGTGCGCGGGGAATACGCCCGGGGTGAGGCCGGGCTCGGCGCGGCCGATATAGAACAAGGGATCATCAGAGTGGTGCCGCGCGCGCGCCGCACCAACTGAGGACACGCATGCTGCGAGAAAGAATCGTCGCCCTGACACTGGGACTGGCCCTTTCCGCGCCGTTCGCGCTTGCGCCGGCACCTCCGGCGCAGGCGGACGATATCGACATCTATACCGGCGCCGGCGGCGGCGACGCCGGCATCCCGCTGGTCGTTCTCAACCTGGACCTGAACCTCGATCCCACCGAGATCGTCTGCAGCAACGTGCTGGCCGACCCCGAGACCCTGGTCGGCGAGCCGGCCTGCGAACTGCTGCAGCGGGTCGCGGTGCTGCCGGTCCTCGAGGAATCCCTGGGCCTGCCGCTGGGCTCCCTGGTCGGCACCCTGACCTCCGCCACCGGCGGCATCCTGGGCGTGGTGGGCAACCTCACCGGCGTCACCCTGGGCGGCCTCGCGGACACCCTGCGCGGCATCATCGGCGAGGAAGGCAGCGGCACCGAGGTGGCCCTGGACCAGCTCGATGTCGCGCGGCTGCTGGTCTACCGGCTGGTGCACCAGCTCGTGGGTGTGCGCCTGGCGGTGCTCGCGAGCCATGCCGATACCTGCGCCCCGGGGGATTTCGCCCACCACCGCCGCACCACCAACGGCTGCAGCAACGGCGCGCTGGTGCTGCTGGACGCCACCGAGCTGCTCGAAGACAACCTGGACACCACCGTGGACACCGTGCTGGCGCGCATCGGCGATACCGCCGACGACCTGGACGGCGGCGATCGCGGTCCGTTCCAGATCACCATCTGCCACAAGCCGGACGGGCCCAACCCGCAGACCAAGCACGTCAACCTGAGCGCCCTGGGCGGGCATCTCCGGCACGGCGACCATCTCGGCGCCTGCGCGGCGCCGTCGCGCGAACCCCATCCCTTCCAGGGCAAGGAGGTCTACTACGAGCTGGTGCGCTACCTGCGCGGCGACACCGTATTCAACGCCGATATCGACGACGACGACTCCCTGCCGCTGACCGCGGACCCGGCCGCCACGCAAGGCAACAGCTACGACAGCCCCCTGGACGCCCGCACCTGCGACGAGGTGCACGTGATCAACGTCCTGCTCACCGACCCGCAGGCCCAGGACGAATCCGACGGCGCGATCCTCGCGGACGGTGCCCTGTCCGGCGTCGACCTCGACGGTAACGGCGAGCTGACCTTCCCCGAGATGACCGACTATCTCGCCGAGGACGGTTTCGCGCACGGCGGCGGCCGCTACACGATGCGCAGCTACTACCTGATCAACGGCATCGACGGCGGCGGCGTCACCTCGCTGTTGAGCAACCTGGTCGGCACCGTGATGAACCTGCCGATCGCGCTCAACCCCCTGGCCATCGACTACGTCCGGCCTGAATCCTTCGGCGCCGGACTCGCCACCAGCGCCACCTTCGGCGGCCCGCAGACGGTCTACAACCGCCGCAACCTGGGCGATCCCCGCGCCGAGCTCTATACCGGCATGTTCCGGCCCGACCCCGAGCGCCGGCCCGCCTGGCGCGGCAACCTCAAGAAGCTGCAGGTCAGCGGCAGCGGCGCCGACACCCGGATCGTCGACGCCCTGGGCAACGCCGCCGTCGGCAACGACGGCGCCATCGACGACGACGCCCTCACCTTCTGGACCGATCCCGACGGCCTGCCCTCGGAAGCGGGCGTGCCGGACGGCCGCGACGGCGGCATCGCCGACCGGGGCGGCGCCGGTATGTTCCTGATGCCGCCGTATACCGCCACCAGCCCGCGCAATCCCGCCGCCGCCCGCGGCAGCGGCGGCGCCGGACCGCGGGTCTATTACCAGAGCGGCGGCGGCAGTGCCGGCGCCCTGCCGGTGGCGTCGCTCAACATCGATTCGGCCACGGTGACCGACGCCCGGCCGGCCATGGAAGCGGACGACGACCTCGAAGCCGCCAAGCTCATCGCCTGGGCGCGCGGTTACGAGACCGATCCCGACGAACTCGGCGAGGAAGGCTACGGCGGCCTGCTGGGCTTCCTCAACGACCTGGTGAGCGGCCTGACCGACCTGATCGAAGACCTGCTGGAAGCGACCCTGCGCGGCGTGTTCTGCAACCCCGTCTTCGGCGGCCTGTTCGGCCAGCTCCTGGGCTACGACTGCAACGTGCCCTCGGCCGAGGAACCCCCCGCCAAGCCCTGGGTCATGGGCAATGTCCTGCACTCGGACCCGCTGGCCATCGATTACGGCACCGCCCGGAACAGCGATATCCGGGTGTTCGTCGGCACCAACGCGGGCTTTCTGCACCAGTTCCGGGACAGCCCCGACGGCCAGGGCACCTTCGCCGGCCAGGAAGTCTGGCGCTTCTCGCCGCGGGCGGTGATGGACCACTACCGGACCTGGCGCACCAACTCGCCCACCGCGAGCAGTCGCCCGTACGGCGTGGACGGCGCCCCGGTCGCCCACATCCGGGACACCGATGGCATCATCAACGCCGCCGACGGCGACAAGGTGCGGCTGTACTTCGGCCTGCGCCGCGGCGGCAAGGGCTACTATGCGCTCGACGTCACCTCGCCGGACAGCGCCCCGACCGGCCTCTGGCGCATCGAGAAGACCGACGGCGGCGACTTCGACGAGCTGGGGCTGACCTTCTCCACGCCGCGCACCGGCAGTGTCGGTCTCGCCACCGGCGGCGGCGACGCCGAACGCACGCCGGTGCTGGTATTCGGCGGCGGTTACGACGGCGGCTATACCGAGGGCGGCACCCCGCTCGGCAAGGACGCCGCCAGCGGCAGCGACTTCGATACCGGCAAGTCCGCCAACGCCGCCGCCAACCGTAACCTGGTCGGCGACGACGACGACGAGGGCAACGCCCTGTACGTGGTCGAGGCGGAAACCGGCGAGCTGATCTGGAAGGCCGGCAAGGGCAACCGCGCCGGTGCCGGCCGCGCCGGCGGCACCGATGTCTGGACCCATCCGGACCTGGACGACGGCATCGCCTCGGCGCCGACCGCGCTCGATACCGACGGCGACGGCCTCCTAGACCGCATCTATGTCGGCGACACCGGCGGCCGCGTGTGGCGCGCCGACATCGGCGACCCGGACCCCGGCAACTGGGAGATGGCGCCGATCGCCGATCTCGGACGGCACGCCGCGGGCAACGCCACGGTCGCCGACGACCGCCGCTTCTTCCATGCCCCGGACGTGGTCCGGGTGGATGCCGGCGAACTGGGCTTCTACGCGGTGATCATCGCCTCCGGCAACCGTGCCGACCCCTACAACCGGCACACCGAAAACCACCTCTACGTGCTCAAGGACGGCGACGCCCTGGACATAGACGCCGATCCCATCGAGCCCGACGACCTGGCCGATTTCGACGCCAACTGCACCGGCGGCGGCGATTGCGCGAGTTTGCTGGACGCCGACTTCACCGACATGGGCTGGTCGATGCGCCTGCCGGGCAGCGGCGAAAAGGCGCTGTCCGCCCCCACGACGATGACCGGCACGATCCTGTTCACCAGCTATCTGCCGCCGGCCGTCGACGCCGCCGCCTGCACGCCGCAGGAGGGCACGGGACGCCTGTACGCCGTCGACCTGCGCACCGCCGAGCCCGCCCTCGACGACTTCGCCGCCGACGGCGAATCGGCGCCGGGCGGCAGCTTCTACGGCGCCCGCGGCACGCCGATGACAGCCGCCGGCATCCCGGGCGACGTGCGCTACCTCGCGCCCGGCGTCTTCCTCGGCAGCGACTATTCCCTCACCCAGGTGGACCATCGCCAGATCTGGCGCACCTACTGGCGCGACCGCACCGGCGAGCCCTGAGCCCGCATTCATCGCGGCGTCGCAGGGGCTCAGGCGATATCTCCGCTATCATGGCGGCAATGGAGGACGTATTGGCACGCCGGAGTCGGGGCCGTGATCGCGACCGGGGGATGACCCTGATCGAGCTGATGATCGCCGTGGTCGTCGTCGCGCTACTGGCGATGGTGGCCTATCCCTCGTACCTGGAGATCATCCTGCGCAACAACCGCACGGTGGCGCACTCCGCCCTGACCGAGCTGGCCTCGCGCCAGGAAAGCTTCTTCGTCCAGCACAAGCGCTACGCCGACACCATCCGCGAACTGGGCTATCCCTCCAGCCCCACCGGCCTGCGCAACGACGGCAGCCTCGCCGACCTCGACCAGGACACGCCGAACGACCTGATCTACCGCCTGCAGCTCAGCAGCACCGCCCCCTTCGACGGCGACAACAACTACCGCATCGAAGCCGTACCGGCCGGCCGCCAGAGCAGCGACAGCGACTGCGGCACCCTCTTCCTCACCGCCGCCGGCACCCGCGGCGCCACCGGCGACGGCGACAACTGCTGGTAAGGCCCCTACCGTCCGGACAAAACATCAAGAATCCACCGATTACACAGATTACACAGCGGAATAAGGGGACGGTATACTTAATTTAATGATTAATTAAGTATACCGTCCCCTTAATAAGGCGTCCCCTTAATAAGGCTGGGATGAGGGGGTAGCCCGACGGCCTCGCATTCAAATAAATCAGCGTAATCCGCGACATCAGTGGATTTTTCGAATCCGCGTCAAGCGCCCGGCGACGACGCACGCGCACGCCCGCTCAGTAGTTGAGCGTCCCGGCACGCGCGGATTCGCGCGTCCCGTAGTAGTCCCGATACCAGTCCACGAAGCGCGCCAGGCCGGTCTCGAGGGGGGTGTCCGGCGAGAAACCCACGGCCTGCCCCAGGGCGTCGACATCGGCATAGGTGGTATGGACATCGCCCGGCTGCATGGGCAGGAATTCCTTGCGGGCCGTCACGCCCAGCAGCCGTTCCAGCGTGGCGATGAAATCCAGCAGTCGCACCGGGCTGTGGTTGCCGATGTTGTACAGCCGGAACGGCGCGTAGCTGGCGTCCGGGCGCTCGGCCCAGTCCGTCGCCGGCGCCGGCACATGCGGGATCAGCCGGACCATGCCCTCGACGATATCGTCGATATAGGTGAAGTCGCGCGCCAAATCGCCCTCGTTGAACACCTTGATCGGCCGGCCGGCAAGGATATCCCGCGTAAAGGAGAAATAGGCCATGTCCGGCCGGCCCCAGGGCCCGTAGACGGTAAAGAAACGCAGACCGGTGACGGGCAGGCCGTAGAGCGAGGCGTAGGTATGCGCCAACAGCTCGCCGCCGCGCTTGGTGGCGGCGTAGAGCGATACCGGGTGATCCACCGCATGCCGCTCCGAGAACGGAATCTCCCGGTTGGCGCCGTACACCGACGACGAGGACGCAAACACCAAGTGCGGCACCTCGTGGCGGCGACAACCCTCCAGTACATGAGTGAACCCCACCAGGTTGCTCTGGATATAGGCGTCGGGATTCTCCAGGGAATAGCGCACGCCGGCCTGTGCCCCGAGATGGACCACGCAGTCGTAGCGGTGCGCCGCGAACAGCCGCGCCATCGCCTCCGCATCGGCGAGGTCGGCGTGATGGAACTCGAATGCCGGATGCTCGCCGATCAGGCGGCTCAGGCGATCGCGCTTGAGCCGGACATCGTAGTAATCGTTGAGATTGTCCAGACCGACCACGCGATAGCCGTCGTCCAGCAGGCGGCGACTGTAATGCGCGCCCACGAAGCCCGCGGCGCCGGTCACCAGGATCGTCTTCATCGAGGGGCTTCCCGTCGCCCGCCGAAGAGCATGTCGGCCACGATCAACACGGCGCCGACGGTGATCCCGATATCGGCGATGTTGAAGGCCGGCCAGTGCCAGCCGGCCGCGTGCATGTCGATGAAATCGATCACGTGGCCGCGCGCGGCGCGGTCGATGGCATTGCCGAGCGCGCCGCCCAGGATCAGGCACAGACCCAGCGCGGTCAGGCGCTCGTGATCGGGATTTCGGCGCAGCCACACCAGGATGCCCAGGCTCACCGCCACCGCCAGGGCGACAAAGAACCACGGCGCCGCCTCCGAGAGCATGCTGAAGGCGGCCCCGGTGTTGTGCATCCGCGTGAGGTTGAGCACCGGCAACAGCACGATCCTCTCGTACAGATCCATGTTGTTGACCACGATCTGCTTGGTGATCTGGTCGGCGGCGATCACCAGGGCCGACAGCCACAGCCAGTGGACATTGCGGTACTGGAAGGCCCGCTGCGGCGGACCGCCGCGGGATTCGGGCTCAACGGGATCGGACATCGTTCTCGGGTTCCGTTCGATGGGATGGATCGACCGTGCCCAGGAGGGCGCGGGCGCGCTCGATATCGGCCAGCATCTGGGTCTTCAGCGCCTCGACGCCGTCGAAGCGCGCCTCCGGGCGCAGGAAATGGCGGAAACGCACGTCCAGACGCCGGCCGTACAGGTCGCCGGCGAAATCCAGCAGGTGCGCCTCCAGCAGGCAATCGCGGCCGTTGACCGTGGGCCGCACGCCGAGATTCACCGCCGCCGGAACCATCCGCCCGTCGTCGAGCACGGCCTCGGCGGCGTACACCCCGAAACGCGGCGCCGGCTTGCGCGTGACGCGCAGGTTGGCGGTCGGGATACCCAGGGTCCGCCCGAGCCGGGCGCCCTGCCGTACCCGGCCGCTGATCCGGTACGGCCGCCCCAGCAGGCGGGCCGCGAGTGGCGGATTCCCGGCCGCGAGGGCCTCGCGCACACGGGTGCTGCTGACACGTTCGTCCTCTTCCTGCACCGTGGGCATCGGCACCAATTCGTAGCCGTAGGTCCCGCTCAGCTCCCGCAGCAGCGCCAGGTCCCCCTGGCGCTTGTGGCCGAACCGGAAGTCCTTGCCCACCAGGATATAGGCGGCGCCCAGGTCCCCCACCATCAGGTCGCGCACGAATTCGAGCGGCGACAGGGCGGCGAAACGCCGGTCGAAACGCGCGCAGACGAGACGTTCGAGGCCCATCGCGGCCGCGTCCTCGGCCTTCTCGCGCAGGCTGGACAACCGCGGTGGCGCCCCTTCCGGGTCGAAGAACTCGCGGGGCATCGGCTCGAAGGTGAGCATGGCCGTCGGCAGACCCAGCCGCGCGCCGGCCTCGCCCAGCTTCGCCAGGATCGCCTGATGCCCCCGGTGCAAGCCGTCGTAGTTGCCGACGGTCAGCACGCACCCGCGATGACGGGGTCGCAGGTTATGGATGCCACGGATCAGCTCCATGCGCTCAGACCCCGCTCGCCCGCCATACCTGCCGCGGCCGGACACCGGCCGCGAACAGCACGCCGAAATACACCGCGGCGCCGCCGGCGACCAGGCCGCCGAGCGTGGCCGCGCGCCGCGCCGCGTCCCAGGCGAGCCAATCGGCGAGCGGCCCGGCCGCGTACGCCAGCATCGCCGCCATCGCCGCGCTGGCGAGCGCGACCTGCGCCGCCAACCGGACCCAACCGGGGGTCGGCCGGTAAACGCCGTCCCGGCGCAGACGCCGGTACAGCAGGCCGGCATTCACGAACGCCCCCAGCGAGGTCGCCAGGGCCAGCCCCGCGTGCGGCGCCGGGGCGGCCAGCCACACCAGGGCACCCACGAACCCCAGGTTCATCGCCATGGTCGCGGCCACGGAAATGACGCCGTAACGCACCGGCGTGCGCGAATCCTCCCGGGCGAAGAAACCCGGCACAAGCACTTTCACCAACGAAAACCCCATGAAGCCCAAGGCATAGGCCATGAGACTGTACCGGCTCATGAGCACATCGGCCACGCCGAAGGAACGGTAATGGAACAGGGTCGCGATCAGCGGCCCGGCGAGCACGAACAGACCCACCATGGCGGGCGTGCCGATCACGACCAGCAACCGCAACGCCCAGTCCAGCGTGTTCGAGAACGAATCCGCGGACTCCCGCGCGTGGCTGGCGGACAGGCTCGGCAGGATCACGGTCGCGATCGCGATCGAGAATACGCCCAGCGGGAACTCCATGAGCCGATCGGAGAAATACAGCCAGCTCACGCTGCCGGCGGCCAGCAGCGAGGCCAGGATGGTATCCAGCATCAGGTTGACCTGCGCCACCGACGAGCCGAACAGGATCGGCAGCATCAGGCGCAGGATCCGCCGCACCTGGGCGTGCGCCCAGCCCCATCGGGGCCGCGGCAGCAGCCCCAGCCGCGCCAGGAACGGCAACTGCAGGGCGAGCTGGGCCACGCCGGCGGCGAACACGCCCACGGCCAGGGCCATTTCCGGGCGCGCGAAGCGCGGCGCCAGCCACAGCGCCGCCGCGATCAGGCACAGGTTGAGCAGCACCGGCGTGAACGCCGGCACCGCGAAACGGCCGTAGGTATTCAGGATGCCGCCCGCGAACGCGGTCAACGAGATGAACAGCAGATAGGGAAATGTCAGCCGCAGCAGCGACGTCGCCAGCTCGAACTGCGCCGCGTCGGCCGCGAATCCGGGCGCGAACAGCAGGATGAGCAGCGGCGCGGCGACCACGCCGACCGCCGTGATCAGCACCAGGATCGCGCCCAGGGTGCCGGCGACCACGTTCACCAGTTCCCGGACCTCGGCCTCGCCGTCGCGGGACTTGGTGGCCGACAGCACCGGCACGAAGGACTGCGCGAACGCCCCTTCGGCGAACAGCCGGCGCATGAAATTCGGGATCTTGAAGGCCACCAGGAAGGCGTCCATGCCGGCGCCCGCGCCGAACAGCACCGCCAGCACCACGTCGCGCAGGAATCCGAGCACGCGCGACAGCAGCGTCATGAGGCCCACGACGCCGGTGGATTTGAGCAGGGAAGACGACATGCGGCTACCGGCTTGGCTTGGGGCGCATGATAGCGGTTTCCGCCGCGCCCCCACCACTGCGGAGACGCCCCATTCGAGCCACTCCCCTACGACCCACGATCCACTGGGTAATCCGCCGGCGTCACGATACGGATATTCTCGAACGGATCCAGCGCCAGCAGGTCACGGTCGCCGGTGACGATCCAGTTCGCATCACCGTTCACCGCCACTTCGAGGAACTTGTCGTCCCGCGGATCGCGGCACTCGCGGACCTGCCTGACGATCGGCACGTACTCGGCGACTCGGGATAACAGCCGCAGGAATTGCTTGCGCTCGGCGACCGTGACGTAGGAATCGAATTTGCGGCGGGACAGAACCTCGGCCAGTTCGGCCATGGTCGCCTCGGACACCAGCAACCGCGCCTCGCGTACGATCCGGCTGACCGCCCTACCGGGCACCGAGGACGGCAAGAGCAACCGACTGACGAGCGCGTTGCTGTCAACGACAACGCGTTCGTCAGGCGTCATCCGCGAGCAAATCGGCCAGCTTGTCCTCGGTCAATCCGCGCGCCGCGGCCCGTTCACCGATCCGGTCGCAGAAACGCTCGAAATCCTGGATGTTTTGGCCACGCAGACGTTCATATTCCCGCGGGGACAGGATCACGGCCACCTCCCGCTTCTGACGGCGGATCGCGATCGGCTCGCGCTGGGCCGCGTCCAGCAGGGCGGCTAAACGCTGCTTGGCCTCTGTGGCAGACACGTAACGCATGGCTATTCTGATCAAAATGTACAAAATGAACAATATACGTTCGGCGCGTGTCGGTCCAGCCCCCTGCCGGGAATTGACATGCGCCCGCCAAATACCAATAATACGCGCCTTTCCGAGGCCCTCCGGGGCCGGATACACGAGTTTCCAGGAGTCGACGTGGCGAATTCCCCGCAAGCCAGAAAGCGCGCCCGCCAGGCCGAAGAGCGCCGCCAGCACAACCACGGCCAGCGTTCGCTGGTGCGTACCCACATCAAGAAGGTCCGCAAGGCGATCGAGAGCGGCGACAAGGCCGCGGCCGAGGCCGCCTTCAAGGACGCCGTGCCGGTGATCGACCGCATGGCCGGCAAGGGCCGCATCCATCCGAACAAGGCCGCCCGCCACAAGTCGCGCCTGAACGACCAGATCCGCGCGCTCTCCTGACACCACGCGATCGCCGTTCGACGAAAAGGCCCGCTCGAGAGCGGGCCTTTTTCTTGTCCGGTATCGGGAAGTCGCTCCCGCTCCCATGATTGGGAGAGAGCTTATCCTCTTACCTTCTCTCCCATGATTGGGAGAGCACACATCTTCTTACTCCCTCTCCCATGATTGGGAGAGGGCCGGGGAGAGGGTTGATGAAACCGCCCCGACGCCGAACCACCGCGCGCCCTGGTCCAAACCTTCCCCCTCCAGGGGGCAGACTCGACCATGGCCGATCCGTCCGCTCAGCCCCCGAAGAAGAACGCGATCGCCGCGACCGCCGACACACCCGTGACCAGGGTCATGGGCAGGCCGATGCGCAGGTAGTCGGAAAACACGTAACCGCCGGCGCCCATGACCATGAGATTGGTCTGGTAGGCCATGGGCGTGGCGAAGCTCGCCGAGGCGCCGAACATCACGGCCACCGCCACCGGGATCGGGTCGATGCCCGCCTCCCCCGCCGCCGCGAAGGCGATCGGGAAAATCAGCACGGCCGCGGCGTTGTTGGTCATCACCGCCGACAATACCGCCGCCAGCAGGTAGGCGATCGCGAAGTAGGCCCAGTCCGGGCCGCCCGCGGCCAGCCCGAACAGGGCATCCGCCACCAGCGCCGCCAGGCCGCTCTCGTGCATTGCGTGGCTGAGGCCGATGGCGGCCGCGATCACGATCAGTACGTTGAAATCCATCGACGAACGGGCCGCGGTGCCGGTCACGCAGCGGGTGGCGACCATCGCCACGGCCGCCGCCAGGGCGGCATGGGCCATGGGCATGAGGCCGGTGGCCGCCGCCGCCACCATGCCGGCCATGATCAGCGCGGCGGTGCCGGCGCGCTCGTGCCGGGGCGGCTCGGAATTCTGGATATGCCGCGTGAGCAGGAAATCCCGGCGGTGGCGATGGGAACGGATGAAGTCGTAGCCGGCTTCCAGCATCAGCACATCGCCCGGCTGCAGACGGATATCGCCGACCTTGCCCGGCATGCGCCGGTTGCCGCGCGCCACCGCGATCACGGCGGCGCCGTAGCGCGAACGGAAACCGCCCTCGCGTATGGTCCGCCCCACCACCGGACACTGGTCCGAGACCACCGCCTCCACGAGCTGCCGCCGGGCGCCGCCGCCCAGCTTGAAGACCTGGTCCGTGGCCGGCACCAGGCCGCGGATGCGCCGCAGGTCCAGCACCGCGCTCACCGGTCCGGCGAACACCAGGCGGTCCCCCGCCTGCAGGCGCTCGTGGGGCGCCACCGCCGGCAACACCAGGTCGCCGCGGTCGAGCTCGATCAGGAAGCAGTTCGGCAACCGGCGCAGGCCGGCGGCCTCGATCGTGCGTCCCACCAGCGGCCCGTCGGCGACCAGCATCTCGACCGTGTACTCGCGCGGATTCTCCAGCTCACGGGCCGCGGCGTCGCGATCCGGCAGCAGACGGTCCGACAGCAGCATCAGGAACACCAGACCCACGCCCAGGACGACCAGCCCTACCGGCGTGATCGAGAAGACGCCCAGGCCCGCCCCGCCCTGCTCGATCAGCAGGCCGTTGACCAGCAGGTTGGTGCTGGTGCCCAGCAGGGTGCAGGTGCCGCCGAGGATGGCGGCATAGGACAACGGAATGAACAGCTTCGATTCGCGCAACGAAAACCGCCGGGCCCATTCCGAGACCGCGGGGATCATCATCGCCACCACGGGCGTGTTGTTCAGGAAGGCGCTGAACGCGCCCACGGGCAGGATCACGCGGGCCCGCGCCTGGCCGGCCGAGCGCGGCTCCCCCAGCAGGTTGTGCACGATCCACTGGATACCGCCGGTATCGCGCACGCCGGCGACCACGACGTACAGAAAGGCCACGGTCAGGAAGCCGGGATTGCTCAACCCCGAGAAGGCCTGGCCGGCATCCACCACGCCGGTCACGACCAGCACGCTCAGGGCCGCCACGAACACCAGATCCAGCGGCGCCCGCGTGAGCACGACCGTCGCCAGCAGGCCCGCCAGGACCCCGGCGGTCAGGGCCGCTTGCCAATCCAGACCGAGCAAGAATGCCGTTCCTCAGCGTACCGCGGCGCGGCCGCGGCGTGGACCATTAACGCAACCGGGGCCGGATCAGAGAATGCCGCGCTTGGCCAGGGCCTCGCGGATGGCGGCGACGGACTCCTCCAGGCGGACGTCCGCCGTATCGACGATGATCTCGGGCTTCACCGGGGTCTCGTAGGGCGAGTCCAGGCCGGTGAAGTTCTTGATCTCGCCGGCACGGGCGCGCTTGTACAGACCCTTGGGGTCGCGCTCCTCGCAGACCTCGAGCGGAGCCCGCACGTAGATCTCGATGAACTCGCCCTCATCCAGCAGCGCCCGCACCATCCGCCGGTCGGAGCGGAACGGCGAGATGAAGGCCGTGAGGACGATCATGCCGGCGTTGACGAACAGCTTGGCCACCTCGCCGATACGGCGGATGTTCTCCTCGCGGTCGGCATCGGTGAAACCGAGATCGCGGTTCAGGCCGTGGCGCACGTTGTCGCCGTCCAGCACGTAGGTCTGCCGGCCTTCGGCGAACAGGGCCTGATCGAGGGCGTCGGCCAGGGTCGACTTGCCCGAACCCGACAGGCCGGTGAACCAGAGCACGCAGGGTTTCTGGCCCGCGCGCTCGGCGCGCTCTTCCTTGCTCACCCGGTGGGCGTGCCAAACGACGTTGGTCGCCCCGATACGGCTCACCTTGTCCATCCGCTCGCGTCTCCCTATGTCCCGCTCGCTACAATATGACGGAATTATCCCGGTGAATAAACTCCGGCTCGCCCGTGTAGCCCAGCACCGCGGCGATCTCGTCGCTGCCCTTGCCGGCCAGCGCCCGCGCCTCGCGGGCGTCGTAGTTGGCCATGCCGCGCGCGATCTCGCGTCCCTCGGGGTCCAGGCAGGCCACGATGTCGCCGCGCCGGAACTCCCCCTCGACCGCCGTGATCCCGATCGGCAGCAGGCTGCGTCCGCCCTCGCGCAGCGCGCGGGCGGCGCCCGCGTCCAGGCGCACGCGGCCGCGGGTCTGACGCTGGCTCGCGATCCAGCGCTTGCGCGCCGTGATCTTCTGTTCACCGGGCGTGAGCAGCGTGCCCAGACGCTGGCCCTCGGCGAGGCGCTGCAGGACGCCGTCGGTGAGGCCGTCGGCGATCACGGTCGCGGCCCCCGAGCGTGCCGCCTGCACCGCCGCCTGCACCTTCGTGCGCATGCCGCCGCGGCCCAGTGTCCCGGAGCCGCCGCCGGCCATGCGCTGCAGATCGGGATCGTCGGCCGGCCGCTGGTCGATCAGGGTGGCGTCGGGATTGGCGCGGGGATCGGCGTCGTACATGCCGGCCTGGTCGGTCAGGATCACCAGCAGGTCGGCATCGATCAGGTTGACCGTCATCGCCGCCAGGGTGTCGTTGTCGCCCAGGCGGATCTCCTCGGTGGCGACGGCATCGTTCTCGTTGACCACGGGGATCACGCCGAGCTGGAGCAATGTCAGGAGCGTGCTGCGGGCATTGAGATAGCGCCGGCGGTCGGCGACCTCGTCGTGCGTGAGCAGGACCTGGGCCGTGCGCAGGCCATGCCGCTGGAACTGCCGCTCGTAGGCCTCCACCAGGCCCATCTGGCCCACGGAGGCCGCCGCCTGGAGCTGGTTTAGGGCCTGGGGCCGCTTGTCCCAGCCCAGACGCACCAACCCCTCGGCCACCGCGCCGGACGACACCACGGCGATCTCGTGTCCGGCATCGCGCAGGGCGGCGATCTGGGCCACCCAGTCCGCGATGCGCTCGTGATCCAGTCCGCGCCCGGAGGCCGTCAGCAGCGCGCTGCCGATCTTGACTACCCAGCGCCGGCTGGCGCCCAGCTTACGTCGGTCCATGGTCGCGCCATCCTATCAGGCAACGGCGTGCGGATATGTCCCGGTGCACCCACGTCACAGCCAACACCCTACTCCGCCTCGTCGCCGCCTTCGTCATCGCCATCCGACACCGCCTCGCGCAGCGCCTCCAGGCGTGTCATGACGTCGCCCAGCAACGGCCGCAGGCTGTCGGGGTCCAGTGCCGAGACCATATACACCGGCCCGCGCCAGTCGAGTTCCCGGACGATGTCGTCGCGCAGGGCGGCGCGCTCGTCCTCGGGCAGCAGATCCGCCTTGTTCAGCACCAGCCAGCGTTCGCGCCCGGCCAGTTCGGGGCTGAAGGCCGCGAGCTCCCCGGCGATCGCGGCGACCGCCTCGGCCGGCGGCTGGCCGTCGGGCGGGAGGATGTCCACCACGTGCAGCAGTAGCCGCGTACGCTGGCTATGCTTGAGGAAACGGTGGCCGAGGCCGATGCCCTCGGCGGCGCCCTCGATCAGGCCCGGCAGATCCACCAGCGTGAAGCTGCGCAGCGGTCCCACGCCCACCACGCCCACT
The DNA here is from genome assembly GCF_040361335.1 of Salinisphaera sp. PC39. NCBI lineage: Bacteria > Pseudomonadati > Pseudomonadota > Gammaproteobacteria > Salinisphaerales > Salinisphaeraceae > Salinisphaera > Salinisphaera sp. PC39. The sequence continues at coordinate 95,402 of NZ_APNM01000007.1, read as the reverse complement.
TGCGGCGTCAACGTGGTGAAGGGATAGTCCGCGACCCGCGGCCGCGCGCCGGACACGGCGCTCAGCAGCGTCGATTTGCCGGCATTGGGCAGCCCCACCAGGCCGACATCCGCCAGCAACTTGAGCTCCAGCCGGAGATTGCGCTGCTCGCCCGGGGTGCCGTCGGTGGTCTTGCGCGGCGCGCGGTTGGTGCTGGACTTGAAGCGAGCGTTGCCGAGGCCGTGGAAACCGCCCTGCGCCACCCTGAGGCGCTGGCCGTCCGCGGTCAGGTCGCCGATCAGTTCGTCCGTGTCGCGGTCGAAGCAGAGCGTGCCCACCGGCACCGGCAGCACCAGGTCGTCGCCCTTGGCGCCGGTGCGGTTGGCGCCGGCGCCGTTGCCGCCGCGGCGGGCGCGGAAGACCTTGCTCACGCGATAGTCGTACAGCGTATTCAGGTTGTGATCGGCCACCAGGAACACGCTGCCGCCGTCGCCGCCGTCGCCGCCGTCCGGGCCGCCGCGCGGCACATATTTCTCGCGCCGGAACGACAGGCAGCCGTTGCCGCCGTCGCCGGCCTCGACCCGCAGATTGGCTTCGTCGACGAATTTCACGGGGACCCCGCTGCGAACGCACGCATATCAGTTTACGGCCCCGGACGGGCCGGGGAGCGGCCTTTCAACAAAAAACCCCGCCGGTGGCGGGGTTTTCCGGTGACGGCCTGCCGGCCGCGTCCTCAGTCCGCCGTGACGGTCACGAACTTGCGGTTGCGCGGGCCCTTCACCTCGAAGCCGACGCGGCCGTCGACCTTCGCATACAGAGTGTAGTCCTTGCCCATGCCGACGCCGTTGCCGGGGTGGAAGCTGCTGCCGCGCTGGCGCACGATGATGCTGCCCGCGCTGACGGTCTGGCCGCCGAACCGCTTGACGCCGAGGCGTTTCGATTCGGAATCGCGACCGTTGCGAGTGCTGCCGCCTGCCTTCTTGTGTGCCATGCCTGTCTACCTCTCTCGATCCTGTTCGTGCCGACTCACTCGGCGCCGTCGTCCTTCTTGGCCTTGCTCTCGGCCTTGTCGGCATCGGCCTTCTTGGCCGCCGTCTTCTTCGGGGCCGCCTTCTTGGCGGTGCCCGCGGAAGCCGACTTCTTGGCCGTGCCGGAGGACTTCTTCGCCGCGGTCTTCTTCTCGCCGGCGGCCGCCTCCTTCTTGGGCGCCGCCTCGGCTTCGCCCGCGTCCTCGGCCTTATCGGCCTTGGCGGCGGACTTCTTGGGCGCGGCCTTGCCGCCGGTGCTGATGCCGGTCACCTTGAGCTCGGTGTAATCCTGACGGTGGCCGTACTTGCGGCGATACTTCTTGCGCCGCTTGAACTTGATCACGTCGATCTTGTCGCCGCGACCGTGCCCCTGCACCTCGGCCGTCACCTTGCCGCCCTCGACCAGCGGCGAGCCGATGCGGACCTCGTCGCCGTCGGCGACCATGAGGACCTCGTCGAGCTCGACCTTGCTGCCGGATTCGGCCTCGAGCTTCTCCACGCGGAGGACGTCGCCCTCGGCGACCCGGTACTGCTTGCCCCCGGTGCGAATTACGGCGTGCATGAAAGATGACTCCGATGAATCTGAATCGAAAATGCGGCCAGAGGCCGCTGAAGAGCGCGGAATTTTAAGCCTCGCGGCGCGGCACGTCAATTGCGGACACGCCCTCGGGACGATACTCGCCGGCTCGCGCACGAGGAGCACGAGCCGGCGTGAGTCAAGGGCGACGCGGCCGGCACCACCGTCATTTCCAAGAGACGGTGTCCCGGCGCCTCGCTCTTTTCCGGGAGGGCCGCGGGAGAAGTCCGGGAAATCCCCCCTGCCCCCTTTGGGAAAGGGGGGAACAAGGCCGCGGTGCTTCACCCCCCTTTTCCCAAAGGGAGAACAAGGCCGCGGCGCTTCATCCCCCTGTTCCAAAGAGGGAACAGGGACACGACGCTTCATCCCCCTTTCTCAAAGGGGGAACAGGGCCACAGCGCTTCATCCCCCTTTCTCAAAGGGGGAATGAGGGGGATTTCTCGGCTTCGGCCAAATCCCCTTGCCCCCTTGAGCAAAGAGGGGTACAGGCGCACGGCACTCCATCCTCCTCTCCCAAAGGGGACCGAGGGGGATTTAACGGACATACCCGAGTTGACAGGCCGCCGACCGGGCCCTAAGTTTGCGCCGCTCGTGTCCGGAGAACGGCCCCGGCCGCCGGGCCCGGGGACCGCCGCCGGCGCGGGATTCCCGCCCCGAGACGAACACCCGGCCGCGCCGCGCGCGTGCAGGTGCGGTAAAGTACACAATGCCCGTTCTTCGTGGATAGCGCGCCGATGACGACTGCCGCAGCGACTCCGAGCCAGGCCGACAACGCCTCCATGTCGCTCAAATCGATACTCGCGCCCGTGGCGCGCGAGATGCACGACGTGGACGCCCTGATCCGCGACCGGCTGGGCTCCGACGTGGTCCTGATCAACGCCCTCGCCGATCACATCATCCACAGCGGCGGCAAGCGCCTGCGTCCGGCCCTGGTGCTCCTGGCGGCCCGTGCCTGCGGGTATCGCGACGGCGGCGGCCATGTCCTGCTCGCGGCCATCGTGGAGTTCATCCACACCGCCACGCTGCTGCACGACGACGTGGTCGACGGCTCCGACCAGCGCCGCGGCAAGGACACGGCGAACAGCGTCTGGGGCAACGGCGCCAGCGTGCTCACCGGCGACTTTCTCTATTCGCGTTCGTTCCAGATGATGGTGGAGCTGGACGAGATGCGGGTGATGCGGATCCTGGCGGACGCCACCAACCGCATCGCCGAAGGCGAGGTCCTGCAGTTGATGAACTGCCACAACCCGGACCTGTCCGAGGCCGATTACCTCGAGGTCACGGAGCGCAAGACCGCCAGCCTGTTCGCCGCGGGTTGCCGCCTGGCGGCGGTCCTGGCGGGCACCGGCGAGGATACCCAGGACGCATTGGAGGCCTACGGCCGCCACCTCGGCATCGCCTTCCAGGTAGTGGACGACGCCCTCGACTACGGCACCGGCGACGGCCGCCTGGGCAAGAACGTCGGCGACGACCTCCAGGAAGGCAAGACCACTCTGCCCCTGATCCGGGCGCTCGCCGAGACCGACGGCGACACCGCCCGCGCCCTGCGCAAGGCCATCGAGGACGGCGACAGCGGCGCCCTGGTCACGGTGCAGAAAGCGATTGAATCCAGCGGGGCGATGGCATACACTTTCGCCCGCGCCGAGGACGAGTCCCGGGCCGCCATCGAGGCACTGGCCGGGATACCCGAATCGCCCTACAAATCGGCGCTCACGCAACTCGCGGAATTCTGCCTCCGACGCAGCTACTGACACGCGACACGCAGCACGGGGTATAGCTCAGCTTGGTAGAGCGCCACCTTCGGGAGGTGGAGGTCGTAGGTTCAAATCCTGCTACCCCGACCATCTATGCCGTTTCCTTGTAATCCTCGATGATCAGGCCATGGCCGGTTTGCGCCAGTGCCTTGACCACCCCGTCGAGCCGCGAGGCATGATCCGGATCGACGAGACGTCGAACCGCCCCCTCCGATACGCCCATGCGCGCCGCCAGGGCGACGTTGGACAGACCTTCCGCACGCATCGCGCCGCGTAACGACAGCTTCGCCGCAACCAGGGCCGGCACCGGCACGAGATATTGTCCGGGCTCCGGTTCACCGGGCACCGGCAAAGCGCGACCCGCCAAGTCGTAACCGGCCAATGCCGCACCCAGCGCATCGCTCATGGCGTGCAAGGCCTCGGCAATCGACGCCCCCTCGGTCAGCGCCTCCGGCACATCGCCAGCACTGGCGACATGGCGGCCATCCTCGTCGGCCTCGATCGTGACCGGATACACATAACGCATGGCCATACGCTCCTCGAGCCTATCCGCATCGACGCCGAGCTGCACGCACATAGCCTTGAGGAGCCCTTTGCCGACCGGCTTCTTGCGATCCTTCAAGGTCGTGAATCGATTGCCGTAATAGAGGCGCCCGTGACTCCCCTTGCCATGCGCCTGATAACGCACTGGCACTCCTTCACGGCGGCCAAGGCGGCGCAGGCGTCTTTCGAACTCGTAACCGTTCACTTGCCAATTTCGTACATTTATGTACGAATTGCAAGTACCCAATCACAGCGTGACACCAAGAGGTATGGACAGATCATTTTGCCTCCATGCTTCCGTGCGTGCGTCCTTCCCGGCACGCGGAATCCTTGCGGGGATCAGGCCGCGACGACGTCCGTTTCCCGCACCAGCCCCACGTACACGCCCTCGATGGTGACCATGTCCGCGGGGATGCGGATCGGTTCGTGGGCCTCGTTGGCGGGGATCAGCACCACCTCGCCGTTGTCGATGCGCAGTTCCTTCACGGTGACGTCGTCGCCGTGGCGGGCGACCACGATCTGGCCCGGCTCGGCGGTGGACTGGCGCTTAACGGCGATCAGGTCATTGTCCAGGATGCCTTCGCCGATCATGGACTCGCCCCGCACCCGCAGCAGGTAGTCCGGCTTGTGGCGGAAACGGGCCGCCGGCACGCGGATGACCTTCTCGGTGTTCTCGACCGCCTCGATGGGCGAGCCCGCGGCGACCCGGCCGATGACGGGCAGGCTGAGCAGGCCCTCGGACGGATCGTCCGGCCGGCTGGGCTCCACGGGCATGACGGACTCGGCGGCGCTGGCGTTCATGGATCGCTCCCGGGCGTTCTGACAGTGTCAGTGTAAATTTATACAGATGCCCGTGACAGGGTGCAAGCCAGGCGTCTTCACCACTGCTCCCGTCGTCCCGGAGACATTCGAGGCGAATCAACAAGAATCGAGCCTTCTCCCCTTGAGGGGAGAAGGTTTGGATGAGGGGGGGCGCGGCGGTTCGGCGCCGGGGCGGGATGGTCAACCCTCTCCCCGACCCTCTCCCATTCATGGGAGAGGGGGAGTAATGCGTAGCTGCTCTCCCATTCATGGGAGAGGGCGTCATGCATCGTTGCTCTCCCATTCATGGGAGAAGGGATAAAGGATCGTCGAACCGAAAGCCTTCGAGGCGATTCGGCAAGAGTCGAGCCTTCTCCCCTCGAGGGGAGAAGGTCTGGTTGAGGGGTGCGCGGCGGTTCGGCGCCGGGGCGGGATCGTTCAACCCTCACCCCGGCCCTCTCCCATTCATGGGAGAGGGGTATTGCGTAGATGCTCTCCCATTCATGGTAGAGGGCGTCATGCGTGGCTGCTCTCCCGTTCATGGGAGAGGGAGCGATGCGTAGCCGTCTTCCCATTCATGGGACATGGTTCAATGGGTGGCCGCCCTCCCCTCCCTGGAGGGCGGCGCCGGCGCTTCCCCGCTATGGCACCAACGGCGTCACCACCGGCTGCAGCGGCACCCGCACGGTGTTCGCGTAGGGCTCGCCGATGTTATCAGGCCGCTCGGTGGGCACCATGAACTGCCACTGCTGGCCGTCGATCTCGTCCACCGGCATGCCCGTGAACAGGTTGTCGGACTCGGCCAGCACCAGGATGTGCACGCCGTGCGAGGCATGCGCGCCCTGGCGCTCGATGCAGTCCTCGAAGGGCGCGTCCGGGCCGGTGTCGATCGGGCGGCCGGCCAGGGCCTCGTAGCCCGCGGCCACCCGCGGGTCGTCGGAGGCCTCGCCGGGCCATGGGCGCGGCACGGGGTCGTCGCCGGTGCCGTCGTCGAAGCAGGCATCGTCCCGGTAGTACGGCACGATCAGCGGATTGACGACCGTGGTCGGCCCCTTGAGCTCGAACAGGTACACCAGCGAGCCGGCGTCGTCCCTGCCCGAGACCTGCTCCCACGTGTAGTAGCCCAGCGGCAGGTTGAAGGTCGGGTCCGGGAAGTCGAAGAAGGTGGCGCAGCCCGAGATATCCTCCTCGCCGTAATCCGGCAGCTCGAAGCCGCTGAGCGCGTCCAGCGTCTCCAGGATGGCGTTGCAGCCCGGCAGGCCGATCTCGTCGATCTGGAGCACATCGTCCGGGCGGCCGTCGATGGCCACGCCGTCCGGGCGCAGGGCGTTGTAGTAGCGCGCCGCCACGCCGCGGTTGTAATCCCAGTTGGTGTAGAGACCGTCCGGCGGGATCGGATGCACCCGCACGCGATAACGGTAGGCGATCGCGTCGCGGTAGAAGGTCTCGGTCTTGGTGACGTTGGTACCGGAATCGGCGCCCCAGGTCTCGCGGATGCAGCGCACCGGGCCGCAGCGCTCGCCCAGCAGCGAGGCGTTGGCCTCCCAGTTGACCTGTTCGTCCTCGAAGCCGACCAGGGAGATGTCCGAGTCCGGCGTCTGCTGGAAGGCGCGGCCCTTCCAGCGGTCGATCAGGTCGGGCCCGTACACGCCCGGCTGCCCGGGCTTGGCGATGCGGATATCGCGCACCATCCAGCGGCCGCTGGCCTCCCAGCGGTAGCGGTCCGTGGTCACGGTCAGCCCGTCGCGCGGGAAGCGGTCCTCGGACAGGCACTCGACCGCGTCCGGATCGCAGCCGGCCCGCTGGTAGTCGAAGTAACCGTCCTCGGGCGGCCGCACCGGTCCCGCCAGGTTGGCGCCGTAGCCGGTGTTGCTGGAACCCAGCTTCTCGGGATCGTCCGCCCGGAAGAAGTGCCGGTCGATCCACTCGTCGGCGTCCTCGTGGCGGTCGTAGCGTACATAGCCGTTCTCGGCCGTGAACGACGATCCCCCGGGCCGCCGGAACAGGTAGACATGGCGCAGCTCGTCCGGGTCCAGCGGATCCACCAGCGTGACCAACCGGCCCTCGCCCTCGACGCCCGCGGGTCGCTCGCCCGCGGGTCGCTCGCCCGAGGGCGCCAGGCCGCCGGCGTCCGAGGCCATGAACACGATCTCGTCGTCGTCGTCCAACCCGGGCACCGGATCCGGGGTCGCCCCCTCGCCCGGCGGATAGGCGGTCTCGTAGCGCACGCGACCGTCCGGCAGCGTCACCACGCGGGTGTCGGTCTTCTTCCAGCTCTCCTCGTCCCAGGCGTAGGTCAGCTCGGTGTCGGTGCCCGAGTAGACGCCGAAGTCCGAGTTGTCGTTGGAAAGGAAATACGGGAAACGCTCGTCCACCTGCACCGGGATTTCGACCCAGGCGCCGTCCGCCCAACGATAGGCGGCGACCTCGTCCACCGGCACGCCCTCGGGCCGGATCGGACTCTCGGGGGCGATCAGGGTGCCGTCGTGGGCGTCGCGCACGTCCTCGGCGAGCGGCGCCGGCAACGGATTGTCCGGGTAACCGAACGCGGCCGGCGCGGACCAGGCCGGTATGCGGGCGCCGGTGAGCACCACCGGCTCGACCTCGCGGGCCACCGCGTCCTCGCCGAGCCCCACGATATTCCCGCTGTCGTCCACCAGTTCGCCGACGGTCGCCGCCAGATCGGGCGGGAACTGTGTCGGATCGCTGGCGATCGTGTCCAGCAGGCCGGCCACGTTGGCATAGGTGTCGAACAGTGCCGCGCCCAGTGGGCCGTCGCCGTCGAGGCCGGCGAAGCCGACCAGCGACCGGAACAGGCCCAGAGCCGTGTCGCCGAGCTCCACCGGCAGTGCCTCAAGCGCCGCCAGGACCTCGTCCGGCAGGGCCTCGGGGTCCTCGATGACGCCCAACAGGCCGCCGATCACGCCCACGGTCTCGCCGAGATCACCCAGGGTATCGGTGACCAGTCCCAGGAGCCCGCCGCCGTTGGTCGGCAGGCTCGTCGGCATCGGCAGCAGGTTGCCGTCCAGCAGCGGCAGCGACACCCGCCCCTCGACATCCACCGACAGCAGGCGCGGATCGCGCGAGGCGCTCTCCAGGTACTGCAGGTGGTAGCCGTAGAGCAGCAGCGCCACGCGGTCGCCCTCGTGCAGGCGCTCGCCCACGCCGACCAGGGACACATCGTGGTCGCCCAGACCGCGCAGCGGCATGATCTGGTCGTCGACCAGGCGCCATTCGGCCTCGTCCTGACCGCGCACGCCGATACCCGCGAACAGGATGGCATCGGCGTCGCCGACCCCGCCCGAATAGGTCACGGTCAGTTGCGCCCGCGGGATGCCGGCGAGCACATCGCCGCCCGGCCCCACCATGCCCAGTTCCACCGCGCGCGGCGGATACACGCTGCCGGCGGCGCCGGCCACGCCCACGGGCACGTTGCGGGTGGGGGGCACATCGACCTCGGTGCCGCCCACCGGCACCTCGTCCACGCGCACGGCGTCGCCCTCGGCCAGGGACAGACAGGTCTCGTCCGGCCCGCCGAGCGCGGCCGCGGCGCCGTCGACGCCCTTCAGCTTCTCCTTGAACCAGGCCAGGGTCGCGTCGCCCAGGTCCAGGGCGCCGCAGGCACGGCTGCCGCCCGCCTCCTGGAACGCGGGCAGGTTGAGACCGATCTCGGCCAGGACCTGGCTATCCAGTTCGGACAGGCCCGGCACGGTATCGGCCGACAGCGGCAGGATGTGCCCGGACTCGTGGGTCATCAGGCGCACGTCGCCGGCGGTCTCGCGTTCCAGGCAGGAGAAATTGCGGTAGGCCTCGTTGAAGTTGAACAGGGTGTCGCGCATGCCCTGGGTGAGCAGCACGTCCACGTCCGGCAGCGGCCGCCGCGGCGCCGTGGCGCCCGGATACGGCGGCAACGCCGGATAGACGCCCTGATCCGCGTCGCCCGGCACCCGGCAGAAGTAATCCAGGCTGTGGTAGTTGAACCAGGCCAGGGAATCCTCGGGGAAGCGATTGGTCAGGATGCCCTGCAGCAATGTCTCCTTGATGAAGGGGTCGAGCTGAAGCTGCGCCCCGGCCTCGCCGCCGGCCACCAGGACCAGCGCCCAGCCGGACTTGACCACGCCGCCCGGATTGAGGCTATAGCGCAGGTCGTTCCAGGTGATGTCCGGGACCATGGCGTCCAGGCGGTTCTCGGGATCGGCGCCTTGCAGAAGGAGCTGGTAACCGCCGCCGTAGCTGCCGCCGATGGCGCCCAGCACCAGGTTGTCGGCCTCGTAGGCCAGCCAGTCCAGGTGGGCCTCGGCCCAGTCCAGGATTTGCACCAGGTCGCGGCCCTCGTAGTCCGGGTCCATGACCCGCACCGTGCCCGAGGACTCGCCGAAGCCCCGCTGATCCACGCTGATCACGCCGTAGCCGGCCTCCAGCAACCGCGCCACCGTGCCCGAGGCCTCGGTCATGCGGCTGCCGCCGAAACCGTGGCCGTGCAGCACCAGCGGATAGCGCTCGCCGCCGGCCAGTTCGGCCGGCTCGAACACCTGGAAGGCGATGATCTCGCCGCTCTCCGAGGGCAGATAGATGGCGTAGCTGTTGCCCGCGCGGGACTCGCCCCGGGCCGGCGTCGGCTCGATCTCGTCGCTGGCCACGGGCAGCGCCAGGTCGTCCAGCACCGCCAGCACGTCGCCGACGATATTGCCCACCGGGCAGTCCGGCGCGGTCAGCTTGGGCGAGCAGGCGGCGATGTCCACCGCCTCCCGCAGTTCGGCGGCGACGCACTCGGGCGCGCCCTCGCCTGCCTCGGCGCAGGCGGCCAGACCCTCGACCAGGCCGGCGACGGTGTCCGCCTGCAGCAGGTCGGCGATCGAGTTCAGCACGCAGCCCTCGGCCATCGGGTCCGGGGTGCAACTGCCCAGTTCCGCCGGCATGTCGTCGTCCGGCGGCTCGGGTGTCGGCGGCGGCTCGATCGCGGGCAGCGCCGGGCAATCGGCGGCCGCGGTCACGCCGGTCACGTCCACGACCGCGCCCTCGGGATGCAGGAAATGCGACTTCTGGCAGCGCGCCGGGACCTGGTCCCGCGGGTAGCTGTGCGGATCCTCGCCGGCGCGCGGCGGGGTGTTGGTCACCGGCGGCGGCGGGGTCGCTTCGGGCCCGGCGTCCCAATACACGATGGCGGAGCCGTCGGCGCGACCGTCGGCGCCGTAATCCACCTCGTCCAGCAGCGAGAAGGCGTTCTCGCCCGCCGGGTGGCGCGCGTCGGGCACGCGGCTGCGGTCGATGGGCGCGTCCATGGACCGGGCCATGATGTCCGCGCTCCACATGGTGACCTGGTGGTCGCCGTAGGCCGGATGCAGCAGCACGCGATTCTCGCCGGTGCCCGGGAACGGATTGCGGTTCAGACGGTGGACATAACCGTTGTTCTCGGACCGGTCCCAGAGCATCTGGATCAGCGAGAACCCGAGGTTGCGGTCCAGGTCGCCCTGGTAGGACAGGTACAGCGGGATGGCGTAGGTGTCGAAGTCCACGCTGCGCCGCAGCAGCAGCGAATAGTTCATGCCCGGCACGCCCAGCACGCCGCGGTCGATGTCCTTGGACAACGCCACGACCGGGCCGCCGAGGATGCCGCCCTGGCTGTTGCCGTCGTAGAAGACCTCGCGATTGTCGAACACCGGGCGGCCGTCCACCTGGAAGGCGGGATTCGCGGCGAGACCCTCGGGATGCCGCAGCGCCCGCGCCAGGAATAGCTGGTTGAGCATGCCCTGCTGCGAGGCATCCGGGATCACCGGGAACAGCGACAGGTCCAGCAGCGACAGCAGCACGTTGGGCACGTCGCCGGTGGCGAAGCCGAACCAGTCGATGGCGCAGAACATCATGTTGTGCTCGTTGCCCATGGCCTCGACGTTGCCGGCCCGTACCTCGGTGTGGCTGCCGAGCAGGCCGTGGCCGTACAGCGACGGCCGCGCCGGCGTCACGTCCGCCGCGGTGGCGGAGGCGAAATCGCCCACCGCCGCCTTGGGGATGCTGCAGATGAACTCGGCGTCCTGGGTCGCGCCCGGATACAGGCGGTCCGGCAGGCCGTCGCCGTAGCCGATGCCGCCCGCGCTGCCGTCGAACGGCGAGTAGTACAGACGATTGGGCGGCACGCTCAGGATGGTGGCGATGTCCAGCCCCTCGCCGATCAGCTCGAGCTCATCCGGGAACTGCTCGCCGACCTGCGACACCAGGTCGGTCAGCGCCGGCTGGTTCAGCAGCGCGGCGTCGGACGGCGCCAGGTAGCTGGGCATCGTGATCCGGCCGACCACGCGCCGGGCGATCTTCTCGTCCGGGTTGTTGATGACCTCGTCCACGGTGACGGTCGGGGCCGCGCCCATCTCGTAGTCGGGATCGCCCGGGTCGCCCCGCTCGCCCAGCGCCGCGAAGGCGTCGTCGCGCATGTGCAGCAGGCGGCCGGTGAGACTGCGGTCGCTGGCCACGGTGAAGTCCCAGGCCAGGTAGAGATCGTCGCGGGCCACGCCATGATCCGCCAGCGGCGCGAACACGTCGTCCTCCAGGCTGGCGCAGCGGTCGGCGACCACCGGCACGCCGGTGTCGACGCCGTCGCGGCAGACCCGGAACGCGGCCGGCGCGGCCAGGGACTCGCCCGCGGCGTCGCGCAGATGCCGCAGGGCCACGATGTAGCGGCGACCCGGGGTCAGGTTGCGGGCCGGCCGCACGATCAGGGCGGGCTTGGCCTCGCCGGCCTTGTCGATACCCTCGGCCGGGATCAGTTGGCCGGCGTTGACGTCGATCTCGGCCCACACGGGCTGGCGCTCGCCGGTCTCGGCGTCGATCAGCAGCACCGGCTGGTCGGGATCGGTGTAGCGGTTCAGGTCGGTCAGCGGCACCGCCCCGCTCCGCGCCAGGTCCACGCCCGGCGCATAGGCCAGGATCATCGGCCCCGGCGAGAAACCGTCGTTGCGGTTCCACTCGGTGGGGTCGATGGGCTTGCCGAGAAGATTGCGCGGCATCGCCAGCGGATTCAGCGCCAACCGCAGGCCGGTGGCGGTGGCCTCGTCGGCCCGCGTGAAGTGGTCGTTCGGGAACGGGAACAGGCAGTGCGCCGGATCGATGGGATCGCAGCCGCGCAGGGCATCCCCCGCGGTCTCCACCGCGAGTTCCTCGTCGCTGGGATCGCCGGGTTCGCCGCCGTCGCCGGGCACCAGCCCCTCGAGGACGCCGATCAGGCCGCAGATCGCGTCCGGCAGGCCGGCCTCGGCGCACTGCGCGGCCAGGCCCTCCTCCGGCGTCGGCGGGTCCACGATCAGGCAGAAGGGATTGTCCGCGTCCAGATTCTCGCGGCAGGCGTCGCCGTAGAACCCCTGGATGCGGTCGAGGCGGCCGAACAAATCCCCCAGCAGGCACTGCTCGCCGTTGTCCACGCCGGCGCAGGCCGCCAGCGCCGGCGACAGGCCCTCCCCGGGCGCGGCGTCGAACAGCGGCTGGTAGCCCTGCAGCCGCAGCAGCGGCGCGGTCAGCGGCCCCAGCGAGACATATTCCTCGTAGCTGGTGAACGGCAGCAGGAAGCCGGCGTCGCCGGTGAGGTCGAGATAGCTGAACTCCTCCTCCGGCAGGATGTAGCCGTAGGAGTCCTGGGTCAGCCCCAGCAGCATGGTCTGGGTACCGGCCAGGTGCTGGATGTATTCGCCGAAGCTGTTGGTGGTCTCGCCCGGGATGGTGACGATCTCCAGGCCCTCGCCGCCGTCCGCGCCGCCGATGGTTATGCGGCTGACCGTGGTGGTCGCGGTGGCGGTCACCTGCGGCAGGTTGGCGAGGGAGTCGCCGAGGGCGTCGCCCAGGCCGGGGATCTCGCCCAGCGGCAGCGAGCGGAAGTCGTAATAACGGTTGAAGGAGCCGAGCACTCCGCCGGCCAGGAACAGCGGGTTGGTCACCGGCAGGACCACCTCCTGGTGGCGCACCACCAGGGTCTGGCCTAGCGGGCGCGGCTCGCCCCGCGACAGGGTGCCGGCGGCGATGCCCTCGCCGCGGCTGCGCACGCGCTCGTACGGATCGTCGCCCTCGGTGGGACCGCTCGGCGACGCGTCGGCGATGGGGCCATTGAAGTACAGCGCCACGCCGCCGCCGTTGGCCGGCTCCTCGAGATAATCGAGCGCGCCCAGCACATAGTCGGCATGCGGTACCCGCGGGTCCTCGTTGATGCTGGTCGGGTGCGCGTTGTACTGGAGGATGCTGGCAACCACGTCGCCCTCGCCGTCCAGCGCCCGCAGCAGGGTCGCGGTGTGGTCGGCGTCGGCGTCCTCGCGCAGTCGCGGCCGGCGGTAGTTATTGAATTCCGGCAGCTCGGCGGCCCGCACCTCCAGGTCCACCGGCCGCAGGCGGGCCTCGGCCTCGCGGGCGGCCGCCGCCGCCTTCTGGTAGAGGCCGTCGCGCTCCGCCGGGTCGTCGATCCAGACCTGCGGCACGCCGCCCCACAGGCCCTGCAGGTCGGCACCCGCGTGGGTGTGGGTCTGACCGAACAACACGTTGGTTTCGGGCACGCCGACGGCGCCGGCGACCGCGGCCTTGACGCCATCCTGGATCACGTTGCCGGCGCCGATCGCGTCCAGCGTCACGAACGCCAGACGGGTGACGCTGTCGTCCTCGTTGCGGCGATCCATGAGCATCACCCGCACCCAGGTACGCTCGGGCTCGCCGGCGTCGTTGACGTGTACCCGTTCCTCGGCCGACTGCGTGAGCGACTCGCCGATACTGCCGAACGGATCGGGCAGATTCTGGGTGGGGTCGATGCCGAAGCCGCCCAGGTTGAACTTCTGCAGGTGGGTCGCGCCGCCGATGCGCGGCTCCTCGACGCCGTCGATATGCGCCTGCTGCGGGGTCGCGTCGCGCTTGGCGGCGCCCACGCGGATGCGGCCCACCGGCACGTCGCGCACGAACACCCGCACCGTGGCGGTGCCGGTGGCGCCCTCATCGTCGGTGACGGTCAGGCGGAAGACCAGCGTCGCGAGGGGCATGTCGACCTGGGGCGCGGTGAACGACGGCGCCGGTGCCTGCGGGTCGTCCAGGGTCACCGGCGCGCCGGCGGTCTGCTCCCACGCGTAGCCGGCGATCTCGCCGTCGGGGTCGAAACTGTCGCGGCCGTCCAGGGTGACCGGCGTGCCCTCGTCCAGGGTCCGGTCGGGGCCGGCGTCGGCCACGGGCGTTTCGTTGGATGGCCCGCCACCCTCGCGAACCAGGATGTCGACGGTGGCGACATTGGATTGGGCACGGCCGTCGTCCGCGCGGTAAGTGAAGGCGTCCTCGCCGCTGAACCCGGCCGCGGGCGTATAGGTGAAGATGCCATCGTCCGCCAGCTCGACGCTGCCGTTGCCGGGCCGATCGAGGATCGTGTAGGTGAGCGCGTCGCCGTCGGTGTCCTCGCCGTCGAGCCGGGCCGAGACCGGGTCATCCTCGTCGGTCACCAGGGACAGGTCGCCGGCCGTGGGCGCGGCGTTGTCGCCGCCGGCCGGGAAGAGGGTCACGGTGACGCCGTCGGTCGCGATCGCGCCGTCGTCATCGGTCACCGCAAGACGGAACGTCAGGCGCACGGTGGCGTCGACCTGCGGCGCCACGAACGAGGCCTCCGCGGTGTCGGCATCGTCGAGCCCCACGCGTGGACCAGCATCGCCCTGCTCCCATTCGTAGGCCGCGACCTCGCCGTCCGGGTCGCCGCCGAAGCCCGCCAGCACCACGGTCTCGCCGGCGGTCGCCTCACGGTCGGCGCCCGCGTCGGCGTCGGGCAGCAGGTTGGGCTCGTCGCTCGCGTCGATGTGATCGAGGGTTTCGGCGAAATGACCACGGGCGGTATCCGTCGGCACCAGGGGGGCCGTGGCCGGCGCCGGCGAGCAATCGGGCGCATCGGGCCGCAGCCGCAGGGCCTCGCAGAGGAAGGCGATCACGCGGGCGTCGGCCTCGAAATCCGCCACCGGCTGGTCGAAATCCAGGCTGCGGCCGAGGCCGGCGTCGCGCGCCACCTCGTCCACGGCAATGCCGTTGCGCACGTCGCCGTCGACATCCAGCGTCTGCAACAGACGGATGACGTTGACGACGGCGGGGGTCTGCAGCGGGTCGTCACTGCCGGACAGATCGAAGAACTCGGCGGGCGTCAGATACTCCGCCGCGGACGCACGACCCAACTCGATGTCGCCGATCCGGAAGACCACCTCGCCGGCGGCCCGGTAACGGCCCTGGCGGTCGGTCAGCCCGGCGCCGTCCTGCGAATCGTAGGCCACGCCGGAAACCGGGTTGTCGACCAGCCGCCCGCTGACCGCGTCCGGCGACCCGTCGCCGTCGTCACCCCCACCGCTGCCACCGCCACCGCAGGCCGCGACAACGGACAACAGGAACGAAACAACAACCAGGCGCCAAAGACCGCTCGTCGACATACGGAGTCCCCCCACACGCTTTTGTTTCTGTGCAGGCGGACCCGCGGCCGTCGGGCGAACGCGGCTATCAAGCAAGCGGCAAGGAAACGACGCTCTCCGGTCGCACCCGGTCTGGCGATCAGCGATGCAAGCGAGCCGGTAACTCGGCCACACCCGCGACGGATATCTCCTCCGTTCGCCCCAGCCCTCCGCTGGCCCACCTTCTAATTCGTTGCGGGAAAGCTAACCGACCTGATTACGAACGGCAAAGGTAAATTCTTACTTCTTTGTGACGTTATGACTACACGGACCCATTTAGCTGACGCCGAGAAACGCCTCTCGTCTGCCGGCCACACGTGAGATAGAGAGAGAGAGACAGCCCGGACGACGATACAACCGAGCAGCCCTTTGCTCATGAGGCAGAGGCTGTCCAACCAGCCCCCTCTCCCCTTGGGCAGATCCGTGCAACCAAAAGCCCCTCTACCCCTTGGGGAGATTTGTACAACGTACAACCAAAATCCCCTCTCCCCCTTGGGGAGAGGGCTAGGGAGAGGGGGCTGGCCTTCCCCCCGCAGGGGGCACTGCCTAAACACCCGTGATCTGAGAATTCACCGCTTGTGCGAACCGGCGAAAATCGTCCAAATGCTGCCAAGTGATCGCGTGAACGATGTCCCAATCAATCTTTTGATAGTTATGAACGGCCACGTTGCGAAAGCCCACTGCCGCTTTCAGGTGCGTACAGAGTTCCTCGTCGATTACCTTGAGCTTTGCCAAGCCGTCGAAGGCTTGCCCATGGTCGCGGGAATCGGCTCCTCGCTTGCGGCCAGGACATGCATCGCCATATCCACGCATAGTTGCACCGCACGCGTGAGATTCAGAGTAAGGATATCCTGGCGATCGACGTCTTCCCGCAAAGCCTCGGGAGAGGAAACCCGCCTGTCTTCAAGCCGACGCACGCACTTGCGCAACGCCTCCAGCTTTTCGGCGAGAACTATTTGATCCACGCTTCTCGACGCTCCTTGAGCGAGCGGATTCGATAAGGCATGAAATCGGCGCTATCGACGAGCATCCGATAGGCCTGCTCGGGATAACTGGCACCGTCCCGACTGAACACCACCCTTCCTTCAAGCAAAGCGCTGCGTACGACCGGGATACCAGAGGATCGCAAATCCACGAGATCGACCGGCCTCCCTGTCGCCATGGATAACCCCTCCATGAGCGACATGCGCCTGCCGGAAGTCAACGGACGATCCGCTAGTACCGCCACATCAAGATCGCTCTCGGCGGTCGCCCGTCGGCGAGCTACGGAGCCGAATACGATTCCCAGACGGATGTCCCGCTGTTCGGCGAGAAAACTCGCGACTCGATCAAGCGGATTGTCGTTACCAGTGTCCATGCGGGTCAGTATACATCCGCATAAGGGGCATGAACCTACCAAAACCCCTCATCCTGACCTTCTCCCCGCCGGGGAGAAGGGACCAGGAACCTACCGCTCCAAGGCGCAGAGTTCACGGACTCACTGTGTATGATCCTAAAGCGGCTTCCGCAACGTGAACGCCCCCCGGATATCCCCGACCGAGAACCCGCGCGCCTTGTCCTCCGGGTAGAGTTCGTCCAGCTTGTCCGCCACCGCCGGCGCCAGCTCGGCACCATGGCAGGACACGCATAGCGGCTGGGTCGGGATCGCGCGCATGTAGCGCGCCACGGGCTTACCGGCGGCATTCTCCAAGACCTCGAAGCGCGTCAGTTCCGAGGCCGGCACGCCCGCGGCACGGCGGGCCTCGAAATCGGCCAGGACTTCTCGTTCCCAGGCATCCGGCTCGTTATCCGGATTCCGCACCTTGAGGCTGGTGCGCGCCACTTGCCAATCGCCTGTCGCCGACACCGACGACGCGATCCGCGGGGCATCAACATGACAAACCTCGATCGCGGCGACAGGACCGCCTTCCCTCATGCCAGCCTGCAGACGGGCCTTCAGATCGGTGGAGAAACGACCGATCATATGATCGGCTTCCTGCGTCAAGGCCGCCTCGTCCACTTCCGGCACGGCCGATCGCTCCGAGCAGCCCAGACCGACTACCAGCAGGACGCCCAAGAGACCCGCGGCACGAAACGGGAAACGCATGCGTACCTCGTCTATTGCCGAACCATGGCTCGAGCATGCCAAAAGCTGGGGCCCATGGAGTGATGTGGATCAATCCGAACGGTGCGATTGACGGCAAAGGATGTTGAACGTTTCCGCTGGGTCCCGGATCGCTCGGCCATACGGCCGACTTCCTCCTCCCCCCTCCGGGAGAGGGTTAGAGTGAGGGGACCTTCTCCCCACAGGGGAGAAGGAACCAAGAAATTACCGTCTAAAGGCGGGGATTTACTGATCCCCTATTCCTGACTTTAAAGGAACCGGCCTTCAGCCGGTGACCTCGGCCGCATCCCCGCGCCGGGGCACCAGCTTCCGCCAGGCGAAGGTCGAACAGGCGACGAAGACGAAGAACGCCAGGACGAAGCCGATTGCCAGGGCGACTTCGGGCGCGCCCAGCGCCTCCGCCAACAGACCGACGACCGCGGGTATCGCGGCCATCGCCAGCCAGGTGAGCGTGGCGATGCCGGGCGGCATGCCGGCCTCGAGCAGCAGGTGATGGAAGTGGCTGCGGTCGGCCTTGAAGGGACTCTCGCCGCGCATCAGGCGGCGTGCGACCAGATAGGTGGTATCCCAGACCGGCAGCGCGAAAATCCAGACCATGGTGATCGGCCGGAACACCGGCTGCTCGCCTTGCGAGAGATCGACCGCGAACCACACCATGGCGAAGCCGAGAGCGAGGCTTCCGGCATCCCCGAGGAACACGCTGGCGGAATGGCGCAGCGGCGTACGCAGGTTGAACACCAGGAACGCGGCGGTGCCCGCCAGCAGGAACAGCAATACCGGCGCGGCCGGCGAACCGTCTGCAACGGCCCCGGCGGCGAGGATCGCGAACACCATCGCCGCGAAACTCCCGGCGAGCCCGTCGAGCCCGTCGATCATGTTGATGCCGTTGACCAGGCTGACCACGGCGAACACGGTGAAGCCGACGGCCAGACCGCCAGTAACGACCTGCTGGTGTCCGCCGAAGATCGGCCCCAGCGAATACAACGCCACGCCCTCGAGCCAGCACATGAAAAAGACCACGATCGCGATCTCGATAGCCAGTCGACGGGGCGCCGGGACATGCACGCGGTCATCGAAAACACCCAACACGGTAATGGATGCCAGCGCCAGTCCAAGCCCAAGCATGCCCGGATAATCGGAAAATAGGCCGCCGTACAGCATCACTACCGGCACGATGCCGAGTCCGCCGCAAAGCGGGATTTCCTTCAGGTGTTGCTTGCGTCCACCCGGCCTATCGACGTGGCCGAACCGGCGCGCAAGTGGCCGCAGCAATTGAATCAACGCAATAACGGTGAGGAACGCGAGAACGGAAACTGCGATCAATTCCATTGTGCCTGTCCGGTTGGCCCCTCGTGCCAAAGGCTATACCGCCCCGGCATCGATACATCACCAGCGTCTGTCCGCCAAACCTTGCCGGCATGACCCGACATGGCGCCCATCCCCTGTGCGCATGCGACATTTTCGCGCACATGCCGGGACTTGCAGGGATCGTATCCGAGACAAAAAATGATGGCCGCCCCCATCTGGGGGGCCGTCATCTAGAGTGGATAAGCGTATAAATCCCACCCCTGTCAATCCCGGATACGATGTCATCAACGGCGCGCTCTTCCTGATCGTGCGCTAGCACTAAGCAACCTGCAAGAGATATGCCGGCTACGCAAGGATACGCCAGTTTCCGTGACCGGAATATGATACCCGAAAGATCGAACTATCTGGGTGGCGGCCGATGTCAGCGAAACTCGCGGCTCAAGCCCAACCAGGCATGCGTATCGGATTCGTTGTCGTCGGTGGCGGGATCGCGCCGAGTATAGCCAACGCCCAGCTCAATGCGGCCGAAGCCGAATTGTCCGGCATAGCCCAGATCGATACTGGACAGATCCTCGCGGCCCGGACCAGTCAGGGCATTAAAACTCGAATCGCCACGATTCAACTCCCCCTCGTTGAGACTCGCGCGCAGGGTATGGGCACCGGAAAGCCGCAGGATGCCGGTGATCGAATTGAGCGAGGCATCGCCATCGGCCGCGTGACCGATGGACCGGCCTCGGTAGCGATACCCGCTGCGGAAGACAGTATTGTTGTAGGCAATCCCGAAATCTCCCTCACCCAGGACATCCGCCTTGGTATCGATGCGTTCGTAGACGAGGCGCCAGCCCATGCCCGAATCGCCGATGGCACCCCATAATTCCAGCCCCGCCTGACCCATCATCTTGAAGGGGCGACCGCCCTTCTCGTCCTCGCCGGTCAGCTCGCCATAGACAGCCGCGTTCCACCAGGGCAAACGCCAGCGGGCATCAATACCGCCTAGCTGGTTGATGTCTTCGCCACTGCCCAGAGAGGGGTTAGTAGGATTGGATTGCCCGGTAAGCACATCCGCAATGGTGCCTAAATCGACATCGTTGCCATCGCCACCGAACTGCGCGGAGCGGCTCAACCCGATCTCCAGGCTCTCCAGCGGCCGGAAGCTGAAACGGAATCCCCATAGCAGCGCGTCCGGCACCGCGCGGTCGGTTTCAAGCTTTTCCAGGAAGGTCGTCAGGGACCAGGGGCCCATCCAGCTCAACCAGCCGGACTCGAACGGCTCGCTGGTTACGCGCTGGAACGTGATGCCGGGCCGCGGCCGGGGATTGTTCGACATTATCAGACCGCTCTGCCAGGCAGGCCCCCAGTAGCGATCCAACCAACCACCGGCAATCATCCAGTTACCGATCACGGCACCAAGCCAGGTGCCGTCCGGCCGCACTTCCTTGTCGTCGTCGGGGTCGTGGGCATAGGATAGCTCCACCCGGCCCGCCACGCCATGGCTGATGAACTCCGTGTAAAGACCGCCCTCCACTTCGGCGCGCGGCGTATCCTTGAACCCCCGCAGGAACTGCGGCTCGGTGCCGCCACGCACGTAGACGCCACTACGTGCCTCGGTCGTACGTTTACGCATCCGCAACTGCCACCGCACACGCGCCAGGGCCGCCGCGACATCGGGTGCCCTGTCGGCGTCGCTATCGACACCCGCGAGGTCGGCCGCGATCTGCGGCCAAGGCAACGGCCACGTCGTCACCGGGCCGCGCAGGAGGCCGGCATCCGCAAGCAACTGGATGTCGTGCCGCAACCCGGTATCGCCCGGCATCGCGAGCGTCATCGCACCCGCTTGACCGATACCCAGGCCCAGGCTCGCGGCGAACACGAGTACCCTCAGATTCCATTTCAAAAAGCGCATAGGGATCAGGCCGTTACCGCTAGCATGGTGGAGATCAATTGCCGGTTGACCGAGCGCACATCATACAGGGTCTCCGCCCGCTGTCGCCCGGCACGTCCGAACTCGCCGACCAGCGCCGGACGCTCGATAAAACGCCGCATGGCCTCCGCCAGGCTGTCGGCATCCCTGACCGGCACCAGGTATCCGCACTCGCCGTCGACGATGGCATCGCGGCAACCCGGGTTGTCGGTGGTGATCACCGGACGGGCCATCGCCATGGCCTCGAGAATGCTGCGAGGCAAACCTTCCCGGTAGTAGGTCGGCAACACGAAGACACTGGAACCGGCCAGATAAGGCCGCACGTCCGCGACCTGTCCGGGCCATTCCAGGATCCCGTCCGCGACCCAGCCCTCGACCTCCGAGCGGTCCAACGAATCCGGGTTGTCATCCGGCTGGCCCAGGAGCAGGAATCGGACCTCGGGATATTGTTCCTTGATGACCCGAGCAGCCCGCGCGTAAACACGCACGCCCTTCTCCGCGATCAAGCGCGCGGCAAGCACGAAGGTCATCGGTTCGACGACGGGCTCCGTCGCCGCATAGCGGTCGAGGTCGATCCCGATGCCGGGCAGCATGTCGATCCGCTCGGGCGCCACCATGCGCCGACTCACGAACAGCTCGCGGTCGTCGCTGTTAAGCACTAGGACATGCTGGGCCCGGCGCAACGCGAAACGGTACAAGCCTGTGACCGCCATGCGCAGGAGCCGCCGCTTGAGACTGCCGTCGGCCTCGGAGGCGAACACATACCCCGCCCCCTCGATCAGAGCCACACGCCGCGGCACGCGCGCCAGCCAGGCCGCGAGCGTGCCGTAGATCACGGGCTTGATGAAATAGCACAGGGCGACGTCGATACGCAGACGCCGCAGCAGGCGCCAGAGCGCGAACATCGACCGCAGGTCGGCCACGGGATTCAGGCCGACCCGCTGCAGGGGATAAGCCACCGGCTCCGCCCCCAGCTCTCGGACACCGGCGCGTGTCGCCTCGTCGAAATCCGGCGCGAAGGCATAGACCCGATGCCCCGCCGCCACCAGATCCCGGATCAACGGCCCGCGGAAATTGATCGCCGCAAAGGCTTGGTTACCGATCAGCGCGATCCGCCGTACCGAAGAATCCATCCCATTCCCAATCGATGCGAACCTCCCCTTCCCCGAAGGGGGACCGAGGGGGATTTCCTAAATGTCCCGAAGCAACGCCAACACCATCCGGTGCTGCTTGCGCTGGTCGAAATGCTCTTTCGCCCGAAGCCGCCCGGCATCACCCAAGCGCCGACGCAGCCCGGCATCAATACACAAGCGCTGCAGCTTCGCCGAGAGATCCTCGGCATCCTCGGGCTCGAACAGCAAGCCCGTCTCATTCTCGGCCACCACTTCCGGAATGCCGCCGGTGCGCGCTCCCAACACGGTGGTACCCGCCGCCATGGCCTCGGCGCAGACGCGGCCCATGCCCTCGTGCCGCGACGGCACGACCAACAAATCCAGCGCATGCATGACGGCGGGCACATCGTCACGATGCCCAAGCCAGGTGACCGACGGATGGTCGCGGTTTGGCAGCCCCTCGGCCCATTGCCGGTCCTCATCCGACTCGGGCGCCCCGACCAGCACTAACCGGGCGTCGGGACAGACCTCCAGCAACCGCGGCCACACCGCCAGCAGGCGATCCTGTCCCTTGCGGGGCGTCACGGTGCCGACCATGCCCACCAGGAGCCCCTTGTTATCGTCAGCCGGCAAACCGAGATCGGCCGCCTGAGCCCCATCTATAGCCTCGATATCGACCCCGTTGGGCACCACGCGGATACGCCGCCGGAACAGCCGCCGCTGCCAGGCCGGATACTTGACCGTCACGGCCCGGGATATGACCAGGTTCAGTGTCACCAAGGGCAACTGGAACCAGTCGAGCAGCCCGTGCGGCTTGTCCAGCTTGTCCCAGGTCATCACCGGAATGCGCCGCAGTCCGGCCGCAATCCCCACGGTCAACAGCCCCCGCATGTCGTTGCAGTAGATGGCCGTCGGCCGCAGCCGACCCAGCTCCCGCCACAGGCGCACGACATAAGAGAAAACCTGCCAAAGCACCTTGAGGCGCGTCAGCACGCTGTCCCGATACACCGCACCGCCATAGCGATCCAGCAGTGCGGGCTGCGGCCAAACCACGACCTCGTGCCCCAGCTCCCGCAACCGCGCCGGCATCGGACCCTCCCCCGGCACCACCGTCACGCACCGCCTGTCGAGCCCACCGGCGGCATCGAGCAAGGCCAACAACGTCCGCTGCTGGCCGGCGATCACCTGCGGATAACTCTCGACGAACAGGAAGGGCCCCCGGCTCATGAACGCATTCTACGACAAAGCGGCGAAACCATTCGCAGCGCTATGCAATCTCCAGCCTTCGTGCAGAAAGTAGGCCGGGATAAGCGCGTCAGCGCGTTCCCGGCACTCCGGAAACTACTTCATCGCCCTTTACCGACAAGACGAGGTACCTCTCGAAAACGATCCACGGTCTCCTGCACATCGATATCACGATCCCGCCACATGCCGAATGCAGGGTTGCGCGAGTCATTCCGTACTCGCTGCTTTTCCAGCCCGACCACTCGTGCGCACGGCTTGCCCCGCCAAGTCACGACGACTTCCTCGCCGCGCGCGGCAGCCGCCAATACTTCCTTCGTATGCAGACGCAAATGCTTAGCCGTGGTTTTCATCGGAATCTCGGCCTGATGTTGAAACCAAGTGACTCCTCATGGCAGCACTTCAGTGCGATTCACTCATCCACGTAATTCGCCTCCGCCGGCAGATTCGCGGGCCGATAATCCGGCGCTTGCTCGCACCGCTCCCGAACCGAGCTATGCACCAGAGCCGACTTCGCGATCGAGCGTCGCCGGGCCCCGAAGGGCTTCCATATCCCGGTGTAGGAGTCATGCAATGGTCCGCAGGGATCGGGATCGAACCGCTCTACGGCACTGGCCTTGAACTTCAGGCCATGGCCGTACGCACAGTCGATCATCCATTTCAGCGCGATATCCGACAGCCCGGTTTCCTCATACCCACCGCCGATATCCGAATGCACCCCCGCGAACCAGACCTGTCGTACGCGATCGTCCTTGTTCCATCTAAGCACCCGAAAGAAACGGCGCCGCTCGTCGATCGCCATGGCGTGATAGCCATGCTCGACGCAGTCAGGCAGCTTGTGATCGTCGAAATCCTCGTCGGTCGTGGTCTTGACCGTATCCCAGACACCCAACACGGCCACCGGCACGTCGACGAGAAAGCCCCGCTCCTTCAGATCGCCCATGCTGTCGTTATCGCGGTTGAGGTAGAGCCGCCACGCCAACTCAACATCATCCGCCTCGGTCGGCACCCCGCACCTGGAAACCAAGCCGGCCAGTCGGCGTGCCGCATAGGCACCGCGGCTGAAACCGAAGATGAATATCCTGTTCCTCTCGGCCGGCCACTCCGAGTCCGAGAAGCGATTGCTCAGGAAGCGGTACGCCCCCAGAATCTGGCGATCCAGCCCCTGCCCATAGATACCACCAGGCAAGGCCTCCATGTGCGCCGTGCCGACGCCTTCCTCGTAATGCTGAACCTGTCCTGAGGCGGACAATGCCCGCAGCAGCTTAGCGACGTTGGTATCCGGCGGCATCTGGGTCTCGTTCCAGGTGCCGTCACATCCGATGACCAAATTACGCATTTCAGACATTGCCTCGCCCTCCCTGGCGTATCAATCAAAGTCCGTCACCCCGAAGCGCACCCCTTCCGTCATCCCTGAAAGGCGCAAAGCGCCTTATCCGGGATCCAGCAAGGAAACATTAGAGGCGATTTCCTCTACTGTCCTGGCTCGTACAAATCCTCACCATCATCCGAGCCGCCGCCCCCATCGCACCACCATTCCGCCGTCTGCGGCACGTACAAACCCAGGGAAGCGATGGAAGCCAAGGCATAGGCCACATTGGTGTGATAGCGGACACGATAGAGCCCGCGTCCGCCGTCACACTTCGTCACCGGCGGCGAAGTCCAGTCGAAACCATAATAGGAGCCGTGCACGGTATGCGTGCCCGCCCGTGAATCGGGGGTCTTCTGTCCGTCGCCCTCGATGGTCATGGTCGCGCAGCCGGCCAACGCGAAGACTATCCAGAGAGCCAACATCATCCGATACAGATCAGCCATCACGCCTCCTTGCGTTCGTCATGTTCACCGGGAGTGCCCGCCGGTGCCCTGCACCGCAGCAACATCACGCGACACACGTCGCGGCATTTCACTCAGCATCCCATGCGTACGACGCTCAGCCCGCTCGCGCACGTCTTCCGGTAACCGGCGTTTGAGTTCCTCGAAATCGCGCGCCATGAGAATCCCTCCTCCAAGCAGCCATCCGCCACGATCCAGTGTACATGCATCTTAAGAGGTCGGCCGTCCACCACAGCCACCGTGTACAGTGGATCACTTTCGCGCATAGTAACGTTAGCGTTACTTTCAAGGACGAAGGTGGAGTGTGCTGGAAGTACAGGAATATCTGGATACCACCGGCCGTTCCCCGTTCGGGCGTTGGTTCAAGAAACTCGATTCGATGGCAGGATTACAAATCACGAAAGCGCGAGGCTTGATGACATGGTACTGACGCGGGCATTCCAGGAGACGGTACGAGAACGTGCACAGACAGACCCGGCTTACCGGATCGCCATGCTATCCGAAGCAGCGGAAGAACTGCTCGCGGGGCAAGCGGCCAGCGCCCGGTCCATTTTACGAAGCTATATCAATGCAACCTTGGGCTTCGAGACTCTTGCTGCCGAAACCGGGATCGCTGTAAAAAGCCTGCATCGCATGTTCAGCGCTCGTGGCAACCCGACGCTATCGAACCTGACGCGTGTGCTGCAGACATTGGAGGCACACGAAGGCGTTTCACTGGAGGTAACCGCACGACCGTCTACGAAGTTGCTCGTGTGAAAGCGAGGCTCTCATTCCGGGGATTATGCGATGCCTACCCTATGTCCCCTCTTTTGAAGACGCCTCCTGGCTCGCATTGCGGGCAAATTGCACGGCCGGCACCGTCACTTTCGGCAAATTCATGCGCGTGCATTGGCTCATCAAATATTCGCGCCAATAGGGCCACACATGGTAGCTCGCATTCTTCAATGCGAATGCGCGCATGGCTTTCTTGTCGAGCTGTTCCGACATTTCGTACTCGGCCACGAAGCAGGCCTCGATACAAGCGCACGTTGGCGGCTCTTCATCGCTTGGTTCCAACTTCAAAGATTCGTCGCCCCTCTCCGTCGGCGCATTGAGTCGCATGCCCATCTCGATCAGAACGCGGAAGAGCAATTGCTGCTCGCCCGAATCGGATTCAAGCGTTGCGACCTGCGATTGGGTTACCCGATGTTTCCACGCGACGTCCAGCGTCTCGGGATCGCTGTATTGCGGCTCGAAATCGTCCGCAAGCCAAGATTCAGACCGGCTAATGAATACATCGCGGATGCCCAATGCATCAATCGCACGTTGGAGAGCAGCGTCGGTCGTCATTGGCAAGCAACGTCGTCGACTTCCTCTTTCGGATAGTCGTTTCGAGAGACGACTTTGAGGTGCGCACGCTGCTTAACACCTCCTGCGTCAGGGTATCGCTGCCAAGCTGTGGCCGACTCCGTCGTGGCCGTTGCCCGAGCGGCATATCCGCTCCAGTAGTTCAGAACATTCACGATATGTTGGTTTAGACTCACACCTTCGGCGTTCGCGGCCGCATCCAATGCGCGATGCAGACTCCGCGGCAGACGCAGCGTTACCCGCCCACTGAAATCCTTGGCCGGGGCATACGGTACGGGCATGCAGCGGCCCTGTTCGGTCAATGCGGCATGAGTAACTTCCACGGTATCCAGTGCCAGGGCATAAGCCTCATCGGCTGTATCGCCATACTCGGCCACATCCGGGAGTTCGCGAACAGTGGCCTCGAAGCAGGTCTCTTCGTCGAATTCACCCTTGCGCACGATGATGGTATAGCGGCTGGCATCAAACATATCGGTTTCCTTCGTCACTCGGGATCCGAGTCGTGCTGTTCAAGGTAGAAACGCAAATCGTCGTCGTGCCATTCCAGCACGCGAAGCACATTGGTGATATAGGCCGGCTTGATCTCCGGATTCTTTCCATGACCGCAGTTGAAACCAAGCGAGTGAAAATCGGGGAGATACGGATGTGTGCATATCTTGTGACCGCCACGCTTGCCGTCACGGACCTCGAAGCCAAGGGATTCCATGAGCTGAACCAATTCGCGACATCGAATGCTCTTCTTCGAGGCTATGAGCCGCTGACGCGTCTCATCCAGACCCATGCACCCTCCCTGTGACACCATATATAGTGTCACATGGCATCCCTTCAAGACAAGCGATGTATCCCATGATCTTCAGTAGCCGCTCAATCGTTGGAGCCTCCAACGAATCCGGGCGATTCAACCGTAAAACCGTCCAGTTTTACAAATTCTATTCATCAACAATATTTCGAGGCTCAAAAAATGAGACACATTTTTTCTGCCCTCCCTTGAGCTTATAAGCAGGCACAATGTAAGTGAAAACATTCATATTATCTGCCAAATGCTGAAGAGTATGCTCTAGATCACTTTCCTTCCCTAAAATCAAATCCTCATAAATACCTTTTCTTTCCTCGCTTATTATGAGAACAAGAATTACGAAACGATAGCGTAATCTATATAGATAACCTTGCCCAATAGCATCTTTTAAACCAGCATATTTGACGAATTTAATTTCAACTGCGATACCATTTTCATCAAGAGACATATCCGGCCTATGTTGCTTGCCGAAGCAATAGACACCCTTTACCGCTACAGATTTATCTATTTGCGTAATTACCTCGGCGTTGAAAGTGCCTTCTTCGGAATTCAAAAGGGTTGAGGCAAAGCCGTTCTCAAAATCCCTTTCATTCTTCCCAGTCGTATGAAATGCATAGCGAGTGATTAAATCATTCAGGGTATGAACATCGTCCCAATAACGACCATACCTTTTCCCTTTTTCAAAACTCATCATTCCCTCTTAAACTAGTTGAGTATTTATCCGACACCCACCCCTGCTGAGTGGGTTCTACCCCGTTGCCGCGGACACATCCGAAAAGGCTCATTATGGGCCGTGAAGGAGTGTTATGCCGCAACGAAGAAAGTGCAGCCTGGAATTCAAGGCCGAGGTGGCGGATCTCACCCGGGTCCCTGGTGCCAGTATTGGCGAGATAGCCCGGGATTTAGGCATAAACCCAAATGCTGACCCGCTGGTGCCGTGAGTTGAGCCGCCAGCCGAACAAGGCCTTTACGGGCTCGGACACGCCACGCGACCAGGAGTTGGCCACAGTCAAGCGCGATCTGCCCAGTCCATGCTCGAAATGACTAGCCTTTAGGCCCCTGTCGGAGATTATGAAATAGTCCAGATCGGAATCCTCGCACGCTTCCAAACGAGCAAGAGAGCCCACCGCGACTACGGAGAACTTTCCGGCCTGCTTGTAAGCCTCGAATTCCTTTGCGAATTCGTCTCGCAGCGTATCTAATTTCTGCTGCGACTGTGACGAAAGTCTTTCTTGTGCGGAATAGCCTTCCATTGCCATTGCCGAGTCCCTTCAGTGGATTCCGGCGCGTTGCCAGACAAGACACTCGCCTTCTTGGCGAGCCCGTAGCGTTCCTCCGAGAATAGCTCGGAGTTTATGAAATAGTCTCTTGCTACGAACCGAAATGCCCGCGGCTGTCCTTCCCTCACCTCCGATGACACGCGTCTCAGAGCCGAACCCAGCGATCCGTGTCTTTCGTCGGAGACCATGTCGTCCTCACTCAACTCCAACTTGCGAAAAAGGAACTGACCCGCGTAATCCGCCTCCAGGCCCCGCCTGCTGTGGACCAGGAAACGGTAGACGTCGTTCTTCGACCGCCAAAACCAGTCCATCGCCTCGAACCGCGAGTCGTCCTGTGTCAGGAACACGGCGCGGGTCATACGCAAAGGGAGATTCGTATCGAGATAGGCCTTGTCGTAATGCATCGCCCGGATGATGCCGTCGATGGTGTCGATGTTGATCCTGTGCCGGAACAAATCGCTCCCCGGCTCCTCGCTCCGACCCGAGATCAGCGACTTCAATCGTTCCGCATCGACGAACCGCTCCAATATCCCCCGCAGCGAACGTCCGGGACCAAAATGCCCATCGATCAGACGCTCCGCGAGATCATGGTGATTCATGCCGAAACGCGCCTTCAATACGCTCTCGGCGGAATGCGACAGAGGCGGATGACCGATATCGTGCAGGAGAGCCGCACATATCAAATGACGCTCCGTATCGGTGGAATATCCCCGAACCTTGGAGACATACTTCGCCAAAGCGGCCACGCCCAACGAGTGACTGAATCGCGTGCGACAGACCTTAGGCAAGACCCAGTCACCGACATAATCGATCGCACCTAGGAAAGAGATTCCCGACAGGCGTCCGAAGGCCTGACTGTCTATAACGTCGCCAAGAAAGGCGTCCTGCCTAACCTCGCGGATCAGCGAGGAATAACTCTCGGAAGGCGATTCCGCAGGAGTAGGATCCATCACATGCACCTGCACCGATTGACTCGATTCAACCATATCATCCTTGTTACCCGGCATGTGTCGAGCGCATCAAGCACCGCTCGTCCGCATTGGCTGTCTGCTTCCAATCAAGGCAACTACCCTGGCAGAGAAGCTTGTAACGAACCCAGTGTCACGACTAGAATGCTCATAGACACATAGACACGCAGCGAATGATGAGCGAACAAGCACGCTGGCACCTCAAAATCTCCGAAGAAGCCGACCGTCAGGTACGAGGCTACTTGGCGGAGCGGGGTTACAAAAAAGGGGATCTCTCCCGTTTCGTCGAGGAAGCGGTGCGCTGGCGAGTCCTGGATCGTACGACCGAGGAAATCCGGGACCGATTCACCGATCTGAGCGACGAGGAAATCGACCGGATCAGCCAGGAAGCGATCCGTTTCGCCCGTATGGCCAAGCGGACAGGCTAAGTGCGGGTCGTTCTCGATACGAACATCCTGCTCTCGGCCCTGATCTCCCCTCACTCCCCGCCCTTTCGAATCTACCAATCCTGGCGGCAAGGTCGATACGAGCTCGTGACGAGCGCTGGACAGTTGGATGAATTAAGCGCGGCGAGCCGCTACCCACGATTGCGCGAGCGCATTACACCCGCCGAAGCCGGGCGCATGGTGAACCTGATACGAGCCAACGCAACGCTGATAGAGAAGACGCCGGCCGTTTCGGCCAGCCCCGATCCCGATGACAACCTGATCCTAGCCATTGCGGAGGCCGGCACGGCCCACTATCTGGTAAGCGGTGATTTCGGCGACTTGATCGCACTCGGACGACACGCCGGCACACGTATCGTCACGGCTCGGACGTTTGCCGAGCAAATATTGAAAGAATAACGTCTTACGGATATAGCTAAGCCACCGGCACCCCAATCAACACCGGATGCAGCCAAAGCACAAACGCCACGTAAACACCCAACCCCAGCACCACCAGGATCACATCGTTGATCCCAGAAGACGGCAACGCCGGCACCTCGCGCATCGGCCGCCGTTTGAAGGAAATACGATCCGCCACGGCCCAGGCCAGGAAGGCGCCGAACAACACGACGTCGTGCAGCATGCCGTTGGCGAGAAGATGCGCCACCGCCCAGAGCTTCACCGCTACCAGCTGCGGGTGCTTCATCACTCGCTTGATATGCCCCGCCAGATACGGTGCCAGGAACAACACAAACACCGGCAACAGCAACAACATCGAGACATGACGCAGCCAAGCCGGCGGCATGTACAAGACAGTCGGATCGAGCCGCGCCATCCCGTAACCCTTCACGATAAGCACGAATCCCACGATGGAAACGAGCCCGTACAGCGCTTGCCAGGGATACTTGCCGATCCGCTGCACCATGCCATCGCGCCACTCGTGAGCGACGATGGAGATCGAATGCATCCCAAGGAAGATTGCGAGCCCTAAAAGTAATGTCGTCATCTTTGTCTCCGGGGTCGGGGACCGTGAAACTCAGCATTTCACTTCACAGTACGGGATGCCAGGAACGGATATACGGGCCGGTAGCCGTTGAGAGCCAGGACCGCACCCGGCCATACCCGCCCCAGCACGGATAGACCGAATATCACGCCAATGATCACGACCAATGGCGCCAAGGCGTACGTCGCGAGCGCCACCTCCGCCGAAGGCCCCAAAATCGCCACGACACTCAAGCCCACGATCTTGAGCGTCGGGTAATGCCCGGCGTAGAGCAGGAACGAGAACGACCCGAAACGCGCCACCACCTCGGAATGCACCAGCCGGGCGATCCAGGGATACAACGAAACCAGGAAGACAAACCCCAGCGTCGTCGACAACCCGAAGGCCACACTGGCCGGCATGAACGGACCACCCTTGGCCAACGGCAACAGCAGGTAGCCGACACAACTCGCCAGCGACACCCAGGCCCGGCGATCCCGCAAGATCCGATCGAGCTTGTCGAGATCCAGGAAACGGGCCGCGACCACGCCCGCCAGGAACCAAACGATGGCCTCAGTGCTGACGATCTCCCACCATCCGGACCGGTTTTCGATCACGGTCGGCGTCGGCACCCAAAGCCAGACGACATAGGCCGCCGCGAGCAGCGCCGGCCCAACCCACCGTGGCAACACGAACAGCAACGGTGACAACGCCGTCAGAACAATCAGATCCCGCAGGAACCAGAGCTGCCCGGCAACGGGATCCACGAACAGCCTGTAAAGCACCGCCTCGACACCGGATGGCGCCTCTTGCGCACCCAGATCGAGGTTCCCCACCAAGCGAGCCAGCAGCAAAACCACCAGCCACAGCCCCGACCACAACAGGTAGGGCACGATCAGGCTGCGTCCCCGCTTGCGCAGCTTGCCGCCGATATCGCCGATTCCGTCCACGCCGACGAACAACAAAAATGCAGAGCAGAAAAAGAAGATCAGCAGCGATACGTGGAAGAGATTGTGCGACAGGTAGCCCTGAATCCAGGCAGACGGATCGGACCAATCCCCGGACGTGAATCCAACAGTCGTGCCATGGATATACACCACCATGACCGCTGCCACCGCGGTCAAAAAGCGAATATGGGCGCTTACCGCCGGGGGTATGGACGAAGAGGTAGAAGAACTAGCCATACTGCTCACGCCGACATCAACGGGCCGCCGCCACGACCATGCCGGCCGTATCGGGCTTAGGCTGCTCCTCGGTCCGAAGCAGGCGCGCGCTGCAGAGCGCCAACGCCGGCACGAACCAGAAAGGCCGCTGCCGCAGGCCATTGGTCGTCATCTGGTATAGGAGGAATACCAGCACCACGCCGATCGCGAGCGAGTAGACGAACTTGAGCTGCGACGAGCGAGCATGACGCCGGCATCCAATCAGCAACATTACGATGGCCGCCCACCACAGGCAAAAGAACAAGAAGGCGAACAAACCATTCTCGATCAGCAGCGCGAAAGCGCTGTTGTGGACTTCGTTCGTCTTGAAGGTCTGCGAGAACATACCGCTGCCGACCCCGAACATAGGACTCTCGGGGAAGTGCTCCAGGGCAGTGCTGATCTCCTCGTACCGGGTTCCTCCGTATTGTTCCAGCAATGAGGTTGGCACCCCCAGGCCTTGCCGGGTCTGCATCGACAACATCTTGATTGCCCGCTCGAATGGCGAAGTCGTTAGCAGACCGTATTCCTCGCTCGTATCGCTCCAGACGGATACGACATAACTGCCGCCACCGATCAACACGGCGGCCAGAAACAGTATCACTGGTGCACGGGATATGCGCCGCTTGCCGGTCAAGCTGACAAAGCCCACGTAGGCGACAAAGAACAGCAACATCACGAACGATATGCGGCTGCCCGTGCCCAGCAACACGACTACGGCCATGCCGCAGAGACCTATGGCCGCGATCCGGTAAATCGGCTTGATCTGCTGACTGGTCGCGACATAGACATACAGCAGCAGTGCCGGCGCGATATAGCTCGCTACCTGGCCGGAATCCTTCATGGTAGCCGAGATGCGGTTGATCTTGGCATCGAAGGTCCAGGCCGGCTTGTATATGCCGGTCGATGCCAGAAATCCGACCACGATCACCAGCGCCGCCCCCAGTCCCCACGCCAGACACGCCATCTTGAATTTCTCGACGTCATCGACGTGACGGACGATCGTCTTGAACACGACATAGCCGTAGAGGTAGATGGCCATGAAAAGGAAGACACGAACCGGATCGCCGCCTACCAGCAAGGCGAGCAGCGAGGACACCGTGCATAGAGCAATGAGTATGTCCGCAAACAACTCGACCTGGCGCAGACGGGGCTCCACCTGTCGGGGACGCCCCTGTGCCCAGGCCGCCAGGATGGTGAAGCCCATCACGAAATCGGCGAATGCCAGCCGGTCGCCGACGATCGGGAAATTGGGCGCCATCGTGATGCTGGACAGGAACAGGAAGATGTATATCCCGATCACCGGCTGCTTCACGATGCGTGCCATTATCGGCAGCGCGCATATCCCGCCAGCGATCAAGAATATTGCCAATCCGATAGTCGGCATCTCAGTTGCCCACGGCCAATTCTGTCTCCCGCAAACCCTGCGAATGCCTAATCCGACGTTTCAGCCAGCCGGGCAGTAGCGGATAGGCCAGCCTCGCCATAGGGAACACATAGCAAGACACCGGCAACCCGAACCGCCGTATCGCGCGCGCGCAAAGCACCGCGAGCCGCCGGTTCTGCCGCGCCGTGCTGAAACTGGACTGAAAATAGCTTTCGCCGCGCACGTTCCGGCGCACCACGGGTTCATCCAGGTTGGCGACCGGATGCTTGGAGGCCACACGCAGGAAGAACTCGAAGTCAATCAGATAGGGCTGCGCCGGATCGTAATTAAGGCCTTCCTCCAGCAGCGATCGACGGAACATCACGGCACTGTGCGAATACGGAATGCACTTGGCGGATTGCCGGCGGATCGCTGCATCATCCGTCGGGTAGCGGCGCACAAAACGCTCGCCCCGACGATTGTCGACCATCTCCTCGCCCCCCCCCAGCCAGACCACCTCCGGATGACCTTCCAGATATACCGATTGCCCGGCGAGACGATCCGGACAAGCCTCATCGTCAGCATCGAGATTGGCCACGTACTTCCCGCGGGCCTCCTCAACGGCCCGCTTCAAGGCACCGCCCCGGCCGAGTCGGCCGGCCTCCACCACGTGAACCCGTGCATCGCCCATACGGCGCATGACGTCCACGGTATCGTCCGTCGAGCCATCATCCACCACGACCACCTCATAATCGGTCATGGTCTGAGCGAAGATCGAGTGCAAAGCTATCTCGATGCGATCGCTCTCGTTATACGTTGTCAGGATGACGGAGACGAGCGGAGCATCGGCCATTCAGACGCCCTCCTGGCCATGCTCCAGGTCATCCCGTACGCAGGCCACGATCAGAGAGGATGACAACACGGGAAACACCCGGACCAGGAAACGCTCCTCGAGACTCCGCAACCAGCGACCCAGAAACGCCCCCAACCGACCCCCAAGGGGCATGAAAGTCACCCGGTCCTGGTGCCAGGCCACCACCCGGAAACCGCAATCCCGAAGCAGCCGCTCAAACTCGGCATGCCCCCAACCGAACAGATGATGAGGATGATCACCGCGGCGCTTGCCGAGCACGGCACGAACGATCCGTGCGGGCCGCAGGATATTCGGGACCGCGAAGACATACCGGTTCGCGTTGATACGCCGCATATGGCAGAGGGCGCCGTGCGGATCCCGGAGATGCTCCAGCACATGCGAACAGATGACCGCGGAAAACGTCTCGTCGCCGAACATGGCGGCAATATCCTCGACGCCGCCCTGGTGGGCCTCCGCATGATGCGCGCTCGCCTCGACACATTCCGCCTCGGGATCCACCCCCACCATCCGGAAACCGGCATCGGTCAGGGCAGCCATGACCTCGCCACGCCCGCACCCGACATCAAGCACCCGGCCCTCGACCCTGCCCCCGGCCGTAACGGCCTCGGCCAGAACCCGGTACAGACTCTCGCGCACGAACCGCTCGCGCGCGCCCTGCGATATCTCAATATCTCTTGGCATTAATTCGATAGTCCTGTTTGGGGCGGCCGGCGATAACCGCTGCGAAACGATCATAAAGCCGTGTGTATTGCTCGATCATGCGTGATTGCGTCGCCCTCTCACGGGCCGCGCGAGCTGCCCTGGCAATGCGGCGGGCACGTTCCGCCGAAACGGCCGAAAGTGCCGCTCGGAGCGCGGACACGAGCGATCCCTCGTCCTCCGTCCGGAACCACCAGGCAGCATCCTCGTCGCCCGCCATGACTTCCCTGAAAGCCGCGATCCGGCTAACGACCAAGGGTGTCTCAAGCAAGGCGGCCTCCGCCAATGCGAGCCCGAACCCTTCTTGTTTGCCGTCGCTCGCGAACGCGGCCACTTGGCCGCTCGCCAGCAAACGCCACAAAGCCTCCCGGGACAACCAACCCTTGAAGGTCACTGCCCCGGAGACACCGAGCTCCTCAGCCAAATCGCGTAAGCGATCCTCCTCCGGCCCCGACCCGGCAAAGATCAGATGCGCCTGCGGATGGGTACGCCGCACCTCGGCCAATGCGCGAACCAGCAAGGCCTGTCCCTTTTCGGGCATCAACCGTCCCGGCGCCACGATACGACCCGGCACGGCGGCATCCCGCGACGCCCGGAAAGGTCGTATCGTGTCGATATCAACACCGTTACGGATCACGACGTGTGACGGCACTACCTCATCCTCAAGCTGGACCGGGGCACCTGCATGGCCGAAGGATGCCGCCACCGTATCCGAGACATACGTGTGGACATCGACACGCCTCCGGCTCGACCACAACCCGAGCCGAAGATGCGGCGCCAGCGACCCCGCCAGTTCATGCTGCGTCGAGACCAAGAACGGGACCCGGCGCCGGCCAGCAACCTGGCGGGCCCATATACCGGGGATCGCAAAATTAACGTGGATAACATCGGGGGAAACCCGGGCCACCAGACGATCGAACTGGGCCCTGAATGACGAGGATTGCCGCAGCAGGTCACCCGGCCAACGCTTGTAGGGCACCGTGATGCGAAAAATCCCCAAGGAGCAGGTGATATCGGGAATCCCCCGACCGCTCTCGTCCGACATCATCACGAAACCAGTATCCCAACCGGATTCCTCCAATTGCCGGGCAACCGGTATCAACAGGCTCCAGACAGCTAGCGCACCCTGCCGGTCGACGAAAAGGACCTTCGGCCTGTTCATTCACCCGTCCGCGCTTGCCCGGGTTCGATCAGACGACCCTTGGCACCGACATATGTCGCGCCGTCCGGGATGTCGCAAGTCACGACAGCGCCCGCACCGATCACCGCCCCCCTGCCAATATAGTTGACGGACGGCAGGACAATCGCGCGCACACCCACCCAGGCACCCTCTCCTACAACCAGTTCGGAGAATGTCGGCTCCGAGCGCGGGTCGCGGCCGTGGTCGTGTGTATAGATGATGGCACCCGCCGACACCAGCACATCGCGCTCGAGTGTCAATCCGCCCGAGAAGTCGAGGTACACGTCACGGTTGACCTGAGCTCCGTGGCCCAGCCGAAGTCGGCCCTCTTCGGATTCGCTCCAGAGACTCACACCGGCCGCAAGAGAGCTTCGATCGCAAAGCGTCACGTTGCCAGGCTTCACCAAGCTAATGCCGGGACCGAGAAAGACCCCTCGTCCAACCTCGACACCGTGAACATGCCTGAAGGCGTAAACCCGCATCCATCTGGCCGATAGCCGGGATGCACTCCGAAACAGCAACCATGGCGCTGCCAGCCAACCGCCACGATTAATAATCTGCCTGTACTTACCCATTAAGTCCGAACCCCCGTTGTCCACGGATTATGGCGCGCCGCTAGTCCCCGCAGGCTCTTGATCCCAGGCTGAACCGCGTATCGAACGGCCTGCCACAGACTCGAATAAATCCATATCCGCCGAGAAACTCTGTTTCATCGACTCGATAGTCGCTTGGTCGGGCTTGTCGCGATCCGATGGCTTTGTCGTGAATGCAAACGCACGCCGGAATAAGTCCATGTTGCGATGAATGCCTAACAGCCTTTTCAGTCTCCTGGCGTGTCTGGCGAGATGCATTTTGAAACGATGCATATTCTCCAGCACAACCTCTTGATTCACATTCGAATTCGGCAATTGCAGATTCTCCCGGTCAAGCCCCAGGAAGGCCTGGACCCTGTCGAGGGTCACTTCGGGCTTCGTGATCAGTTCGTCAAAGAAGACGACAAAAACCCGGTCCTCGGGAACTCGCGTGTAGAGACGCTCAAGCTGCTTACCGAAAAGGCAAATCTCATCGTATAACGGCTCTCTGCTTCCGCCGGCCCGCATGCGCTTCCGTCGTTCCGGTTGATCGGCCCACGCTGCATCGAAACTCGATAGCGGCTCGATATGATGCCGCCGTAACTGGGAATGGAAGGCTGGTGCAACTTCAAGCGGATCCCGAAAGGCACAGATAAACCGGGCCTGCGGATTAAAATGCAGGATCTGCGAGACCGCATCCGCGGAAGCGAGATAATGTGTGGTGCCATCCACCAAAACAGTCGCCTGCGCGGGGGCTTTCGTATAAAGCTCCAGATACTCCTCCTCATCCCCAACATCCGAACCGAAGTCGGACCCGAAATAGCCTGGCTCCTTGATAAACGGTACATAGACGCGGGAATGAGTCGCTAAAGCCTCCACCAGGGATGTAGTCGCGCATTTTGGCGCACCGATGACGAAACTATTCGGCCGGCTGTCCATGCGGATTATCCCTTGCCCGTCCCCAACGACCGATGACGTCCATTATCCAGCAGATCGTTCAATCCATAAGCCCCTATGATCGGCCGAAAAACAACGTCCGGCCGGAATCGCTCATGTACCAGGCGCCGTCCGTTCTCTGCGACCAGCGTTACCCGGTCGGGATTCTCGCGATGCCAGCCCAGCACCCGTGCAAGCGCCACGGCATCACCGCGTGGGAAGGTATGCCCCGTGACACCTTGTTGGATGAAGTCAGCCGAAGCCTCGAAGTCCGCCGTCACGGTCGGAATCCCGAGCGCCATGGCCTCGATCGCAGCCATGCCCAAACCCTCGAATCGCGACGGTAATACAGATATGTCGCAGTCGACGAGAGTATCCACCAATTGATCGAAGGGGAGAAACCCTTCGAACCGGACGATCGTTGTGATACCAAGAGATTCGGCTAGTCTCCCAAGTGATTCCCGTTCCAAACCGTCTCCGAACAAACGTAACCGCCAAGCACCGGGATTATCCATCTCCAATAAGTGCAAGGCCCGCAGCAAGGTATCCCAGCATTTTTCGCGACTCAGCCGCCCGATACCAACAATCGTCCACGAGGAATCATTAGCCTGGACATCATGACTGCCTATGGCCCGCGAGGACGCATGCAACAACTCCCTAGGCAGAGGCGGCGAAACGAGATCAGCATCCTTGGATCCCGGCAGCCGACCAGCGGAGCGCAACGTTGCGGAAGAATTGCCGGTGATCTGATGGCTCAATGCAATGGCCAAACGCCAAGCAAGTCTGTGCCTTAGGCTCCAGTTCCACAGTGGCATGTGCAGCGACGTCACGATGCGCGGAGCGCGCGCATAGCGCGAAGCCACCACTGCAGGCAACAGACTTGAATACAAGTGGAGATGGCAAACGTCCGGACGAAGCCAATGCAGCAGACGAAGGAAGCGCAAGAATACCGACACGGCATTACTGGCCCCAAGTACGTGGACATTCCGCTCGGCGATAGGCAATGCTTGGACAGCAGCCTGTCGAGCCGTCGTGTCGGCTTTCAAGAGACAGACCGATATACGGGCATCCGTGTTTTCAGTCAGCCACTCGACAAGCTGGCGAACGAAGGACTCGGTCCCTCCCTCTCCCCAACTCTCAAGCACAATGAGGATGTGTCGGGCGTCCTCGGTCACCGGCCGGGCTCCAGCGTCCACTCGTCCTCCGACCGCCCTAGCCGGCGCAGGAACCACGACAATTCGTCGCCGATTTGCTCTTCGAGAAAGGCGACATCTTCCGTGCGCCACTGCGGTGCCGGGGGTACGGGCTTGCGCATGCGCCTGCGGAGACGACCGCGCAGGCCTAGCGGAATCCGGCGTCGCAATCCGTCGGCGAGCGGCGCACGGCGGAGCAAACGCATGAGAGCGCCATCCATGTCCTTGCTATCGCCCACGTTCATGCGCGGCACCGAGACATCCTCGGCCCAGATATCATCGATGCCCAGGAAGGTCGCTACCTGCCGCATCATGGTGGCGGGCCGTCGAGACCATTCCTCGAAAAGGAGCACCAGCACATTCTCCGGCGGGAAATACTCGTCCAGCGTTTGCAGGCAATGGCCGAAACGCGCGTTTTCCAAGAGTTCAGGAGACTCACGCAGGGCTTGCGAGAAGTCACGGGGCATTTCGTTGGCGTTGAACAGCTCCTGACGCCAACGAGAGACCAGGATGTCCTGGGGATGTCGCACCATGTAGATCAAGCGGACACCCGGCACGTCAGTCGCAATCCGCGGCAACGCCTTGGGACGTGTCAACGTCCGACAGTATTCGCTAGTGGCCTCGCCTACCGCGGCAGCATCGCCAGCGTCGTCGAACAGTGACTCGTACCAGCTCCGGTCGCGCTCGTAGCGCTCGTCGTAAAGAAAATAGGCGGGCTCCTTCGGCTCGCACATAAAGACGTCGGGATGCTGCCGCAGAAGAGCCCAAAGGGATGTCGTACCGGCCTTGGGCGCGCCGATGATCATGAAATTGGGCAACATCGCGCGCCTACCTGTCCACGGATAGGTTTTCGGCCATGGCCCTGGCACGATCTTTCCAAGACCGGGGGACATGCCGCCAGAGAATGCGGTGCGCCAAGGTCCCCCTGTATGGCAGGGGCGTCCGAAAGCGTTGCCACGCCAGCGGTGGCGTGCGACGCGGTTGGCGCATCACCTCTTCGAACACACGAGACCAGTTGCGGCCGAAACCGGCTATATCGAAGCGCTCGCCGACATCACGACTCGCGGCCTCGCTCATATTCCGCAATAACCTGCGATCGCGATCAAGCCGGCGGCAGGCCGCGGCAAAGTCCGAAACATTATCGAGGGGACACAGGAGGCCGGTCTTTTCATGCTGCACAATCCAGTCGGTCACGCCGCGCAGATGCGAAACAACCGGCACGACGCCGGCCGCCATGGCCTCGATGACGGACGATGGGAAACCCTCGTTGCGCGACATTTTCACGAGCACATCGGCTTGTGACAGATACGCGCCCACCTCGTCATTCGGAACCGACCCGACGAAACGCGCCACGCCACGTGCTACCCAGGGCTGCAAATCATCCGCGAGCCGATTGCGATCCGGCCCATCACCGATGATGACAATGTCGAATGCCACATTGTCCCGATCCAGGCGCTCCAACAACCCTGGCAACATAAGCACACGCTTCTGGGTATGCTCGAGACGGTCCAGAAAGACCAGCCGCAAACCCTGCCCCTGTCGTTGCGTCGGCCTCGGGATAGCCAAGCGCGACACATCGACGGCATTGGGTACGTGGCTCAATAGGCTCGCATCCACGCGATACCGAGCCTTCAGGTCCTCCGCCTGTCTGGGCGATGTAAATACCACCCGATCGATCCACGGCAAGCCCCACGTAGCCAGACGATAGGCATGGGGTGTGACATTGATGCATCGCGTCACGACGCGTATGGACTCCGGAAGATGGGGGACCGCTGCCAGGGCCGGCGGCAGAGACATCGGGATCACGATCGCCACATCGTTTTCGACAAACCAGCGTGTCAGGTTTTTTGCCTCTTCCTGCAAGCCGCCCCCGCCGACTGACACCGAAACCACACCGTCCCCGGCCAGCCGCTCGTCATACCCATACCAACGGCTGGATTCGGATTTCGGATGGACCGCTATCACATCCCAGCCATGGCCAGCTACAGCCTCCCTGATGCGCCGGAAGACGCTATAGATACCGCCATAGTGCGGCGGCGTGCAAAAAGCGACCCGTCGTTGACCCACAGTCATCGATTGGTGTCCCCTTCCCAACCCCACCGGACTGGCAGGTCCTGTCCCACTATTTCACTCAGTCTCCTCACTTCCGACATCATCCTATGGCGAAGAGCCAGGCGAAGCTCAGGCGAGATCGGAGGAGCCTTCTCCTTTCGAGTACCTATTTTGTTAATCCCCAAGAGCAACTTTTTACGCACACTCACCGGCATAGTGGCCTTTAAAAAGGCACGAATTCCAGGATAAGCTCTCATTACTTG
Organism: Salinisphaera sp. PC39; assembly: GCF_040361335.1. Lineage (NCBI taxonomy): Bacteria > Pseudomonadati > Pseudomonadota > Gammaproteobacteria > Salinisphaerales > Salinisphaeraceae > Salinisphaera > Salinisphaera sp. PC39. The sequence continues at coordinate 54,638 of NZ_APNM01000007.1, read as the reverse complement.
CAAAGAACGCTTTAGTACCGGAAAACGTAACGCTTTGTTCGTATTTTTCTCTGGAACACAGTGCTCTGAAACTAAAATGGAGTCGAGTCCAAGAAATGATGCAATATCAACCAATGTTTCATTGGGCACCTCCTTCAAATCCTCAAGCAACCATACGCCCAGCTGTGACTCAGGGAAGGTGCCCCGATAGCGATCTATCTGCCGGGAAAAAGATGCCATTTCTTCGTACTGCAGCCAGTCGTGGCAAATATTGCCGATTGGCAATTTATGGCCTTCACGACGCTCCCTCTGGAGGGAAATCGCGTCAGAAAAGGACGGCGCGTTTTCGTAACCCCAGTACTTAAGATGCCGATACCAGGAATACATCTGCTCCACAGGGTCTCTTATCAGGATGATAATCTTTGCATCGGGGAGACGCTGCCGTATGGCTCCGGGCGCCACTAACGATGAAAGGTACAAGGTGGACGCATCACCACAGACTTGATCTGGCCTAGCACGGGAGAACAACTCGTTGTAAATGTTTTCCGAGCGAACGGCGTGCGGGTGGCTCAGGTCTGTATTAAAAAACATCGGCTCTTTGTTTTCGGGGAAAAACACCGCAGGATGTGATTTGAGGACCGCATAGAGAGACGTCGTTCCACACTTGGGCGCACCGACAATAAAGAAATCGGGCCATCTACCACCGTCTTCGCTCATATCGCCACCTTGCCGGCACGTTCCGCATGCCAGGCACGAAACACCAATATGCGCCACAAAAGGCTGCTTACCTGAGTCGGGGCGGATCCTGATGTACACGCCTCGTAGAGCCTGCGAACGGAGCGGTCATCCGTGTATCCGTCGGAGTAATCACAATAAAGGCGGGCCCACTCACGAAGGGGGCCTCGGATCCAATCGCTGACCGGCGCACCGAAGCCCCGTTTCGGCTCCGCCAGCACGTCGCTTGGCAAGTGCTTGGCAAGCACGGTCCTGAGCGGCAACTTGCCTACGCCGTTCTTGTCAATCTTTCGATGCGCGGGCAAGCTCCAGCCGTATTCAACAAGACGGTGATCCAGCAAAGGTTCCCTGGCTTCCAGGCTCACCGCCATGCTGGCCCTGTCCACCTTGTACAGAATATCGTCCGGGAGATACTGATTTATGTCTCGTCGGTTCAACTCCCGGAGAGAGGGTGCGTCAGATGAGATTGATGACAATCCTGCCTGGCACCGCAACTCCGGTCTCAGGCAATATGTGCCGTCTCTAGCGGCCACCGACCAGTTATAGAATGAATCGACATTGGCACTCGCCCGCGCAAGCGATGTGGCCGCATGGAAGCGTCGTGCCATGCGAGGGCTCAGATGGTCCAGACCATCAGCCATGCACTCCATCGGCCGAATCGCCCACGAAGCCCCCGGTTTGCCAAGCCAACCGTATCGCCTTAGTGCGGCAGGTGCGAAGCTATAGCGACCGTAGCCCAGGAACCCTTCATCTCCCCCGTCCCCCGATAATGCAACGGTGACATCCCGGCGGGCTAGCTGACTGACCAGACAAGTGGGGATAATCGACGGATCGGCAAAGGGCTCATCCAGGATCTGCGGCAAAGTATTCGCAGTCTGCCTGATATCTTCCGTATTCGGCGTCCAACTGGTATGCGTCGCCCCTAAATGTCGGGCGATCCGCGCGGCGCGTTCGCTTTCGTCCGGCCAGCCCGGCTCGGAAAAGCCGATGGTGAATGTTCGGAGTTCGCGGACATTGGCCTTTTGGGCCATGGCGGCGACAAGCGCTGAATCCACGCCACCGGAAAGGAAGAGTCCAACCGGGACATCGGCGATCAGGCGCAGTCGGACACTTTCTTCCAAAAGCAGCTCCAAACGCTCGCTGATGGCACCAGGATCATTATCGACCTGCGCATTCTCACCGATATCCGGCAACCCCCAATACCGCTGTACCGTTTCCAATACCGGACGACCGCCCCCATCCGGCCGAAAGCAGGCGTAAGTCCCAGGCATCAAGCGATAGATACCTTTATAGATGGATTTCTCACCTGGCACGTAGCCGTACTTTAAATAAGCACGCAAACATTCATTCTCGACCCCCCGAACTTCGCCAATTGCCTCGAACGCTTGCAGCTGCGAAGCGAAAAGAAGCTTCTCACTAGGCAGGTACTTGTAGTAGAGAGGTTTGACTCCAAAGCGATCGCGAACTAGAAATAATCTACGCGTGCAAACACACCATATCGCCAGCGCAAACATACCAACAAATCGCGAAAGGGCTCGCTCTAGCCCCCAGTGCTCAATCGCCTCGAGTACAACTTCCGTGTCGCTATGGCCGCGAAATAGAACGCCCGCACTTTTCAATTCAGCGCGCAACTCAATATGATTATAAACTTCTCCGTTTAGTACGATCACTGTTCGACCAGAGCTCGAAACCATTGGTTGCGCACCAGCATTGGTTAGGTCAACGATGGACAGCCTGCGATGTGCTAGCGCCAAACAATGATCTGATGATGTCCATATACCGTCATCATCCGGACCGCGGCGCCGCAAAGTGCCGTTCATAGATTGCACTTGGCTGCATAAATGCTTATAAGCTCGAATATGCCAAATACCAGCAAGACCACACATCAAAAGCTCAATAAAGGATTAATAAAGCACATTCACAAATTTCTAATTCTATTAAAAAGAAATGCAACCTTTTGTTTGCGCCTCAAACCTAGGACATTAGACAGTAGCTTATGCCTTAGTGACCCGGGATGACCTGGTAGCCCTAAGGCCCTGGCCCTCGATAACCACGCCTCCCCCTCAGCTATTGAACCATCCCAGTACGATCTTTCCGCAACGCGATAGCAGAACTTAGCCAAAGGCATTCGCAATGCGCCACCCTGCCCGGCGCCCGAATCAATCCACTCCTTGATTTGCCTATAAGTGACCTGCGCAGAAATCTCATTATTGCGACTATTGGTGATCCGAGTAGGCGAATCATGTTGCCAATATATCCCTACCCCTTCGCGGCTGACAGTAGATTCAGCGCCATTCAATAAACAGCGAATGACCAATTCTTCATCTTGCCCCCCCTCTAGGGACTCGTTCCATCCACCATTAGATAGTAAAACGCTCTTGCGCCATGCAACCCTTCCTGGCCATGGCTTAGCCCAGCGCCTTCCTTCTAATCTAGCTGCAATCCAGCTGAGCGAGTCACACTTTTCAGGATAGAATATATTTGTCGCATTATAATGGGCTCCCATTTGACGCATTGGACCAAATGCAACATCCGCCGAAGAGCTCTTTAACGCACTTACTAAGCCGTCTAGTAACGGCCCCTGAATGTAATCGTCAGCATCGAGAAAAAGCACGTAATTTGATCTCGCAGCATTCAGCCCATAATTTCGCGCGGCGGGCGCACCATGATTTCGCTCAAGTGTAATTAATCTAGTATCTTCGAATTTATCAACTACAGATTTTGTTGCGTCAAAACAACCATCTTCGACAACTATCGTCTCAATATTTAATGATCTGCGTTGCCCTGAAATAGACTCTAATGCCCTCGATATCCATGGCTCGGCCTTATATGAAGGAATTATAATGCTTATATCGGGCTGCATATTAAGATATGTAGAATGGGTTGCTATTTAACACAGTTCTTATACCCTGCCTTGCTGGCTGCACTTGATGTATACCTGACAATGTAATGGACCTGAGACTCTGTTAAGACATCCTTCCATCCTCCTATATTATTCCTAATTTTGCCGCGGACTTGTTCCGCTCTATTAATCATATTCCCTTTTTGTGAGACAGAGTCGTAACCAGTGGAATTCAAGCCCAAGTATGAGGGATGCCAGCGCAGACCACAGAATTTAGAAACACGTCCAAATTCATGATGCGGTGAACAAATTAAATCCTCATATTTCACCAAAATAGTATTAGCGTATTTCTGAGCGTTCACCGCTGCCTCGGTGTCTATTCTCCATCTATGCGTCGCAGCCTCGATCGAACCTAGCCGTTTGTACAGCGAAGCTATAGTGTCGAGCGGATTTCGAGTTATAAGAACAATTTTGGCACTTGGAAGAACTTTAGCGATTCTAGGAATGCAATGCACATGCTTCGGCGTTTTCTCAATTATGAAATCCTTATCAGCCCAATTCGCAAAATAATTCCATTCTATGACAATGCGCTTAGCACAGTACGCGCCGACCTCCGGAAGGAAAGCGTTTGTCTCCCTGGCAATTAAGAGCGCATCTGTAGCGAGAGCGAGCTTGGCGGCGAGCAAAGTTGTTCCGCTATGCCCACATCCACAAATAAAAATATGCCTTTTATCAGTTGTCAAAGGCGTAACATTAGGCAGGTTCAGCAGCACTGCTAGGCATCGTTTCTTAAGCCACGACCCAAAATCCTCATAATACGAGGGCCAATACTTGCTCGGTATTTTCATTGATTTCAGACAGACTTTCGGGGACTGCTATACTTTTATAAGAAATTGAGAACGAAAAATACGTAGTCTATTAGAATTTATACTATTACTCTTCATAAAATCTTCCACAGCACATTTAACTAGATAGCCATCGTCTTTCCCCCAGATATAATCATCACCAGTCAACAAGCCCCCCTTCTTAATTTTTTTATAACTCAAATTAAGATCATTTAGTACATAGTCGTAATAATGATTCCCATCTATATACATAAAATCAAAATATGCATCCGGGAAAGACCTTAATATCTCATCTGACGTTCCTCGATGTAATTTGACATTCGGTTGCTTAGCAAAAATCTCCGCAACTGAATCGTAAATATCGTCCATATCCTCTTGCGATTTAGCCACTACCCCACCATACATGCGATCCGGAAATGAATCTTGAAACTTCCAAGGATCGATCAAGTGTAGTTCTAATGGGGTTAACTCCTTAACCAGTCGCCTACTAAACTCCCCTTTCCATACGCCGACTTCTGCTCCGATAGCGTTCTTAGGAAGCTCAGATAGCAAGAGATCACGTGGCGTCCTTTTATTTTTTAGGATTCGAATAAAACGCTTTAATGACGCAGGCGCGATTGATTTTAGCTTCATCAAAATATCCGTACCAATGTGGACTATAGACTTGAATTAAATTACAGAAAATCGCTTCCTTAATTAATGTTTTACCCTTGAATTCTTGTTAATAAGAAAAGGATAGATAGCTATACTTAACAATCCAGTACGACGATACAACACTATTGTTAACCAACTGTTCCAAACAAGAATCGATACGGCACTTGCTATTGCAGCGCCTTCAATCCCCCATCTTGGTATGAGCATCAGATTTAAAATTACATTTGATGCTGCTCCAATTCCGACGCCTACAACGGAATCTCGCTCATGACCAGTCATATTTAATATATTGCCAACCGACCCGAAGCCCGCATTTATCAACTGTCCAGTACACAGAACGGCAAGCGCTAGAGCACCGGTTGAATATTCAGAACCGAAAACTGTTGCTAAGATGGGTCTACCGAAAATAATCAGAGTGAGAGCCACCGGCACTGAGATTATAATTGTAGCGCGGGCACTCGTTGTTATTAGGCGTTGTAGCCCGTCCCAATCACCACTGGCGTGTAGGCTTGCTATGTTCGGTGAAAGAACCGTATTTATGGTCATCAGCGCGAATGAAACAAGCATGGCACCTTGGGTGGCAACGCGATAAATACCGACATCGCTCGCACTCGAGAACAATCCAAGCATGATAATGTCAGTCTGGCTATTAATTAGAGTAATCCCGGCTAGCAGACCAAAAGGTAGAGCACTCGCCATCCAGCGCCTTGTTTCATATACAGGTATAGCGCGATAAACCTCGCTAGGAAGCGCTCTCCATAGCAGCCAACTACCGACCGCGAATGCCGCAGTAGCCGAGATTACGCTCAACATCATGGCCTGATAAGGCTCAAGCGGCCGTATTGCCCATAAGGCGATGCTTATAAGCAATAGGAATACGATAGGCCGAAGCAAAGCACCTGGCAGTTGCCCAGTAACTATATGATGCAAACCGCGAAGAGCAGAACCGCGCAAGGCACTTAGACTTCCTAAGGGCACCAGGAGCAGTGCCCAGGCAAATGTGGTCCAGTCCAAGGCTTCGATTCGTTGGGAGAGCATTGGCCCTACAAGTGCGGCAAGGGCGATGATTCCAACTGAGAAAAGCACGATCGCTTGCATGGCACGTTGCAAAAGGCCACGCACGTAACCCCAGCGAGCCAGTGCCCGATTTGCCGCCACTTCGCGTACGACAAGCCGCGGAAGACCGAGCTCGGAAGGTACGGACAAGAGCATCACTATCGAACCCGCATAGGCATAAATCCCGTAACCTTCCGCCCCTAGGATTCGTGCCAGAACAATTGCCGTGAACACCCTCAGAAATCGCGAAGCCATGCCAATGCCACCGCTTCCAAGGGCAGCATGCACGAGTTGCGAACGCCTGCTGCCAGGATTTCCGGCGATCCGCCGCCAGCGCCGTCCTAACCTGTTCAAATAAGGTGTTGCCATATTTCAGGAGGCCGATGGGTTATCCATGACAGACCGTATTCCATCAAGTTGCGTTCGCAGCTCTACACTCAATGCGTATTCGTTAGGTCCAATGCAAGGCGGGATTTGCTTTTGTCCAGGACCGAAGATGTATGCCGACGTGCCGCCACCGGTGACCAGTATGCGGTCCCTTTGCTGGGCGCTCATGTCCGCTTACCAGCCAATTGCTCGTCCTCGACCGCCTGCCGGCGGAGTTGCTCGATCTCGGCGGCAAGGCGCTCGTATTCCGCCTGCTTGCGTGTCAGGAAGCGCCGCGCGGCAAGCGCCTTGGCTGCGAGGCCCGCGGGCGTGAGCTGGTAGAGGTAGCCGCGCTTGTTGCGCCGGTTCTTGAAATTTACAGCCTTGATGTGACCGACGTTGAGCAGGGCACGCAAACAATAGTTGACCTTGCCCACGCTCATACCCAGCTCGTTCGCCAAGTCACGCTGCGACAACGCCGGGTTGTCCGCCAGCATACGCAGCAGGCGGTAGCGTGTTTCGTCGGAGATCGTGCGTTCATTCATTGAACGCAATACTAGACGTTAGTCCCCTCCATGGGAAGCCTGGAAGGCGCTTTCGGGCTTCGCCCAGACAGGGCCGCTTTCAGTCTGCGATCGTCAACCTCGCTTGTCGCTGCCATAGCGATAGCTGTAATAGCCGTAGCGTGCATAGCCATAGCGTAGGCGGTTCGGCTTGAAGCCGTTGAACACGATGCCCTTCACGGCTATGTCATCACGCGATAAGCGCTTCCTGGCCTGCTGGACATCATGCAGGGTCGAGAGCTCGCTCCGGACCACCAGGAACAATGCGTCGGCATAGCTCGCCGCGATGCTCGCGTCGGCCACGTTCAGGACCGGGGGCAGGTCCATGACGACATAGTCGAAACGCTCCGCGAGCTGCTTCATGAGATCGGACATGGCGCCGGACATGAGTAGTTCGGCCGGATTCGGTGGTCTCTGGCCAGCAGCCAGGACATGCACCCCACCTTGTTCCACAAGCGCCTCGTCGAGCGTCGCCTGCCCGGAGAGGCAGTCTGAGAGCCCCGGGTGCCGGCGCGAGATGCCGAAGGCGCGCCGCAGTCGCCCGCGCCGCAGGTCGGCTTCGACCAAGACCGTACGCTTGCCGCCGTGCGCCAGGAGGATGGCGGTATTCGAAGCCACGAAGCTCTTGCCGCAGCTTGGTGTCGGGCCGCTAAAAGCAATGCAATGCCCCTTGGACTCCATGAGCGCGAACTGGAGACTGGTGCGCAGGCTGCGAAGGCTTTCGACCGCTAAGTCCTCCGGCGAAACCGCGGCCAGGGGCATTTCGTGCTCTTTGCCGCTATGCAGTTTCTTCTCGGTGTCGCTGAAAGGCACGGTAGCGTAGACCGGCAGGCCGCTGCGGGCCTCCAATTGGTCCGGTTCGCGCAAGGTGACGCGGAAGACGTTCTTGGCGACGACGACCACGCCGCCGAGGACCAGGGCGACCAATACGTAGAGACCGGTGATCTGCACGCGTTGGGGCTCGATCATGGACGGCGGACTGTAGGCCTCGTCCACGATGTGCACGAAGCCGGTGATGCCGGCTCGTGCAATCTCCAGCTCCTGGGCCTGGTTCAGGAGCTGGAGATACAGCTCGTTGGTGACCTTGACCTCACGCCGTAGCTCCAAGAGCTGGGACTCGGCCTTTGGGAGTTGTTTGATTTCGTTCTGGAGTTGCTGGCGCTCGTTGCGCAGCGAGGCGATCTTGGAATCGACCGCCTCGATGGACGGGTGTTCCGCCGTATAGCGCCGGAGCAGTTCCTCGCGTTTGAACTTGAGCTCTTCCAGGGCCTGGTCGACATTGGATATACGGTCGAGCAGGGATTGGGCCTCGGTATTGAGATCCAGCAGACCCGCGGTTTCCTGGAATTCGCGCAGCCGCTGCTCGGCACTGTCGCGCTGCTGCTTGAGCTCTGGCAGTTGCTGTTTGAGGAATTCCAGACGGCGGGTGGCCTCCTCGGATTGTTGCTCGACGTTCTTTTCCAGGTAGACAGCCATGATGGCGTCGAGCTGGCGCTCGGCGGCGGCCGGCGAGTCGGCCTTGAGGGTCAAATCCAGGATGCTGGAACTGCTTCCAACACGTACGTTGAAGCGGCGATGTAACGACGACAACGCCGCCGCGCGGCTGCGGTAGTTGACCCAGAAACGGGTGCCGGGACGCGCATGCAACTTTCCGACAAGGATTTCGACGCGACCGATCCCTTCAACCGACCCTGTCGCTGGTTCGCCGGCCTTACCCTGGAGTACCGGACTACCATCCACGGTGCGGAGTTCGTATGTGCCATCGTCGCCCGCGATCAATCTGAAACGGGCACTACCCACTTCGTTCTGAAAACGCAGGCGTGAGACATGAATCTCCTCGCCGCCCCAGGCGTATTCGTCCAGCAGGCCGAACGGGGCGCCGCGCGGCTGGGCGCCATTGCGCCAGTGCGCGATCGCGCGTCCCAAGCCGCCCCAGTAATCGGGTTCGGCATCCACGCGCAGGTTCACGCGGTCCACCGCGGCGCCCAGTATGGAACGCGATTTGAGCACGGCTGTTTCGGCCGAAGCTGAGATTTGCGGCCCGAATTCCTGGGCGAACATCATCGCCTGTTGTGATCCCCCGCCGGGCTGCTGGGACTCGATTCGCACCAGGGCATCGGCCTGGTAGACCGGCGCCTTGTGCCAGGCGGTGTACAGACCGGCGAGCAGCCCGATCAGTGCGAAACCCACGATCCAGGGCCAGCCTTCCAGGACGATGCCGATGTACTCGCGCAGGTCGACGTTGTTTTCCTCGTCGGGACCGTCGGACGGTCCTCCCTTTTCTAGAAAGCTGGTCATAGAGTTCTTTGTCGGGTCTGGGGTTCACCGATGGATTCAAAGAGGAAATCCCCCCTGCCCCCCCTTTGGCAAAGGGGGGAATGAGGTTTCCCTTTTTCCGGGAAGCTGATCATGGGGCTCTTTGTCGGGTCTGGGGTCCGTGGATGGATTCGAAGAGGAAATCCCCCCTTGCCCCCCTTTGGGAAAGGGGGTATTTGGGCGTCGGCTCGGGGTTAGTCATTGCCGCGGCGGTCGTAGATCAGGTAGCTCTGGAACAGCAGGTTCAGAGACGGCGTGATCTGCGACAGGGCGCGGTTGAAGTTGACCAGGCCGGCCGGTGCCGCGTACACGACGTCGCGCGGTTGCAGCGGGAATTGGTCGGCCAGGATCAGGCTGTCCACCGAGCTCGCGTTCAGGTGATAGATGTGCGGCTTGCGCAGGGTCCGCACCTCGCCGTCGGGTGTCGGCTCCTGGCCCACGAAGCCGCGGATGACGTAGATCGCGCCCGGGTCGGCCGTTTCCAGGTTCAAACCTTGGCCCGCCGCGATGGCATCGGCCAGGGTCATGCCGCCGGCCGAGAACGGCGCCGCCACCTGGTCCTCGAACTCCCCGACCACGAATATCCGGCTGGCGCCGTCGTCGACGATCAGGCGGTCTCCGTCACGCAGGTGCACAAGGTCACCGGTGCGGTACATGGCGTTGAGATCAATCGGATAGGCCTCGCCGTCGCGGATCAGGCTAACGCTCTGGATGCCGACGGCACCCTCACTGCCCGCCAGTGTCGAGCAGGCATCGAACGCTTTAAGAATGGTCAATGGCAGATCGGTGACCGGCACCGAACAGGGACGCGGGATGTCGCCGGTGATGAAGACCTGCTGGCTACGGTATTGCGAGACCCGAACATCCACTTGCGGATCCCGGATAACACGGGACAGGCCCTCGGCCAGCTTGCGCCGGATCTCGTCCAGGGTGAGGCCGGCGACGTCGATCTCGCCCACGAAGGGGAAATACAGCATGCCATCGGCGTTGACCAGGCGGCCCGACGATTCGCTGGATTCGCTGGTACCGGCGGGATTGGTCAGTTCCGGGTGATTGAAGACGACGACGTTGAGGACATCGCCCGGCCCTACGCGGTAGCGGAAGGGCTCCTCGGAGCGGGGCATGTCGCTGGGGTAGGCGGGGCCGGTATCCGACTTCATGTCCGCGATCATATCCGGCGTGATCTTGGTGACCTTCGGCTCGTAGTCGACGGTCGCCTCGTCCCGGGCGCGAGGATCGCTGCCCTGATACCAGGGCGAATTCGATCCCGCGTCCTCGATCTCGTAACCCGGCATGGCGCAGGCCGCGAGAAGCAATGCCGGGCTCGTGGCCAGCAGCCGCCGTACGATCATGTGGACACGTCCGAATGTCTTATCCATCCGCATCAAGCCGGACTCCGGGATATCGTGAATGAGGCTTCGCTCCAAAGCTTGCCATGATAATGCCTTCGCCACTCCCATGCGGAGCCCACGATCGAGTCGATGCTGGAGCGCGCGGGTTGCCAGTTGAGGTCACGTGTCGCAAGGCTCGCATCGCCGACGAGTCTCGCGACATCACCCGGACGCCGGGGCCCGACGCGCCAGGACACGGGCTGCCCGGTCACTCGTTCGATGGCCTTGAGGACATCCAGCACGGAATAACCCTGGCCGGTCGATAGATTATAGAGAGCGGCCGTGCCCCTCTCGCAACGATCCAGCGCCTTCAACGCCTGGAAATGCGCAAGGGCGATGTCTTCGACATGCAGGTAATCGCGCACACAGGTGCCGTCGTGGGTGTCATAATCATTGCCGTTCACGGTAAAGGTCTCGGCCGCGAGAACGGCGTCCAGTGCCAGCGGTATGAGATGCGTCTCGTGACGGCGGGCCTCGCCCAAGCCGATCTCCGGCGACGCGCCGGAGGCGTTGAAGAAGCGCAAGTTCGCGGCCCGCAGGCCGTAGGCCGAAGCAAAATCCTCTATCAGCCGCTCGCACATCGCCTTGCCGTGCCCGTAGGGACTGGCGGGTGCCAACGGTTCGTCCTCGCGTATCGGCTGCGTCTCCGGGCTCCCGTAGACAGCGCAGGTGCTGGCGAACACCAGCTTGTCCACCTTCCAGCGCCGCATGGTCGAGAGCAGTTCCAGCATACCGACCATGTTGTTGCGATAGTGGGGATCCGGGTTCTCTACCGAATTCCCCACCTCGATATCCGCGGCCAGGTGGAATACCGCGACCGGGTTGTAATGATGAAAGACGTGATCGAGGTCGTTGGCGGAGCAGATGTTGCCGTGGAGGAACGGCCCCCACTGGACGAAACGCTGATGGCCGGAAGACAGGTTGTCCAGGGTAACGGGGCAATAGCCCTCGTCGGCAAGCAGCTTGCAGACATGGCTGCCGATGAAGCCGGCACCACCCGTCACCAGGACGTGCGGTCCACCGTTATTGTTCTCTCTCACATGATGCCCCTATACACGGTAAACCAAGCCGATCAAGACAGCCGTCCGATCCAGCTTTCGCTGTAATCCTGGATTTTACGGAAGACGCTGCGGAAAAAGTCTTCGTCGTGGCGATAGGGATCCTCGACCTCGGCGCCGCCATCCCAATGCCCCAGCAAGAACACCTTGCCACGCGCCTCCGGGAACTGCGTGCGGATCCATCCCAAGTGCGTGTCGTCCATTACGAGAACCAAATCGCAACCCCTGAGGTGCTCTCCCCCGATCTGTCGGGCAACATGTCCCTGCAGATCGTACCCCAGTTCGCCGCCGACCTGGATAGCCAGCGGGTCGGCCGGTTCACCCACGAGGGCACCGATACCCGCCGAGCCCAGGCATACGCCCGATAGCTTGGTCCTCAGAATCTCTTCCGCGAAGGGGCTGCGGCAGATATTGCCGGTGCAGACGGTGAGGATACTGTCAATCATCCGATGCGAAGATGTCCGGTGGTTGATGCCCGTCGCCCCCGGCCGGGCGCCGACAGCGCCGCCATTGTGCCGTAGTGTCTGGCGGGCGGCCAGTGCCGCGTTTCGCTGAGCCCAAAACAGGGCGCTTCGCGCCTTTCCGGGGCGACGATTCGAAGGCGATTTGCGTCGCGGTGAGTATGAGGACGCGGCCCTCCCTTTCCTACCGTCAGGCCGGCGGCGCGCAGCGCGATCCGGGATTGCATGATGTCCAGGGTTGTTCGTCACCCCTGAGAGACGCGGCGCGTCTCATCCGGGGTCCAGGGGGCTATGGGCACTGCCGTGCCGCGTTCCACTGGGCCCCGGATAAATCGCTTCGCGATTTTCCGGGGCGACGATCCGGGGACGATTTGCGGTACGAGGCGCATGAGGGTGCGCCCACTCTTACCTATTGTCGTGCCGGAGACGCGCAGTGTATTGCGGGATACAGGAGCAGCGGGAAGCGCCGCTTACTCAGCGCATCATGCTGCAATACCTTCGACAGTCAGGTGATGGACGTCCGTGCGGTTGCTGGCATGCTCGAACGTGATCGCACACACATCACCCTGCTCATCCAGATCGAGCACGATGTCTTCGTCGAGATTCCTGGACTCGACGATATCGCCGCGGCGGAATTCGATATAGAGCGTATCGGTATCTTCGAAATACTGGACTTTCATGGCTTGAAGCCTCTATCGAAAAACGCATTGTGTACGGTTTCACCGTCAGGCAGCAGGATGACGCGAAGGTATCTGCCCTCCATTTCCGCTATCCGTCCCCAGCGACGGATCCTGCCGTCTGCCTGGACATGCTCGCGTTCGGGCGCCTTCATGGCCTGCTCGATCCATTCGTCCTTGATCATCGAACGATCCGGCCGCTTCCTGATCGTTCGAAAGTATTTCGTCGTCTTCACCACCTGCTTCCTTGCACGGGGTAACAGCGCTTTTGCTTCCTTGAGATTATCATCCAGTCGGAATGCCGGGAACGCGCTGGCGTACTTATCCCGGCCTACGGCTTGATCCGTGGGTGAGGAGGAAGGCATGGCCGCCCCCCTCATCCTGGCCTTCTCCCCTCAGGGGAGAAGGAACCGACAATTGTCGCGTAACGGCGGAGGATGATGGATTCCCTGTTGATGAGCTTACAAGGCGAAGCGGCTCTGCGCGTACTCGCACATGGCCTGCGCATCGGACAAACATGCGTGTCATGCCTGGACGGCCGGAGACGATTGCAGAAACGTGGACCGGCATAAGGCCCGTGGGCCGTTCCCGTGCTGACCGGCATCCCTTCCCCCTTTTCAAAGGGGGAACGAGGGGGATTCTCTGTGGCTACGAACCCAGAACAAGGTCCGCCAGGGCCGTTGCCGAAAAATCGCCGGACCGGAATGACCGGGAATGCGCCGGGGCGCTTATCGCGACCTACGGATACAGCTATCCGGGAGCAATAGCAACGCCGTGCCAGATTCCGCCAGCCCCGGATCTCCACCCGAGACGAGGAGCAAGCCCGGCATCGGCCAGGAAGCGACAGCCATCGGGCGGATATCGCTTCGTGGCTGTACCGGGTGGAGTATCGCCCCACCGAGGGTCGCACCCCATCGCTGCACGATGGGGCCCCGCTCCGCCTCTCGGGGCGATATCGCTTAGCAATTTTCCGGGGCGACGGGTGGGGCTATTAGTTCCCGGAGCAACCATCCCTTCTTCGTCATGCCGGAAAGCGCCGCGCGCTTGTCCGGCATCCAGGCACAGGAAGCGACCATAGCGTTCAAAGCGATTCGGCGTTGACGCCCAGCATGTCGGCTGCCGCCACCAATTTCTTGTCCAGCGTGCACAGGCAAGCACCGTGATTGAAAGCGATCGCCAAATGCAGGGCATCGCCAGATCGCAGTCCCGTGTCGTGTTGGTCGGCGAAACGAGCGGCCGTCCGAAAGTCGGCGCGGACGACGGGGAAAATCCCAAATGCGTCGTCGACGAGCGACGTGAATTCGGACAATACCTTGGCTCTCTGGCGCTCGCCCAAATCGCCCATGCGCGTTTTCATCGAGAGGGCGCTGGAAAATTCCGTCAGAACCCACTCACTGATAGCCAGAGAGCCGGGCGCTTGGGAAGCGAGCCAATCCTGCATGTCATGCGTCCGCGCTTCGGGGGTCAACACGGCAACCAGAAGACGCGTGTCCAGATACAGCATCAGTAACGCGCGTCTTCCCGGAGCCGGCGGGTCAGGGTAGCCGCGTCTTCCTTCTGCTCCGGCAAGGCGTCGGTCAATCGGCGCAATGCCGCTGCGTTCACGGGCTTGAACGCTTTTTCCAGGCCCGACAACTGAATAACGGGCTTGCCATGCTTGGTGATGACGACTCGCTCGCCGGAGGCCGCCAATTCGACCAATTCGCTGAGGCGCGCCTTGGCCTCTTTCAGTGTCACGGTTGTATCTTGCATCGCGACCCCAGGTGACCAATTTAGTGGTCACATTGTATCGGGTTCGCTTGCGAATACCAAAAGCCGTCGAGCTGTGCCATCTCTGCCAGCCAGGTACGCTCTCGCGTGCTTATCCCGGGCCACCCGCGCCACTTTCCCCTTTCGAATGCTAAATCCCCCTACTTCCCCCTTTTCCAAAGGGGGAGCGAGGGGGATTTCTCGAGGATGCAGCTCCGAAACGAGGCCCGGAGGGCCGTTTCCGGCAAATTGCCGGAATGCCGGGAACGCGTTGACGCACTTATCCCGGCCTACGGTTCAGCATGCTTCCAGGGGGCGGTTTCGCCTCGTTTCACAACGCGAAGTGGCTCTGAGCGTATTCGCGCATGGCTTGATAGTCCGCATGCATCACATCCGTGAAACGGCAGGCGCGCTCCAGGGCCGGGGCCATGTCGGCCGGCCGGTCGAAATACTCGTGGACGAGCCGGTTGCGCAGGTTGCGCATTTGCAGCCAAGCATCCGCCGACTCGATCAGACAGAGGCGCTCCATCTTGCCCAGGTTGTCGATGGCGGCAACGACACGCTCGCCGGAGAGGCGCAGCAGCACGGGGATGAACTTGTCCATGACCGTGTCCTGCATGCGCCCGAACTTGGCCCCGAACGACTCGAGACGATCGACGCCGACGTCATCGGACAGCAATGATTGCATGCGCTGGGCATCGACATCGCAGCAATGACCAAGGAACCGGGACCTGACGGCCAGTAGATGCGCGTCTTCCCGATCGATCAAGTCGATCAAGTAGCGCAGGCGATCGGTATCGTCTTTCGAGTCCATGACGTGCCCAATCCGCCTACAACGAGACGCCCGTGCGCCGCGCATGCCGATGTATCGGCTGCAGCGGCGCTCCGTTGTCGTGCACGACGATGTCGATACGGCGGTCACCGAGACGCCGGATCAATGTCGAATACAGTTCCAACTCGCGATCCAACAGATTGGACGGCGTTCCATCCGCTTCGATGTACAGGTCTATATCGCCGCCACGCTCGCCGTCGTCCAGGCGTGAGCCGAACAGCCTCACGGATGCGCCCGTGCCGAAAACACGGGCCACCTCCTCACGAATGATCCTGCGCTCTTCCCGGGTCAATCTCATTGATTGAAGTCTATCATTCGCATTGGGGACCAAGCGTGTCATGCATGAACGACCGGAGACGACTGAAGAATGCTTCGCGATCATCGACTTGCGCTGCCGGAATGCCGGGAACGCGCTAGGGCGCTTATCCCGGCCTACTGCCATCAAGGGTGCGAGCGCCGTAGCTCTTCACATCCGGTCGGATGCCGATTGCTCCAAACGCTCCGACAGCCAGACCTTGATAATCGACTGGCGACTGACACCTAGGCGCTTGGCCTCTTTATCCAGACGCGCGATCATCCAGCCGGGGAAATCGACGTTGACGCGCCTTTGCTCCTGCAAGGGCCGGCGAGCACTGGATAGATCCAGTGCTTCGGTGATGTCTTCACCCTCGTCGAATTTGCGATCGAATTCCTTAGCCTTCATATAGCGCCACCTCCTCGGGGCGGGATCGACGCACGGATATAATCCGGACGTTGCTGTCGCGAAAGGTGATCACCGCCGACCAATGCCGTCCCTCGATCCTGCCGACAACGAGAAAACGTAGCTCATCGTCGACCTCTCGCGCCCGAATCTCCAAACAGTTTAAAAAACTGTCCCCTTATTAGTCCGGCATCCGGGCATGCGGTTTGGGGTGTTACTTGCCCTCGACCTGGGCCAACAGATTCCGGAAATACTCGACGGTCCGGGGCAGACCCTCCGCCAGGGTGGTCGTGGCCTGCCAACCGAGGAGTTCGTTTGCCAGTCGGGTGTCCGGCTGCCGCTGCTTGGGGTCGTCCTCGGGCAGCGGATGTTGTTCCAGCCGCGAATCGGAGTCGGTGAGCGCGAGGACCTGCTCGGCCAACTCGCGCATGGTGAATTCGCCCGGATTGCCGAGGTTGATCGGGCCGGTGACTTCGTGGCCGGTCGCCATCAACCGCATCAGGCCCTCGACCATGTCGTCGACATAGCAGAAGGAGCGCGACTGGCTGCCGTCGCCGTAGAGGGTGATCGCCTCGCCTTCCAGGGCCTGCATGATGAAGTTGGAGACCACGCGGCCGTCGTGCGGGTGCATGCGCGGGCCGTAGGTGTTGAAGATGCGCGCCACCTTGATCGGCATGTCGTACTGGCGGCGATAGTCGAAGAACAGGGTCTCGGCGCAGCGCTTGCCCTCGTCGTAGCACGCGCGGCTGCCGACGGGGTTCACGTTGCCCCAGTAGCTTTCGGGCTGGGGATGCAGCGTGGGATCGCCGTAAACCTCGCTGGTGGAGGCCTGGAGGATCTTGGCGCCGGTGCGCTTGGCCAGCCCCAGCATGTTGATGGCGCCGTGGACGCTGGTCTTGGTGGTCTGCACGGGGTCGTGCTGATAGTGGATCGGCGAGGCCGGGCAGGCCAGGTTGTAAATCTCGTCTACCTCGACGTAGAGCGGGAAGCAGACGTCGTGGCGCAGCACCTCGAAGAACGGGTTGCCGATCAGGTGGGCGATGTTGGCCTTGCGGCCCGTGAAGAAGTTGTCCACGCAGATGACATCGTGGTCCTGCGCCAGCAGGCGCTCGCAGAGATGCGAGCCGATGAAGCCGGCGCCACCGGTGACCAGGATGCGTTTGCGCAGTATGTCTTTCATGGTTCGATTCGGTCCGGGTACGGCGTGGATTATACGGGCGTATGCCCTTGCTATTGCTCCGACCAGCGCCGGAAGATCGCCTCCCTGGCTTCGGCGGACAGCCGCGGCGTCTCGTAGTAGCCAGCGGCTTCGCGCTGGCGCTGGGCCTCGTACAGGATCACGGCCGTGGCCACGGAGACGTTCAGGGAGCGGGTCATGCCCTGCATGGGGACGGCCAACGCGCCGTCGGCACCGGCGATGGCTTCCTCGGAGACGCCGTCCAGCTCGGCGCCCACGGCGATCGCGGTGGGCCGGGTGTAGTCGACAGCACGGAAATCGATGGCTTCCGGGCACTCGTGGGCGACATAGATACGCATGCCCTGCTCCCGCAGGTACCGGTACGCGGCCTCGATATCGGCGTGCTTTCGCATCGGCAGCCACTTGCCGGCGCCACTGGCGGCCTTGTCGCGGTGGAGACGCGTGGCGTGGCCGGGCAGCGGCACCGCGTTCAGCTCGGCGATGCCGACCGCGTCGCACGACCGGGCGATGGCGGCGAGGTTATGGGGCTTGTGCACGCGATCCATGACCACGGTCAGGTCCGGCTGGCGCCGGTCCAGGACGTCGCGGATGCGTTTTTCTCGTTCGGGTGTCATGGGCGCGGAGTTTACTCGAATGGGTTGAGAATACGGACACCCGTGGCCTCGAAATCCCGGGTATTACGTGTCAACACGGTCAGGTCGTAGACCAATGCGGTCGCTGCTATTTGCTTGTCTAGAAGATGCTCGGAATGCGGTGAACGCAACTTGCCCCATACCTGCGCCATATCAGTATCAAAGGGCAAAATGTGATCGGCGTAGTCTCGAAGCAATCCAGACAGCCAATCTTCGAGTAAGGCTGCCTGGCGGATATCTCCACGGTGTCGGATTAATTCCACACCACGGCTGAGTTCGCCAACAGTTATGACCGAAAGGTACAGGTCGAAGCGCTTATATAGGGTTTTCCGAAAGAACTTTCGCACGCCTCGATTCGCTTTTCTCCCTTTGCGGATTTCACTGATGACGTTGGTATCAATCAAATACATCCACAGCTTCCTCATCCTGAGAACGTTCGAAATCCATATCTCGACCCACATTCGGTATATCCGCCAGGGCCTCGGCTAGAGAACGGCGTCGGGGTTTTAATAAAGCTTCTTCCAGAATCGCGCGGTGCTCCGCCTCCGCGCTGCGGCTATGTCGAGCAGCATTGCGCTTCAGCGCCCGTACGACTGCATCATCCAAGTTGCGCACAATGAGATTGGCCATCGCGACTCATCCACTCTTATCAATGATTGATATCAATGATAGCACTCATTGGTTTGCCACACATCCAACTCTGCCAAATTAAGGGGACGGTATACTTAATTCATGCGAAATTAAGTATACCGTCCCCTTAATTCCGGACTTGAAATCCGGGTGGTGGCTGGGCTAGCTTTGGAAAGCCGGTCTCCGTACCGGCTTTTTTACTCGCTTCACGGAAGAAGGAGAGAAGCATGAAAGGCATCAAGACCCTCTTGGGGGGTATTCTCGTCTCGTTCGCCGCCCTGGCCTGGGCGGAAGTCGACGTCAACACCGCCAGCGCCGAGGATCTGCAAAGCCTCGACGGTATCGGCGAGGCCAAGGCCCAGGCGATCGTGGAGTACCGCGACGCCAACGGCGGCTTCGGCAGCGCCGATGACCTGACCGCGGTCGACGGCATCGGCGAGAAGACGCTCGAATCCATCCGCGACGACGTCACGGTGAGCGGCGCCGAGTGATCGGCGTCCGATCCGAGCGTGGAAGGCCCGCTTCGGCGGGCCTTCTTTCATTGTCTGACCGGCTTACCCCCGGAACCCTGAAACACGCCGGTGCACTGATCCGGCCTATGTCCACGGCCGACAAGTCCGCGGATCATTCACAGCTTCCGCGTCTCCCCCACCGCCGGAATCCAGATATCGTCGTGCCGATAGCCCTGTTGCTCCAGGGCACGCCGGAAACGGCCAGGTGGCTCGAAGGGCGGCTCGTCGGTGAGCACGATCGTGCCCCAGTGCATGGCCGCGGCGGTGCGGGCGCCGACGTCCCTCGCGATCGCGGCCGCTTCTTCCGGATTGACGTGGGCGCCGGCCATGACGGCGCGCGGCTCGTACGCGCCGATCGGAAGCAAGGCCAGGTCCACGGGGGCGAAGGTCTCGCCGATCTCCGCGAACACGGGGTGGTAGGCGGTGTCGCCGGCGAAGTACAGCCTCCGCCCGTCCGCGGTCTCGACCACGAAGCCGCACCAGAGGGTGCGGTTGCCGTCGAAGGCCCCGCGCCGCGAGAAATGGATGGCGGGCACCGCCGTGACGGTGATGCCGGCCGTGGCCACGCTCTGCCACCAGTCCAGCTCGTGAATCTGGCGATAACCCAGGCGGCGCAGCGCCGGCCCCAATCCGAGCGGGACGACGGCCCGTATCTCCGCCCGGCCCGGCAGGCGCGCCAGCGTGGCGGCGTCGAAGTGGTCGTAGTGGTTGTGCGACAACAGCAGCCAGTCGATGGGCGGCAATTCCCGCGGTCGCAGCGCCGGCGGCACGAAGCGCCGCGGGGATGTCGCCGGACGCGGCGCCGCGACGCTGGTCAGGAAGGGGTCGGTCAGCAGGGTCTGGCCGCCCCAGCGCAGCAGGTAGCTGCTATGGCCGAGCCAGGTGGCGGCGTCGCCGGCCTCGTGAAAGCGCAAGCCGTCGCGCACCGCGGGCCGGGGCAACACGTGTCCCGGCGGCACCTCCGGCCGCCTGCGATCCAGGGCGCGACGAAGCAGAAAGCCGGCGAAGCCGCCGCGGCCGCCTCCGGGGCGGGGCGCCCCGGGCGGATTACGAAAGCGGCCGTCGATGCGAAGGGGTTGGGTCTTGGTCGACATGGGCGCGAGTCTACCTCAGGCGGCGATCGCCGCGCGGTCGACGGGACAGTGCCGCGGCCTTGGGCTACTCTGGGAGCGGATATCCTGCACCCGCGGGCGGATTCGGCATGAACCATCTGGCACATCTTTACCTGGCCGAACGCACGGGCACATCCTTCGCCGGCAACTTCCTCGGCGATTTCGTGCGCGGGCGCCTTGGCGGCCGCTTCGATCCGGCGATCGAGACCGGCATCCGCCTGCACCGCCGGGTGGACAGTTACGCCGACAGCCACCCGCTGCTGGCCGAGGCCCGCGACTGGTTCCCGCCGCCCTACCGGCGCTACGCCGGCATCCTGCTGGATGTTTACTTCGACCACCTGCTGATCCGTCATTGGCGCGATTTCCACGACGAGCCCGTGGACCGCTTCGTGCAACGCGCGACGACGCGCATGCGGCGGGAGTGGCCGGCGGCGGCGCCCTTCGCCGGCACCCGGCTGGCGGGCCTGCCGGACGCGCTCTGCGCCTATGCCCGGCCGCGCGGCGTGGAACAGGGCCTGTACCGGGTGCATGCCCGCCTCGCGCGGCCCAGTCCGCTGCGCGAGGCCCTGCCCCTGCTCGTGGCCCGGGACGCCGAGCTGGACCTCGTATTCCGGCGCTTCCTGCCGGACCTGGTGGCCTTCAGCCTGCAAGAGGCTAATCAAGATTAAGGGGACGGTATACTTAATTCCTCAGAATTGAGTATACCGTCCCCTTAATTTAGGTTAGCGTTCGGTGATGGCGCGCAGGTCGAGAGTGTTGTCGCGCACCTCGATGCGCCCGTAGTCGCCGTCGGGAGCGCCGACCACGATGCAGGGCGCGGTCACGACCTGGGCCACCATGGCATCGGGCGCAGGCGGCAGCCAGTCCAGCGCGAGGATGAGGGTGCCCTCCTCGATACGGCTCATGCCTTCGCGCACTTCCAGCCGGTATCCGGCCGTCGGCCGCTCGCCCATCTCGACCACGATCACCCCGCCCAGGGACGCCGCGCCGGCCCGGAACTCGCTGATCTCGCGCGAGTCGATCCAGCGCCGGAAGGACGGCGGGTCGGGGAAATAGTGCGCGGCCGCCTCCTCGCCCGGGGTGTGGCAGTAGGCGCTGCGCTGCAGGATATCGACGTCCGGACGATCCGACCGCTCGTCCTGACCGAAGCCGGCGCATCCGACGGCGAGGGCCGCCGCGGCGAACGCGGCCAGGGACAGGACTCCGGATCTGCTGGCGAAACGCGTCATCGCGGTTTGAACCTGCTGGGAATACGGCCGACATTATACGGACCATGGTCGAGGCGACACCCAACATCCGGATTCCCGAGACCGAGCTGACGGAGCGTTTCGTGCGCTCGTCGGGCCCGGGCGGGCAGAACGTCAACAAGGTCGCCACCGCGGTGCAACTGCGCTTCGACGTGCGCCGCAGCCCCAGCCTGCCGCCGGACGTGCGGGAGCGGCTGCTCACGCTGGCGGCGCCGCGCATCAACCGCCACGGCGAGCTGGTGATCGACGCCCGCCGCTACCGCAGCCTGGAGCGCAACCGGGAGGATGCCCGCGCACGCCTGGCGCGCTGGATCGCCCGCGCCGCCCGACCGCCCAAACGCCGCAAGCCCACGCGCCCGTCGCGCGCCGCCAAGCGCCGGCGTCTGGAGTCCAAGAAATCACGCGGCCGGACCAAGAAGCTGCGCAAGCCGCCGACAGAGTGACAGAGAGAATTAAGGGGACGGTATACTTAATTATTCAGGAATTAAGTATACCGTCCCCTTAATTGAGCAGCTCGATGATGGCTTCCAGTTCGCGGCGGATTTTCTTGAGGGAATCGCTGGCGCTGCCGGGCGGCACCACGGACATGGCCTTGCCCTTTTCCTTGAGCTGGCCGCGGGCGCCGCTGATGGTGAAGCCCTGCTCGTACAACAGCTCGCGGATATCGCGCACCAGCATGATGTCCTGCTGCTTGTAGTAGCGCCGGTTGCCGCGGCGCTTCACGGGCTTGAGTTGGGGGAATTCCTGCTCCCAGTACCGCAGCACGTGCGGCTTGACCGAACACAGCTCGCTGACCTCGCCGATGGTGAAATATCGTTTGTCCGGTATCGGCGGGAGTTCGAGTTGTTTAGCGGTCTGAGTCAACGCTCGATTCCACGCGCGTACGGAGCTTCTGGCCCGGACGGAAGGTCACCACGCGCCGGGCCGAGATCGGAATCTCCTCGCCCGTCTTGGGATTGCGTCCGGGTCGCTGGTTCTTGTCGCGCAACTCGAAGTTGCCGAAGCCGGAGAGTTTGACGTAATCGCCCGACTCCAGCGTGGACCGGATTTCCTCGAAGAACGAGTCGACGAATTCCTTGGCTTCGCGCTTGTTCAGCCCCAATTGCTCGAACAGCGTTTCGGCCAGATCAGCCTTGGTGAGTGCCACTTCTTATTGCCCCCTGACACGGGCGCCACAGCGGTCCTGTAAGGCCGCCGTCAGACGCGTCACGTCCGAATCCACTCCCTGATCGGTTAGCGTGCTCGTTTTATCCTGGAAAATCAAGCCTAAAGCGACACTCTTGAAACCCGTCTCAAGGTCACCGCCCCGGAACACATCGAACACGTGCGCGGATTGCAGGTGCGGCACGTCGGCGGTCAGGGCCGTGGCGACCAGGTCACCGGCGGGTACGCCCTCGGGCACGAGCAGCGCCAGGTCGCGCCGCACCGACGGGTACTCGGACAGGGCCTCGAAACGGGGCACGGGCACCGCCTCCAGAACTTCGGAATCCAATTCAAATACGTAAGGCAATGCCTTGACGTCCAATATCTTTTGGAATTTCGGATGCAGTTGTCCCAGCCAGCCGCAAGGGCGCCCGGCCACCGCGATCCGGGCGGCCCGGCCCGGATGCAGGGCGGGGTGCCGGGCGGCCTCGAACGTCACGTCGCCGTCGACATTCGCCAGCAGGGCCTCGACATCACCCTTGACGTCGAAGAAGTCCAGCGCCCGGCGGTCGGCGTCCCAATGCTCGTCCGCGGCGGGGCCCGCCGCGAGGCCGGCCAGGGTCGGCGTCTGCCGGATGCCGAGCTCGGCGTCGGCGTCGCGCGCGAAGCGCAGGCCCAACTCGAACAGGCGTACGCGCGGCTGCTGGCGCCGCAGGTTGTGGCGCCAGGCCGGCAACAGGCCGCTCCAGAGCGTGGTGCGCATCTGGGCGTACTGGGCGGCGATGGGATTGTCCAGGTCGATCGCCACCTTGGCGGCCTCGGGATCGAGCGCCGCCTGTAATTCAGGCTCGACGAAGCTGTAGGTGATGGCCTCGTCATAGCCGCGCTGGCGCAGGATTTCCTGGAGTGCGTCGTGGGGCCGGCGCGCTTCCGGGATCGGCCGCAGGTTGGCGGCGATCCGCCGCGGGCGGCTCGGCAGACGCTCGTAACCGTGGACCCGCGCGACCTCTTCGACCAGATCGGCCTCCAGCGCCAGATCGAACCGGTGACTGGGCGGGTGTATCAGCCAGCTTCCGACATCCTCGGAAACCACCTTCATGTCCAGGCGCACCAGGATCTCGGAGATCTCCTCGCCGGGAATATGGCATCCGAGCAGACGCTCGACATGCTCGTGGCGAAGCCGGATTTCGCGGTCTTCCCACAGCGGGTAGCCGTGGGTCACGGTGACGTGCCCGACGCGGCCGCCGGCGATCGTCCGGATCAGGGCCGTGGCGCGCTCGATCGCGGCGACCTGGCCGTGCGGGTCGACGCCGCGCTCGAAGCGATGCAGCGAGTCGGTGTGGATCTTGTAGCGGCGCCCCTGCCCGGCCACGGCCAGCGGCGAGAAACAGGCGGACTCGAGCACGATCTCGCGCGTCGCCTCGTCCACGGCGGTGGCCGCGCCGCCCATGACGCCGGCGATGGCGACCGGACCGCTGTCGTCGGCGATCACCAGGGTGCCGGCCTCCAGGGTCACCTCCTGGCCGTCCAGCAGCTCGATGCGCTCGCCCGCCTCGGCCTCGCGGACCCGGATGGCACCCCGCAGGCGCGACCGGTCGAAAGCATGCATGGGCTGACCGAGTTCGAGCATCACGTAGTTGGTAACGTCGACCACCGGCGAGATCGGCCGGATACCGCCGCGGCGCAGCCGCTCCCGCATCCAGTCGGGCGTGCGCGCGGCGGGGTCGACATCGACGATGATGCGGCCGGCGTAGACCGGACAGGCCTTCTCCGCCTCGATGCGGACCTCGGGCCGGTCCTCGATGTCGGCCTGCACCGCGTCGCTGGCTGCGGCGGCGACGTCCCGGCGGTTGCGCACGCCCACCTCGCGGGCGATGCCGCGCACGCTGAGGCAATCGCCGCGGTTGGGAGTCAGATCGATCTCGACGATGCTGTCGTCCAGTCCCAGGTGACGTACCAGCGGCGTACCCGGCGCGGCGTCCGGGTCGAGCGTCATCAGGCCGCTGTCGTCGTCGCCCAGGCCCAGCTCGGACGCGCCGCAGAGCATGCCCTGCGACGCCTCGCCACGGATCTCGCCCTCGGCGATCTCGGTGCCGCCCGGCAGGACCGCGCCCGGCAGCGCCACGGGGGCGACCAGGTCGACGGCGGCATTGGGGGCGCCGCAGACGATGCGCCGGGGCGCGTCCTCGCCGGTGTCCACCCGGCATATGACCAGGCGATCGGCGGCCGGGTGCGGCGCGACCTCGCGGATGCGGCCGACCACGACGCGATCCAGGGCCGGACCGGCCGGCTCGACGGCGTCCACCTCCAGCCCGGCCATGGTGAGCTGATCGCACAACTCGTCCGTGCCGACCGGCGGGTCGACCCACTCGCGCAGCCACTTTTCACTGAACCGCATCGTCTATTTTCCGTTAAGAAAACCCAACCACAGAGGCACAGAGGCACAGAGGCACAGAGAAAGAACAAAGGCTGTCGCCCCGGAAGCCGCACAGCGGCTATCCGGGGTCCAGTGGAGCCAGCGACCACGCCGAACGTTTCCCTGGATCCCGGATCGCGCCTGCGCGCGTCCGGGATGACGTAATGGCAGCTTTCCTCTGTGTATCTCTGTGCCTCTGTGGTTCATCTTCTCAAGCGAACTGCCGTAAAAACCGCAGGTCGTTGTCGTAGAACAGGCGCAGGTCGTCGACGCCGTAGCGGAGCATCGCCAGGCGCTCGACGCCCATGCCGAAGGCGTAGCCGGTGTAGCGCTCGGCGTCGATGCCCACGGCGGCGAGCACGTTGGGGTGGACCATGCCGCAGCCCAGCACCTCCATCCAATCGCTGCCGGTGCCCAGGTCGCGGCCGTCGATGTCGACCTCGGCCGAGGGCTCGGTGAACGGGAAGTAGGACGGCCGGAACCGCAGCCGCAGGCGGGTCTCGAAGAACGCTTCCAGGAAGTCCTGGAGATCGGTCCGCAGGTCGGCGAAGCTCACGTCCTCGGCCACGTACAGCCCCTCCACCTGGTGGAACATGGGGCTGTGGGTCCGGTCGGAGTCGCAGCGGTATACCCGGCCGGGCGCGATGATCCGGATGGGGGGCGCCTGCCCTTCCATCACCCGGATCTGGACCGGCGAGGTGTGGGTACGCAGCAGCAGGCGCTCGTCGTCCACGTAGAAGGTGTCCTGCATCGCCCGGGCGGGATGCTCGGGCGGCACGTTCAGGGCCTCGAAGTTGTGGTAGTCGTCCTCGATCTCCGGGCCCTCGGCGATCTCGAAGCCGATCTGGCGCCACAGGGCCTCGATGCGCCGCCGGGTGCGGGTCAGCGGATGCAGCGCGCCGGGGCGCTCGCCGCGGCCCGGCAGGGTCACGTCCACCGCCTCGCCGGCCAGGCGCGCGTCCAGCTCGGCCTCTTCCAGCGCCGCCTTGCGGGCGGCCACGGCCTCGGCCACGCGGGTCTTGACCGCGTTGATCGTGGCCCCGGCCTCGCGCCGCTCGTCGGGCGCCATGTCGCCCAGCGTCTTCAGACGGCCGGTGATCTCGCCCTTCTTGCCGAGGTAGCGCACACGCAGGTCGTCCAGGGCACGCAGGTCGTCCGCGGCCTCGATCTCCGCCAGGGCGGTCTCTTCCAGGCGCTGCAAATCACTCATGATTCAACCAACCACAGAGGCACAGAGAACACGGAGAGAAACAAGGTTTGTCACCCCGGAAGCCGCGCAGCGGCTATCCGGGGCCCAGGGAAACCTTCGACCCCGCCGAACGTTTCCGTGGATCCCGGATCGCGCTACCGCGCGTCCGGGATGACGCAATTGGATTCTGCCTCTGTGCACTCTGTGTCTCTGTGGTTCATTTCTTTACGACCAAAACAAAACAGGGGAAAGGCGGCGGGCCTTTCCCCTGCATTCGCGCGTCGCCGCTCGGGCGACGGCGTCAGGCCTGGTTCAGGGCCGCCTTGGCTTGCTCGGCGACCGCGGCGAACGCGGCCTTGTCACGGACGGCCAGGTCGGCCAGGACCTTGCGGTCCAGCTCGACGCCGGCACGCTTCAGGCCGTGCATGAACTTGCTGTACGACAGGCCGTGGTTGTTGGCGGCCGCGTTGATGCGGGTGATCCACAGCGCCCGGAACTGCCGCTTGCGCTGGCGGCGATCGCGATAGGCGTACTGCCCCGCCTTGAACACCGCCTGCTGGGCGACGCGAAAGCTGCGGCTGCGCGCGCCGTAATAGCCTTTCGCCTTCTTGAGAACCTTCTTGTGCCGCGCCTTGGCGGTCACGCCGCGACTGACTCTGGCCATGATCGCGTTTCCTCTCTATGTCTGTCGGTTGTCCGCCGGATCTACCGGTACGGGAGAAGCCGCTCGATCGCCGCCTGATCCTGCGGGGCGACGTCGGCGCTCTGCGCCAGGCGGCGCTTCCGCGTGGCGTTCTTCTTGGTCAGGATGTGGTTCGCGTTCGCGTGCCGCCGGCGGAACTTGCCGCTACCGGCGCGCTTGAAGCGCTTGGCCGCACCGCGATTGGTCTTGAGCTTGGGCATTACCGTCTCTCTAGCTGTGTGCGTCAGGCCTTGAGCTTGGTGCCCTTGCCGCTCTTGTGCGGCGCCATCACCATGATCATCAATCGGCCCTGCATTTCCGGCTGCTGCTCGACGGTCGCCATGTCGTCGAGATCGGAGCGCACCCGGTCCATCAGTTCCAGACCCAACTCCTGGTGGGCCATCTCCCGGCCCCGGAAGCGCAGGGTGATCTTCACCTTGTCGCCTTCCTCCAGGAACTCCCGCAGCTTGCGGAGCTTGGTCTGGTAGTCGCCCTTCTCCGTGTTCGGGCGGAACTTGATTTCCTTGAGCTGCGTCTGCTTCTGCTTCTTGCGCGCAGACTGCTGCGACTTGCTCTTCTCGAACAAGTGTTTGCCGTAGTCCATTATCCGGGCCACGGGCGGCTTGGCGGTCGGCGCCACCTCGACGAGGTCCAGGTCGTATTCGGCGGCCTTGGCCAGTGCGTCGTCGCGACTCAGGACCCCGATCTGTTCGCCGTCGGGCGCAACCACCCGAAGCTCGGGTGCGGTGATCTCTTCGTTGCGCCGATCCTTTTGTCCAGAAGCGATATTCGCGTCCTCCCAGAATGAAAAACCCGGCCCGTCCCACGGGGACAGCCGGTGGCCGCGCCGTCGCTACCCCCGCTCGGCCGCCTCGGCGGTCAAGCGCTGCGACAACGCCTTGATTGACATCGCCCCCAGATCCTCGCCGTCGCGGCGCCTGACGGCGACCGTCTCGGTCTCCATCTCGCGGTCGCCCACGACCAGCAGGTAGGGGATGCGCTGCATCGTATGCGCGCGGATTTTATAGCCGATCTTCTCGTTTCTCAAGTCGCTTTCCACGCGCAAACCGGCCTGGGATAGGGTTTGCTCCACCCGACGGGCGTATTCCGCCTGGGCGTCGGTGATATTCAGGACCATCGCCTGGACCGGCGCCAGCCATGCCGGCAGCGATCCGGCGTGGTGCTCGATCAGGATGCCGATGAAACGCTCCAGCGACCCCAGGATGGCGCGGTGGATCATCACCGGTACCCGCCGCTCGCCGTCCTCGGCCACGTATTCCGCGCCCAGGCGTCCGGGCATGGAGAAATCGAGCTGCACGGTGCCGAGCTGCCAGACGCGGTTGAGGCAGTCGCGCAGGGAGAACTCGATCTTGGGGCCGTAGAAGGCGCCCTCCCCCGGTTGCAGCTCCCAGTCCAGGCCCTTGTCGTCGAGGCAGGCCTGCAGCGCCGCCTCGGCCTTGTCCCAGACGTCGTCCGATCCCACCCGCTGTTCCGGCCGGGTGGAGAACTTGATCAGGACCTCGTCGAAGCCGAAGTCGCGGTAGACCTCGAACACCATGTCGATGAAGGCCGACACCTCGTCCGCGATCTGGCTCTCGGTACAGAAGATGTGGGCGTCGTCCTGGACGAAGCCGCGCACCC
This sequence comes from Salinisphaera sp. PC39, assembly GCF_040361335.1. Classification (NCBI taxonomy): domain Bacteria; kingdom Pseudomonadati; phylum Pseudomonadota; class Gammaproteobacteria; order Salinisphaerales; family Salinisphaeraceae; genus Salinisphaera; species Salinisphaera sp. PC39. The sequence goes on along the minus strand of NZ_APNM01000007.1, from coordinate 26,012 downwards.
GCATCAGGCCGTGGAGCGTGCCCGAGGGCTCGTTGCGGTGGCAGGACCCGAACTCCGCCAGCCGCAGCGGCAGGTCGCGGTAGCTGCGCAGGCCGTGGTTGTAGATCTGCACGTGGGCCGGGCAGTTCATGGGCTTGATCGCGTACTGCCGGTCCTCGGACCCGGTCAGGAACATGTCGTCCGCGAACTTGTCGGCGTGGCCGGACTTCTGCCACAGCGACAGGTCGATGATGGACGGCGTGTGCACCTCCCGGTAGTCGTGCGCGCGCAGCTTGTCCCGGATGTAGTCGGTGATGGTCAGGTAGATGCGCCAGCCGCGGTCGTGCCAGAAGATCATGCCCGGCGCCTCTTCCTGGAGATGGAAGTACTCCAGGCGGCGGCCCAGCATGCGGTGGTCGCGCTTCTTGGCTTCCTCGATGCGCTGCAGGTACGCCTTGAGCGACTTCTTGTCGGCCCAGGCGGTGCCGTAGATGCGGGTGAGCATCTCGTTGGCGGAATCGCCGCGCCAGTAGGCCCCGGCCAGGCTGGTGAGCCTGAACGCGCGCAGGTGCCGGGAGTTGGGCACGTGCGGGCCCCGGCACATGTCCACGTAGTCCTCGTGGTGGTACAGGGCGATGGTCTCGCCCTCCGGGATCTCCCGCACGATCTCCATCTTGTAGGGCTCGTTGCGGGCCTCGAAGGCGGCCAGCGCCTGATCGCGGGTGACCACCTCGCGGATCACCTCGTGGTCGCGCTCGGCGAGTTCGTGCATGCGCTTCTCGATGACCTCCAGGTCCTCGGGGGTCAAGGTCTCGCCGATGCGCACGTCGTAGTAGAAGCCGTCCTCGATCACCGGACCGATGGCCATCTGCACGTCCGGGTACAGGGTCTTGAGGGCCTGCCCCAGCAGGTGCGCGCAGGAGTGGCGGATGATGTCCAGCCCCTCGGGATCGCGCGCGGTGATGATCTGTAGTTCGGCGTCGCGGTCGATCTCGACGCAGGCGTCCACCAGTTCGCCGTCCACGCGTCCGGCCAGCGCGGCGCGCGCCAGTCCCGGGCCGATGGCCTCGGCGACCTGCATCACGGTAACGGGTTGGTCGAACGACTTGGTGGAGCCGTCGGGCAGGCTGATAACGGGCATGCTGTCTCCTTCAGTGGCGGCCGATACGAGGGACCGCTTGTCTGTGTCGATGTGGCGTTGCGGGCGGCAAGCGTACGCGCCGCCCGCAACGCGCGCAAGCCGCCGGCGCCCGTCCCGGTGAGGCTCCGGGGCGGGCGACGGCCGCGTCGGGCTCAGGCCACCTCGAACAGGCCGGCGGCGCCCATGCCGCCGCCGATGCACATGGTGACCACGACGTACTTCTCGCCGCGGCGCTTGCCCTCGATCAGAGCGTGGCCCACCAGGCGCGAGCCGGTCATGCCGTAGGGATGGCCCACGGCGATGGAGCCGCCGTTGACGTTCAGGCGCTCGTCGGGGATGCCGAGCTTGTCGCGGCAGTAGATCACCTGCACCGCGAACGCCTCGTTGAGCTCCCACAGACCGATGTCGTCGACCTTGAGGCCGGCCCGGTCGAGCAGGCGCGGCACCGCGAACACCGGCCCGATGCCCATCTCGTCCGGCTCGCAGCCGGCCACGGCGAAGCCGCGGAAGATGCCCAGCGGCTCCAGGCCGCGCTGCTCGGCCAGCTTGGAGTCCATCACCACGCAGGCGGAGGCGCCGTCCGAGAACTGGCTGGCGTTGCCGGCCGCGATCACGCCGCCGGGGAGCGCCGGCCGGATCTTGGACACGGCCTCGTAGGTGGTCTCCGGGCGGATGCCCTCGTCCTGCGAGACCGTGACCTCCTTGGTACCGAGACGGCCGGTGGCCTTGTCGGCCACGCCCGCGGTCACGGTGATGGGCACGATCTCGTCGTCGAACTTGCCGGCCTCGCGGGCGGCGGCGGCGAGCTGCTGGCTGCGCGCGCCGTATTCGTCCTGCTGCTCGCGCGGGATCTTGTAGCGCTCGGCCACGGTCTCCGCGGTCCGCAGCATGGGCCAGTAGATTTCCGGCTTGTGCTCCTGCAGCCAGGACTCCATGAGCATGTGCATGTTCATCTCGTTCTGGACGCAGGAGATGGATTCCAGGCCGCCGGCGACCATCACCGGCACCTGGTCCACCAGCACCCGCTGCGCGGCCATGGCGATGGTCTGGAGCCCGGACGAACAGAAGCGGTTGACGGTCACGCCGGCGGTGGTCACGGGCAGGCCCGCGCGGATCGCGGCCTGGCGGGCGATATTGCTGCCGGTGGCGCCCTCGGGGTAGCCGCAGCCCATGATCACGTCCTCGACCTCGGCCGGGTCGACGCCGGCGCGCTCGACGGCGTGCTTGATGACGTGCCCGCCCAGGGTGGCCCCGTGGGTCATGTTGAAGGCGCCGCGCCAGGACTTGGTCAGCGGCGTGCGTGCAGTGGAAACGATGACGGCATCGCTCATGAAAATCTCTCCTTAATTACTGAACCACAGAGGCACGGGGACACAGAGGAAAAAAGCAGCGGGTACAAAGACATGAAGCTTTCGCCATTCGTGTCTTTGTCGTTAATCATCTTCCCGCTTCTCTGTGACTCTGTGCCTCTGTGGTTAAAAATTCTTCGCCTCAGGCCGAGCCGGTCAGGGTCTTGCCCTCGCCGGACAGCTTCACCAGTAGTGGCGCGGGCCGCCAGAACTCGCTGTCGGTGAACGGGTTCTCGGCGAACCGGCGCATGCGGCGGACCACCTTGAACAGCCCCACCGTGTCGGCGTAGAGCATCGGACCGCCGCGGTGCAGCGGGAAGCCGTAGCCGTTGAGGTAGACCATGTCGATATCCGAGGCCCGCTGGGCGATGCCCTCCTCGAGGATGCGGGCGCCCTCGTTCACCAGCGCGAAGATCAGGCGCTCCACGATCTCGGCGTCGGGGATCTTGCGCGGCTCGATGCCGGCTTCCTTGCGGTAGTCCTCGATCAGCTTGGTGACCTCGGGATCGACCTTGGGGGTGCGGCCGTCGGGGTAGTCGTACCAGCCCTTGCCGGTCTTCTGACCGAACCGGCCCTGCTCGCACAGGCGATCGGCGATCACCTGGCGCGGCATGTCCGGGTTCTCTTCGTAGTGGCGCTTGCGGATGTACCACATGACGTCATTGCCAGCGAGGTCGCCCATGCGGAACGGCCCCATGGCCAGGCCCCACTTCTCGACCGCCTTGTCGATCTGGTCGGGGGTGGCGCCCTCGTGGACCGCGGCCATGGCCTCGGCCACGTACTTGTTGAGCATGCGGTTGCCGATGAAGCCGTCGCACACGCCGGAGACGACCGCCACCTTCCGGATCTTCTTGGCCAGCGTCATGATGGTGGCGAGCACGTCCTTGGCGGTCTTCTCGCCGCGCACCACCTCCAGCAGACGCATCACGTTCGCCGGGCTGAAGAAATGGGTGCCGACGACATCCTGCGGACGCTTGGTGAAGGCCGCGATCTTGTCCACGTCCAGGGTCGAGGTGTTGGTGGCGAGGATCGCGCCCTCCTTCATCACCTCGTCCAGGGTCTCGAAGACCTGCTTCTTCACGTCCATGTCCTCGAACACCGCTTCGATCACGATGTCGGCGTCGCCGAGGTCGGCGTATTCGAGGGTCGGGGTGATCAGGCCCATGCGCTCCTCGACCTGGGCCTCGGTCAGACGGCCCTTCTTCATGGAGCGCTCGTAGTTCTTGCGGACGGTGGCCAGGCCCTTGTCCAGGGCCTCCTGCTTCATCTCCAGGATCGTCACCGGGATGCCGGCGTTGAGGAAGTTCATGGTGATGCCGCCGCCCATGGTGCCGGCGCCGATCACCGCGGCCTTGCGGATATCACGGGTGGGCGTGTCCGAAGGCACGTCGGGAATCTTGGCCGCGGCGCGCTCGCCGAAGAAGGCGTGGCGCAGCGCCTTGGACTCGTCGCTCTCGATCAGCTCGGCGAACAGCCGCCGCTCCTCGGCCAGCCCCTTGTCGAAGGTCGAGGCGTAGACGCCGGCGGCCACCGCCTCCAGGCAGTTCAGGGGCGCCGGGAACGGGCCGGCCGCCGCGCGCACGGTATTGCGGGCGAAGCCGAAGAAGCCGTCCGGGTTATCCAGTGTCAGCGGCAGGTCGCGGACCCGCGGATGGGCGCCGCCCTTGTCCGCCGCCTTGCGCGCGAAGGCCGTGGCCGCCGCCGCGAGATCGCCGTCCGCGATCTCGTCGAACAGCGCCGTGTCCTTGAGCTTGTCGGCCGGCACGATGGTGCCGGACACGATCATGTTCAGCGCGGTCTCCACACCCACCACGCGCGGGAAGCGCTGGGTGCCGCCGCCGCCCGGCAGCAGGCCGAGCTTGACCTCGGGCAGCGCGATCTGGGCGTCCGCCAGGGCCACGCGGTAATGGCAGCCCAGCGCCAGCTCCAGGCCGCCGCCCATGCAGGCGCCGGAGATCGCGGCGATCACCGGCTTGGCGCTCTCCTCGATCACCTCGATCACGGTGTTGAGGTGGGGTTCGGCAGTGGCCTTGGGGGTATTGAACTCGCGGATGTCGGCGCCGCCGGAGAAGGCCTTGGGACCACCGATCAGGACGATGGCGCGGATGGCCTCGTCGCCGTTGGCGCGGTCGATCCCGGCCACGATCTCCTGGCGCAACTCGTGGCCGAGACCGTTGACCGGGGGGTTGTCCATCTCGATGACGGCGACACCGTCATCGGCGCGATACTGGCTGACACTCATGGGTTCTCCTGTCGATATCGTGGCGCACCGGCCCGCGCGTGGCGCGCGCGGGCGATCCTTCGTTCAGAGGTCTCGTTCTGTCAATCCGACAGTGTCCACAACGCGACCGCCATTGTCATTGGCCGTCAAGCCGGGCGGTGGTAATCTCCCCGGTCAACCAGCCATCGGGAAACGGGACAGCGTTCTGGTGAGACCGGACCTGCGGGACCAGGGCGACGAGGCGCGCCTTTGCTACCTGGCGATGCGGGAAGCCGGCATCGACGCCGACACCGTTTTCCAGCGCGCCGGCCTGCGGCCAGAGCGCCTGGCCGACCCCGACCTTACCTTCTCGCACGCCGCCCAAATCGAATTCTGGATCGCCGCCGAGGCAGTCAGCGGCGATCCCGACGTGGGCCTGACCGTAGGCGAGCACATGCGGCCCCGGAGCGGTCATGTCCTGCAGTATCTGTACCTGACCAGCCGCGACTTCGGCACCGGTATCGACCGCGCCCTGACCTACCAGAGGCTGCAGTCGGACGCCGCGAACAACCGCCTGGGCCGCGACCGGCACGGCGCCTATCTCGCGATCCGGTCGCGCGAGCCCCGGGTCAACCGCGCCCGGCACCTCATGGAATGCCACGTCTGCGGCACCATCGCCTTCTTCCGCAGCGTCACCGACGACGAATTCGCGCCCACGCGCATCGAATGGATGTGCGAACCGCCGGCCGACGTGGCCCGGCGCGAACGTTTCTTCGGCTGTCCGGTGATCTACGGCGCCGCCGAGAACCGGCTGTACTTCGACCCGGCGCTGCTCAAGCGGCGCTCCCGGCACGCCGAGCCCGAGCTGTTCGAGATCACCGAGCGCATCGCCCGCGAGCGCCTGGAGCGCATCCGCCACCGCGACTTCGTGGAGCCGGTGCGCCGCGCCATCGGCGAGCTGCTGCCCGCCGGCAAGGCCGACCTGGAACGGGTCGCCGAGCGCCTCAACCTGTCCCCGACCCAGGTCCGCGCCCGGCTGGTCTCCGCCGGCACCAACTTCAGCCGCGAGCTCTCGCGCCACCGCCGCCGGCTGGCCTGCGACCTGCTGGCCGACACCGACACCCGGATCGAGGACATCGTCCGGCTCACCGGCTTCTCCGAGCCCAGCACCTTCTACCGCGCCTTCAAGCGCTGGAAGGGCGAGACCCCCGTGCAGTACCGCGAGCGCATGCACGCGGCCGCCGCCCGGCGTCGCGCCACCCGTCGCGAACGCCATACCGCCGGCGCCTGATCCTAATTGAAAATCATTCTCAAATAATCTACGCTCTCAACCCGCTGCCCTCTCCGGCAACCCCGTTGTCCGGATGCGGCATCCCCGAACGACCCCAGTGGCAGTGCGGTGAGACAGCGCAACGGCAACCTCAAGATTTACCTTGCACACCGGAGCGCATTGATCGACTACGTCACGCCCATTACCGGCTGTCGATCACGTGCCGAGGATGTGGTGCAGGACGCCTATTTTCGTTTCGTGCCCGACGAGACCGAACGCCCGCCCGCCGAATCGGCGGCATACCTGTATCGCATCGTGCGCAACCTGGCGCTGGACCTAGTCCGGCGACTGTCGATGGAGAAACGGCACCGCGAGGCGAACTCGGCCACGTGGTTGATACCGGCCGAGACCCCCGACCCGGCCCAGCTCACGCTGCAGCGCTCGCAACTGCGTCAGGTTGCCGGCATCCTGCGGGATCTGCCCGAGCGCAACCGGGTGGCCCTGGAAATGCACCGTTTCGGCGGTTTCACGCTGGAAGGTATCGCGGCGCATCTGGATGTCTCGGTGCCCACGGCACATCGCCTGATACGGCAAGCCCTGCTCCGGATCGCCGAGGATCTGGACGCCGATCCCGGCGACACCCGCACCCGTTGAAAAATTTCCGATGATCGCTCGTTTCTGATAGAAGCGCGGCATATCAACCCGAAAGCAGACACGAATGACCGCAGACAGGCCCGAGGCGGAAAGCGATCCGCTTCTGCAAGAAGCATTCGACTGGCTGATCCGCGTGCAGACGGCGCCGGAGGATGCCGCCTTGCGGCGGGCCCTGGACGATTGGAAAACCACCGATGAACGCCATGCCGAGGCTTGGCGGCGGGCGACCCGTGTGTGGGACTTGGTCGGCGAGGTGCCGCCGGATATCGACCGCTGGCCCGCCGCCCCGGCGACCGCGGCCGTGCGGCCCCGCGCCCTCCGCGCCCCGGCCAGACCCCGCCGGCGACGTGCCGTCCGCCGTATCGCGACGGCCGCATCAACCGCCCTGGCGGCATGCCTGATCGTCGCTCTGTGGTCGGTCGTACAGCCGCACTTGACCGCGGACCATGCCACCGGCATCGGCGAATCCCGGCAGATCACCCTGGATGACGGCAGCGTGATACATCTCGGGGGCGACAGCGCCATCCGTACCGACTACGACGGTGCGCGCCGACACGTGCGGCTGCTTGAGGGACAGGCCTTTTTCCAGGTCACGCCCGATCGCGACCGGCCCTTCGTCGTATCCACGGACAAGCTCGACGTGACGGTCCTCGGCACGGCCTTCGACGTACAGGCCGGTGAGCGTCACTACGCCGTGAGCGTGGCCCACGGCACGGTGGCGGTGAGCTACCGCGACACGGTCGACGAACAGTTGCACGGCGGGCAACAGCTCCGCATATCCCGCGCTGACGGCACCGCCGCCATCGACGCCATATCGCCCGACAACGTGGCCGCCTGGCGGCGGGGCCGGCTCTTCGTCAACGACCGCACCGTCGCCGATGTCGTCGAAACGCTGGAACGCTACTACAGCGGCCGGATCCTGATCGTCGACGACGACCTGGCGACCCGGCGCGTGACCGGCAGCTACAATCTTCGCGACATCGATCTAGCCCTGACGGGCCTCGTCCAGCCGCACCACGGCCAGATACTTGAGATCACGCCGTTCCTGCGCATTCTCCGCAACCCGTGATCTGACCCCATTCCGCCCCGCCACGCTGCCCGATCCGGAGAGCGTGAAAAAAACCGTCCCGCCGTTCGTTTCTCCCACAAGAAGCGAATGCTTCGCATTTGCATTTTGTGCGGATTCGAGTCGGAGAACACCGCATGGCGGGAAACGGGACAAGCTACGCAGATGGTATCGGTCGGGCCCTGACGGCATTGGTCGCGGCGCTCGTGATGGCCGTCACGCCGACGCCCGGCGACGCACAACCCGACGGCTCGCAGTCACGGCCATTCGATATCCCGGCTCAGCCCCTGCCCGATGCCCTCGGCGATTTCGCGCAACAATCGGGATTGCAGGTCAGCGCCGAGGCATCCCTGACCTCCGACCATCGCTCATCGGCCGTTTCCGGCACCTTCACGCCGGAACGCGCGCTGGATCTGCTGCTCGCCGGCACCGGATTGCAATGGCACTGGTCCGGAAACGATACCGTCGTGCTGCAAGCCCGACCCCGGGCCGACGACGCACTCGTACTCGCGCCCGTTCGCATCGAGAGCGCGGCCCCGAGCACCGGCGAGGAGCGCCCTTACACCACGGCGGGTTCATCCAGCCATATCAGCCGCCGGGAGATCGAACGCAATCGCGGCATGTCCGTGGGCGACATCTTCCAGGGCACCACCGGCGTGCTGGTGGCCGAGAACCGCAACAGCGGCGGTCTCAACGTCAATATCCGCGGCATGCAGGGCCAGGGGCGCGTCCCGGTGCTGGTCGACGGCGCCCGCCAGGAAACCACGGTCTACCGCGGTTACGCCGGCGTCACCAGCCGCAGCTACATCGATCCCGACCTGGTCGGCGACATCGAGATCGACAAGGGCCCGAGCATGGGCCCCCACGGCACCGGCGCGACCGGCGGCGTGGTCAGCATGCAAACGCTCGACGCCGACGACATCGCCAAACCGGGCAAGACCTGGGGCGTGCGCCTGCGCGGCGGCCTGATCGGTAACAACACGGGGTCCCCGGCGGCACCGGAGACGCCCTCCGGCTACGGCGTGGCGCGGGGTGGCTGGGGGTTCCTCACCAACAACACCTACCGCGTGGACTGCATCACCGATGTCTCGCTGTGCTCGGGCGAGCACGACATCGCCAATGTCTACGGCCCCGACGAAACCATGGACCGGCCGGACACGCTGGACCTGAAGGGCCACGCGGCCAGCCTGGCCGTGACCCGGCGCCTGCCCTGGGCGGACTTCGTGGCCGCGTACGCCCGGCGCAAGCAGGGCAATTATTTCGCCGGCGAAAACGGGCCCACGCCCACGCTGGATCTCTCGGAACGCTACGACCAGGGCTTTTATACCGAGGTACATCCCAGGATCGACGGCGCCTCCCGCTTCCGCGGCGGCGAGCAGATCGTCAACAGCAACTTCGACAGCGAATCCATCCTGCTCAAGAGCCGTTTCTATCCGGGCGACGACCACACGCTGGAATTCAGCTACCTGCGCTACGACAGCGACTACGGCGAGCTGATGCCCTCGCAACTGCTCTGGCTCGGCCGGGTGCGTCAGACCGAGCCCTCCCAGGTCACCGTCGACACCTATACCGGACGCTACCAGTGGCAGCCCGCCGATCTCGACTGGGCCGACCTGGAGCTCCAGATCTGGCACACCGACACCGAGAGCCTGAACAACGCCTATAGCGAGGAGATGATCGAGTTCCTCGGCGAACAGCCCGGCACCGAAATCTACCGGCGCTGGGGCGGCAACCTGACCAACACCATGCAGTTCCCGTCGTTGGGCGACCTCCAGGTCGAATACGGCGTCGCCTGGCAGCGTGAACGGGTGCGGCCCGAGGACGGCCAAATCACTCCGACATCCCCCATGCGCGACGGCGGGCGCGACGAGACCAGCGCGTTCACCGCCCTGAAGTGGACCTTCGTGCCCACGCTCACCCTGGACGCGGGCATCCGCTATACCCGTTTTCACGCGGAGGACGACAAGCCCATCTACATCCAGGACGAAGACAGCCCCTATTGCGAGGACCGGAACGACGACGGCGACTGCGACGACCTGTACAACGACAACCGCGATTCCGGCTACGCCCCCATCGCCAGCCTGCTCTGGGAACCGCTGGACGGCCTCCAGCTCTACGTGCAGTACGCCGAGGCCCTGCGCATGCCCAGCCTGTTCGAGTCGACCTCCGGCTTCTCCGTGGCCGCCACGCCGGACAGCGACCTGCAACCGGAGCACGCCAAGAACTGGGAAGTCGGCTTAAACCTCCTGCGCAGCCGGCCGTTCACCGGCAACGACGTGCTGCGGCTGAAGGCCGCCTACTTCCACAACCGGACCGAGGACTACCTCACCCGCACCATCCCCAATACCTGGGAAGACACGAGTGCCGGTTCGAACGCCGGGCTGTTCCGGATGCGCAACATCGACAGCGTCGAATTCAACGGCACCGAATTGACCGTGGAGTACGACACCGGCTGGCTGTTCACCAAGCTCGGCGGCACCCATTACTCCGATATCGAGACCTGCCACACCGGCAGCTACCGGCGCCAGCGATGCACCGACTACGGCATCGCCACCAGCTATGTGAACAACATGATTCCGCCCAACTGGGAGGCCAACGCCACGCTCGGCCTGCGCCTGTTCTCCGAGACCCTGGAACTGGGCACGCGGGTGAACTGGATGGGCGAACGCAACCGCGTCCCCGAATACAACAACCAGACCGAGGTCGGCCTGAGTTTCGCCCAGCCCATCCCGTGGCACGAATACACGATCGTCGACGCCTTCGTGGCCTGGACCCCGAACGACACCGTCACCGTCGACTTCAACCTCGACAACCTCACCGACGAGTACTACATCGACGCCCTCAGCCTCGGCATGGTGCCGGCGCCGGGGCGCACCGCGAGACTGAGCACGACCCTGCATTTCTAGAGCACCGCGCCATTCAGGAGAACAAAATGGTCACCGTTATCCGAACGTTACCGGCCCTGGCACTGCTGCTGGCCGTCACCGCCTGCGGCGGCGGCAGCGGCGGCGGGGGCGAAGACGACAACGCCGCCCGCCCCGTCGCCCGCGCGAGCGCCGACATCACCGAAGTCAACGCCGGCGAGGACACCGTCCGGCTCGATGGCCGCGAGAGCAGCTCCCCGAACGGCGACATCACGACCTGGGAATGGCGTTTCCTCGGTCAGCCCGAAGACAGCGAGGCCGACATCGACAACGCCGATTCGGACCAGGCCAGCTTCGAGCCGGACGTGCCCGGCGAATACGTCGTGCGCCTGATCGTCGGCGACGGCCGCGCCGAAAGCGCGGACACCCAGGACAGCCGCGTGACCGTCACCGCGGTCAACCCCGATCCGGTAGCGGTACTCGACGAGGAAATGGAATGGATCATCGGCACGGTCCAGCTCGATGGCTCGCGCAGCCGGCCGCCGGCGGGGGGCGACGAAAGCCAGTTGGTCTACCACTGGACCCTCACGCAGACACCGGAGGACAGCAGCGCCATTCTGGACAACGGCAACCTCGTCTATCCGCGCTTCAACGCCGACAAGACCGGCCAATACAAGGCACGGCTGGTCGTCGAATACAACGGCCGCGAGAGCGAGCCGGCGATCCAGACGATCGACATCCGCGAGGCCAACGCCGCGCCGATCGCCAGGATCGCCGAATTGGCCGCCCCCGTTCTGCTCGGCGACACCGTCAATCTCGACGGCTCGGTTAGCGAGGATGCCGACGGCGATCCGTTGCAATATCGCTGGCGGCTGCTGTCCGCGCCGGACGGCTCCGACACCGAGCTCAGCGACCCCACGACCGCCCAGAGCAGTTTCGTCGCGGACTCGCGCGCGGGCTCGGGACGATTCCGGGTCCAACTCTGCGTGTTCGATGGCACGACCCGCGACTGCACCGAGGAATATATCGAGTCCGAATTGCCGGACGGCGCGGCCAATACGCCGCCGGTCGCCGGCCTCCAGCCCAGCAACAAACGCACCTACGAAATGGAACGGGGCGCGGAGGCGACCATCCTGGCCGATGCCTATGACATCGACGGCGACGCCCTGAGCTTCGAATGGGAACTGGTGGACGCCCCGGACGGCTTCGACATCGGGGCCAACGGCCTGGAAGTCGGCTCATACTGCACAAGCACGTACTGCCCGGCCAGTTTCACCCCCACCAGGGATGGCGACTACGTGATACGTCTGACCGCCTCCGACGGCCAGGCGGAGGACACCGCCACCGCGACCTTCACCGCCCGGCTGGGCGCCAACCGGCAGCCGAGCGCCCTCGCGGACACCACCTCCGGCAACCCGACGACCCTCGTGGGCGAACAAATCACCCTGGACGGCGAAGGCAGTACGGACCCGGACGACAACCGCCTGAGCTACGACTGGGCCCTGGTCCAGCGCCCGGACAACAGCGAGGCCGTGCTGCAAGACGCGACCAGCGCGCATCCGACGCTCACACCCGACGCACCCGGCCCCTACATCGCCCGTCTCATCGTCACCGACGAACACGGCTCGTCTTCCAGTTACAGACCGGGCAACTCGTTGTACGAGGTCACGGTGCTCGCCAAAGGCAGCAACAACCCGCCCGTCACCCGCATCCAGCGCGCCGGGTATGGCTATCTCGCCGCCTTCCCCGACCGGCACGACGGGCACACTCCCGCCTTCGACACCGAACAGCCGTTCTTCATCGAGAACAAGACCGTCACGCGTTACGGGACGATACAGCGGGTGGACGACTTCACGTTGCGCGGCGACACCTACGACCCGGACGGCGACCAGCTCAGCCATCTCTGGACGCTGGTCGACGAACCCGACGGCAATCAGTTCGAATCCGCCACGCCCGAGAACGACACCGCCTACGATTGCGACTTCGCCGACGGCGAGCAGCAGGAACCCTGCCAGCAGGTCAGTCTGAGGCCGACCGCGAGCGGCACCTATGTGTTCCGCTATCAGGTCTACGACGGCAGCGATTTCGCCGGCCCGTACACCGCCACGGTGCATGCCGTCGCCGGCCGCGAGAACTATCCGACGCTGCTGCTGGAAGCGTTCGCGGGCTTCTCGTTCAACACCATCCCCGGCGAGGGGCGTCCGTATCAATACATTCCCACGGGTAGCGGCCGGGACTATATCTCGCAGTCGTTCTTCCCCCATGTCGAGACGCTTTCAGGGCGGACGGGCTCGCCCCACTCCGAGGTTGCCGGCGACCTGGAGAATCCCGTCACGATGAGCCAGGTGATCTATCTCACGGCGGCCGGCGGGGATTACACGTTCGACGTGGACACCCGGTCCGACGATGCCCGCTTCATCCCGAAGCTCACGGACACCACCAACGACCGGGAAATCACCGACGGCTATGTGCTCGCGCAGGGCGAGTCCATTCAAGTGGTGGCACAGGTCGAATTCCCCGACGGCGAACTGCCGCACACCACCCGTGAGCAGGCCGAGACGCTGGCACAGGACCTGAATGCCGCCAATATCCGCTGGACACTGAACGTACGGGAGCGGCCCGACTGGCGGATCGAATACGACGCCGATTTCGAAGACGGCCCCGTGTTCCTGCCCTCGGAAGTCGATTTCGGCAAGATCTGGCCGTGACCGACCCGGCCCGGAACGAATGCCATGTCGTTCCGGGCCTTTTTCGGACCGGCAACGTCGATCACCTCTGAAACGAACCGCTACTTCATTCGTTCTTTAGCCAAGAGCCCGCTACCGGAAAGGGAGAACCCCGGATGGCCACCGCGATCCAACACGATCCGTCCGCGACACCCCGCAGTACCCGCCTGACCGCGGCCACCGACGATTTGCACGAATACCTGCACACCCTGGTCGCCGATGCCGACCCGTTCGCCAGCCGCGAACGCTTCGGACTGTGGCTGTCGGCGCAATATCGCTTCCAGACCGACATCGAACCGCTGTACCGCCTGGCGGCCTTGCGGGACATCGTGCCGGACCTGGCCGCGCGCAGCCGCCTGAGCGCGGTGACCGCCGACCTCGCGGACCTGGCGTTGCCGCGACCGGAGATCGGCACCTCGACGCCGCCGGACCGGGACATACCGGCGGCGCTCGGTTGGCTGTTCGTGGCCGAGGGCTCGACCCTCGGCGCCGCCATATTGCTCAAGCGCGCCCGCGTCCTGGGACTGTCGGAAACCTTCGGGGCCCGCCACCTGGCGGCCGATCCGGCCGGCCGGGCCCGGCACTGGAAGCAATTCACGCGCGCGCTGGACAACCTGGAACTGGACGACGACGGGGAAAACCGCCTGACGGAGGCGGCCCGCGCCGCATTCAGACATTTCGGCGGCCTCCTGCGCGACACCTTCCGGTTACCGGCGTGAACCGCGCCGGATCCCGACATTCACGACAACCGTGCCGGATACCCAGACGATGAACGCCGACCTACCGCACGACCTATCCCCCTGGGGCATGTTCCTGGCCGCCGACATCGTGGTCCAGACCGTCATGCTCGGCCTGCTTTTCGCCGCCCTACTGACCTGGATCGTCTGTCTCGCCAAGGGCTGGGAGCTGGCCGTCGCCCGCCGGCAGACCCGACGCGCGCTGACCAATCTGCGCCGGGCCGCCCGCCTGGACGACGCGGGCGACGACGACGGCGGCCCGTTGCACCTGTTCTGCGCCACTGCCCGGCACGAACGCGACCACGCCGCCGATCTCGCGCCGGACGGCATCAAGGAACGCGTCGCCGCCAGCCTCGGCCGCGTCGAGGCCGCGCTGGGCCGGCGTATCAACCGCGGCACCGGGGTACTGGCCAGCATCGGCGCCACCGCCCCCTTCGTCGGCCTGTTCGGCACCGTCTGGGGGATCATGAACAGCTTCATCGGCATCTCGCAGGCGCGGACCACCAACCTGGCCGTGGTCGCCCCCGGTATCGCCGAGGCCCTGCTAGCCACGGCGCTCGGACTGTTCGCGGCGATTCCGGCCGTCATCATCTACAACGCCCTCGCCCGGGGCATCGCCGACTATCGCGCGCTGCTGGCCGACACCGCCACCGCCGTGCTCAACCTGCTGGGCCGGGATCTGGACCGAAACCGGCCATGAGCGCGCGGATCGACCACGGCGACGAGCCGGTCGCCGAAACCCACGAGATCAACGTCACCCCTTTCATCGACGTGATGCTGGTGCTGTTGATCATCTTCATGGTCGCGGCGCCCCTGGCAACCACGAACGTGCCGGTCGAACTGCCCGGCGCCAACGCCGAACCCCGATCCAGACCGGACCAGCCGATCGTGGTCACCCTGCAAGCCGATCTCGGCCTGTCGCTGGGAGAAAAGCCCGTCCGGCGCGACGCACTGGCCGCGGCCCTGGACGAGGCCAGCGGCGGGCACCGCGACGAGGCGATTTATCTCAAGGCCGACAAAAGCGTCGACTACGGCGACCTGATGGACTTGATGAACCGCTTTCGCGAAGCCGGCTACCTGAAAATCGCTCTGGTGGGTCGCGAACAAGACCGGCCATGAACGACCTGTTGGCCGACTGGACGACCGAGGCCGACTACCGTCAGCGTCGACGCTGGCTGCTCAGCACCCTCACGATCCTGGCATCGGGCGCGGCCGTGGCGGCGGCGCTGGGACGAATGCCGGCGCCGCCCGCGTCACCGCGACCGCCGGCGGCGGCCATGGTGATCGAATTGGCCCCGGCATTGCGGGCGCCGCGCCGGCCCGACACCCGCCCGGCCGACCAGCCGCAACGTGAAGCGCCCGAACCCACGCCGCCGGCGCGGGACACGCCGCCGCGACCCGAGCCACGACCGAAACCGGAACCCGAGACCGACCCGGCACCCGAACCGGCGCCGGCGGAAACCACCGACGCCGACCTGGAACCGCTACCCGAACAAGGCACCCCGGCCCCGGCCGAATCGCGACCGCCGCCCGCCGCGGCGCCGCAACCGAAAACCACCGAGACGACAACGCAACAAGCCCCGGCGCCGACCACCGCCGCGCCGTCCAGCCACCGGGCGGCCCCGGCGGAAACCGCGACCGCCCCCCGTCAAAGCGCCCCGTCACGCATGTCCAGCGCGACCCGGCTCACCTTCCAGCAACGCCTGCTGGCCTACCTGGAACGGCACAAACGCTATCCCCGCGCCGCCCGGCGCCGACGGCAACAGGGCATCGCCCACGTGCGCTTTACCATGAACCGGGCGGGCCAGGTCCTCGACGCCAGTCTGGAACGCGGCGCCGGCTTCGACATCCTCGACCGGGAAGCGCTCGCCCTGCTGGAGCGGGCCCAGCCGTTGCCGCGGATTCCCGACGAGATCGATCGCGACGAGTTGGAAATCGTCGTACCCATCGAATTTTCACTGCGCCGGTGAGCCCCACTTTCAGGCCGTGCCGGCCGGCATGGCCCCAGCGATGACTTCCGCCCCTCAGAGCGGCAACACCTCCAGCGTGGCGACATAGGTCAGACGCCGTTGCGCGGCGTATTCGCTGGAGACCCTGTCGTCGGACACGCCGGCTTCCAGCCAGTACATGCCGGCATGCGGCCAGGTCAGTTCGACCATGCCCTCGTCGTCGGTGACGAACTTCATGGTGCCGGGATCGTCGCGGTAGCGGGCACCGCCGGGCACCACCGTCACGTCCACCCCGGCGGCGGGCTCCCCGTCCACCAGCAACCGGAAGCGCGCGGTCTCGCCGGCATAGAGGTCGTTGGGATGGGTCTCGGGCACCAGCTCCAGGCCGCGGCCGGTGGGCTCGAAAACCTCGCGCGTCGGCGCCCCGGCGGTGACGAAGGTTTCCGCGCGGTTGATGCGTTCGGAAGCTCGCAGTTCCTCGGCATCGTCGGGGATATCCGTCGCGAACTCGTCGGCGGTGCCGAACCAGCGGCGATGCTCGCCGTCGATCCGGTAGCGGGCGAACAGGCCGTCGTCGACCACCGCGATCTTGTAGGTGCCCTGCTGTTCGATACGCAGATCGAAGACGCTGCGCAACTCGCCGGTGAAGCGGTTCGCGGGCTCGGCGCCGCCACCGTCGGGCGTCTTCACGCGCAGGCCGTTCAGGCCCATGGCGTTGTGGTTGAAATAGAACATGTCGTTGGAGCGGGCGGCGTCCACGGTAATCCAGTCGCCGTCGCCGGACAGCACCGTGGAAGACGGCAACAGCCAAAAGCGGTGCGCCTCGGCCAGGCCGGGCACCGCCAGCATCAACGCGAGAACCAGGGCCGCCTTGAGCGGGAATGCATTCGCATATCGTTTCATATCGCTTCTCTTGCCTCCTGAAACCATGGAAATCCGGGTCACGGGACGAGGTGCAGCTTGATCTCGCCCAGTTCGTCCTCGCCCCGGGTCTCAAGCGTGTGCGCGTCGCGTGGCGGCCAATGGAAATCGAGGCGCCGGACCTCGCGGCCGCCGACCTCGCGCGCGGCCTCCACCACGAGCCGGTAATCGCCGGGCGCCAGGCCGGACAATGCCCCGTCGCCGCTGTCAAACGTCAGCGTGTGTCGGCCCGGACGGCGGGTGGCGCCGGCCACACCGTCCACCGGCATATCCAGGCCGCGGCCGCTGCGGCGCCACCACTGACGCAGATCCTTGAGCCATTTCTCGCCCTCGCCGCCGTGGTGGTCGATCTCGTACCAGACCGCCAGGTTGGCGGCCACGGCATGGCCCTCGCCCTCGATCCAGAACGCGACGTAGGGCGGATGGTATTCGGCGACGCGCAAGCGCGGTATCTCGACCTCCACCCGCAGGGACGGCCCGGCCGCCTGGGCGACGCCCCAGACCAGGGCCGCCAGGGTCGCGACGATGACGGTCAAACGCATGTCCGGTGACTCCTCAATGCACGAACAACATCAATAAAAGCCAGGGCAGGATCAGCCCGGCCAGGGTGACCGGCCAGGTGGACGGCCGGTGGCGTGAATGCAGGAGCAACAGTCCCAGGCCGGTGGCGGCGAACACCAGGGCCGCGACCGCGAACACGTCGATGAACCAACGCCAGACGACGCCGGTATTGCGGCCCTTGTGCAAATCGTTGAGCCAGGCGATCCAGCCGCGGTCGGTGTGTTCGTACAGCACCCCGCCGGTGGCCCGGTCGATCGCCAGCCAGGCGTCGCCGCCGGGTTCCGGCAGGGCCAGATAGACCTCGTGCGGTCCCGACTCGGCCGCGGCCGTGCGCGCCACCGAAACGCCGCAGTTCGCGCGCAACCACTCGCGCACGCGCGACGGCAGCGGCGCGGCCCCCTCTTCGGGCATGCCGGCCAGTGCCGCGCGGGCGGATGGCGACAGCTCGACCTCGCAGGTGGTGACCACGGGATCGGCGGCGATCGCGCCCGCATGGTTCAGGGTGATGCCGGTCACGCTGAACAACACCAGACACACCAGGCACACGGCCGAACTGATCCAGTGCCATTGGTGCATCCGGCGCAGCCACGTCGCCCGCGCGGAGCGACGCGGCCGCCGCCGGTCCCGTGCCGCGGCGCTCAAAACGTGAAGGTGACGCCGGCGTTAAAGCGCCGGCCATCGATGACACGACCGTACTGCTGGGTGGTCAGATCCTTGTCGAAGACGTTGTAGATGCCGCCATACAGGGACACATGACCGGTCACGTCGTACTTGGTGCCGGCATCGACCACCGTGTAACCCGGCGATTCGCCGTCATCCGGTCCGCCCCGGCCGAAGAACTCGGTGCGTCCCCGGTAGCGGACCCGCGACCAGACCCGGGTCGCGGGCGTGGCCCGCCAGTTGATACCCAGATTGGCGCGGTGCTCGGGCTGGTTGTTCAGGGGGTCGCCCTTGTTGTCGCCGCTGAGCTGCTCGGTGCGGGTATAGGTATAACTGGAATCGATACGCAGGTTGGGCGCGATGGCATAGGCGAAGGTCACCTCGACCCCCTGCATCTCGGCCTTGTCGACATTCATGTACTGGTAAAGCACCTGGTAGAACTCGCCCTGGTACTCGCAGTGATAGCTGTTGTCGGGCAAGGCGGGGCAGATCACGGGCTTCTCGATCTTGTTGTCGTAGTCCGTGTGGTAGACGGTCAGGCTGGCGTCGATGCCGTCGTAGCCGGTCCAGTGCACCGCCGCTTCGTAGGTCAAGCTCTCTTCGGGCTCCAGATCGGAATTACCGATGTCCCGCCCGCCCGGACGGCTGGGACCGCCGCCGCCCTCGAGCCAGGCGGAATCGCCCTCCTTGAGGTCAGGCGTGCGATAGCCGGCGCTGACGCCGCCCTTGAAGGTGAGCTGCGGGCTATAGCTGTAAACACCGTAGACGCGCGGCACGAACTTGCTGCCGTAGTTCTCGTCCTTGACCCAGCGCGCGCCGGTGATCAGGGCGAACGGATCGGTGACGTACCACTCATCCTCGGCAAACAGGGCCACGTCCCAGCGCTCCAGGTTGGGCTTGCCGAGAGCGCGATCCGGGTTCTCGGTCTCCTGCACCCGGTAATGGGCGCCGACCGTGAGCACATTGTTCGAGAACGGGATCACCGTGGAGGTGTTCGCCATGCTGCGCTCGTAGGTGGCGTTCTGCGTCTCGTTCTCCATCTTGGCGTGTTGCACGTAGCTCTTGGTGCGCACCCCGCCGCCCCAGTCGATGTCATGGGTCAGCGACTGATGCCGGCGCACCCGCTCCAGCTCGATATCGGATCCCGAGGCGTCCTGGGAACCGACCGAGTCCTGGGTCGAGTAACCCATCTCCAGGGCGATCTGGTTGGCCCCGTTCGGCGTCCAGTTCAGCCTGGCCGCATTGCTCTCGCGGGTATAGTCCTGGTAACCGTCCTGGACCCGGTCCTCATCGCGATCGAAGCGCTCGCCGTAGAACGACAGCGCCAGCTTGTCGGAGACCAGCGGGCCGCTGAGATAGTAGTTCACCTGGTCGCTATCACCGGAGCGGTCGTCCTCCTGGATGATCTTGTCCAGCGTGAGCGTGCCGTTCCAGGCATCCGGCACGGGCTTGGTGATGATGTTGATCACGCCGCCCATCGCGTCCGAGCCGTAGAGGGAGGACATCGGCCCGCGGATGATCTCGATACGCTCGATCGCGGCGATCGGCGGCAACCAACCGAACTCCGAGCCGCTGCCGTAGCCGTTGTAGTAGGCCTGCTGGGAGGACTGCGGGATACCGTCCACGAGGATTTTGGTGTACTTGGGATCCCAACCGCGGATGGAAATCTGCTGGCTGCCGCCCTTGCCCGCGGCCCCCTCGTCCACATAGACACCGGGTACCGCCTGCAAGGCATCGGTGATATCGCGATAGGACTTGCCCTCAAGATCCTCGGCGGTGATCACGGACACGCTGGCCGGGGCGCTGGCGACATCCTTGGCCACGCCCGAGGCCGTGGTCGAGGTGACATTGATCTTCTCCAGCGATTGGGTCGGCGCGCTTTGCGCCGACGAGGCGGACTCGTCCGCAGTGGCTTCCTCCTCGATATCCGTCTGCGCAACGGCCGGCGCAGCGACCAGCACGGCGGCACAGAACACACTCCGAACAATCGTATTCATGGGCGCACCCTTACCCGGCGCCGCCCCTTCGGATCGCGCCCCCTCGAAAACGAACAACATCGATAGCTCCCTTATCCGACTCGTGTTTCCCGGACCGAGGCCGGGATGAGTCGCATATGCTAATGCAAATATTTATTAATTGGAATTGATATTCATTCTTATTCTTCGAGGACCCCCGACAGTGCGTGAACGATCGTCCCCCCGGATGCGGGCGGTCGCACGAGCACGGGAAGCGAGTTACCGTACAGTCCGTCTTCACAACCCCGGCTACCGTGCACCGCGTGGATAATCGCCCGCCAATCATGCGCCTGCCGCTCATGGCTTTCGCCGTGGCATGCGTGACGCTGGGCGTGATCGGCGTGTTCGTGCCCGGACTGCCGACGACGGTGTTCATCCTGATGGCCGGCTGGGCCGCGGCGCGCAGCTCACCGCGCTTTCATCGCTGGCTGCATGACCACCGCTTGTTCGGCCCCATGCTCCGGGACTGGGAGGCAGGCGGCTACGTAAGCCGCAAATCCAAGTGGAGCGCCGCCGTCACCATGGCCGTGTGCGCGGTCGTGCTGTTCCTGACCACGCCCATGCCGTGGGTGGCGGAGGCGGTCACGGGCCTGATGGCGGTGGTGCTGATCTGGCTCTGGTGCCGGCCGGAGCCGCCGGTTTCGCGATCCTGAGGGGTGGATGAGCCGACATCCCGGCCTCGGCCCATTGCCTGAGCACGCTCAGTCGGGTATCTTTCGCCTCCCTGCAGGCGCGTAGCTCAGTTGGTTAGAGCGCCACGTTGACATCGTGGAGGTCGGTGGTTCGAATCCACTCGCGCCTACCAAATCCCCAAGTTCGCCACGCACGGCTTCCCATAGTGCAGAGTCGTGGACGGTCGAACCACCGACCCTCCGGGTCGGAGTTGCGGCATCCTGCGGATGCCGTCCTTCGGACTCCCTTCGGTCGCGTCACGCGGCTGCGCCGCGCGGTCGAATCTGCCCGCGCCTACCAGTTTCCCTTTGATTCACCGTGCACGGCCCTTGCCCCGGCGAGTTGTGGACGGTGAGTTGTCGACCGCCTACCCGGACTGCGCCGGCAGCTCGAAGGCCGTCTCGCGAATCTTGTGGATCTTGTCGCGCAGGCGCGCGGCGTCCTCGAACTCCAGGTTCTCCGCGGCCTTGAACATCTCCTTCTCCAGGCGCTCGATCTCCTTGGCGAGCTTGGACGGCGACATGCGGGCGTAGCCGGCGGTGTCCTCGGCGACCTTCCGCTCGCGTTCCTCGGCGGTGTATTCCTCGTAGCCGTAGCGCATGACGTCGGCCACGGCCTTGCGGATGGTCTGCGGGGTGATGCCGTGGGCCTCGTTGTGGGCGAGCTGCTTGGCGCGGCGCCGCTCGGTCTCGTCGATGGCCCGCTGCATGGAGCCGGTCATCTGGTCGGCGTAGAGGATGGCCTTGCCGTTGACGTTGCGCGCGGCGCGGCCGATGGTCTGGATCAGCGAGCGCTCGGCGCGCAGGAAGCCTTCCTTGTCCGCGTCCAGGATCGCGACCAGCGATACCTCGGGGATGTCCAGACCCTCGCGCAGCAGGTTGATGCCCACCAGCACGTCGAACTCCCCCAACCGCAGGTCGCGGATGATCTCGCTGCGTTCGACAGTGTCGATGTCCGAGTGCAGATAGCGCACCCGCACGCCGTTGTCGTAAAGATATTCGGTCAGGTCCTCGGCCATGCGCTTGGTGAGGGTGGTCACCAGGACCCGCTCGCCCATCTCGTCGACCCGCTCGCGCACTTCCGAGAGCAGGTCGTCCACCTGGGTCTTGGCGGGCCGCACCTCGACCTCGGGGTCGACCAAGCCGGTGGGCCGCACCACCTGCTCCACGGTGTTGTCGGCGTGCTCCTTCTCGTACGGTCCCGGCGTCGCCGACACATAGATGAGCTGGGGCGCGATGCGCTCGAACTCGTCGAAACGCAGGGGCCGGTTGTCCAGCGCCGAGGGCAGCCGGAAGCCGTACTCCACCAGGGTTTCCTTGCGCGAGCGGTCGCCCTTGTACATGCCGCCGAGCTGCGGGAGCGTGACGTGCGACTCGTCCAGCACCATCACCGCGTCATCCGGCAGGTAATCGAGCAGACAGGGCGGCGGCTCGCCGGCCTGGCGCCCCGACAGATAGCGGGAGTAGTTCTCGATGCCGGAGCAGAAGCCGATCTCCTGGATCATCTCCAGGTCGAACATGGTGCGCTGTTCCAGGCGCTGCGCCTCCACCAGCTTGCCCTGGTCGCGCAATACCTTCAGGCGCTCCCGGAGTTCGACCTTGATCTCGTCCATGGCCGCGAGCATGCGCTCGCGCGGGGTCACGTAGTGGGTCTTGGGATAGATGGTCAGGCGCGGCACCTTGCGCTGTACGGTGCCGGTCAGCGGATCGAAGTAGGACAGCCGCTCGATCTCGTCGTCGAACAGTTCGATGCGCACCGCCTCGTCGTCGGCCTCCGCCGGGAACACGTCGATCACCTCGCCGCGCACACGGTAGGTGCCGCGTTCCAGGTTGGTGTCGTTGCGGGTGTACTGCAGCTCCGCGAGGCGCTTGACGATGTCGCGCTGGCCGATGCGGTCGCCCTCGTCCAGGTGCAGCACCATGGCGAAGTAGGCCTGGGGGTCGCCCAGGCCGTAGATCGCCGACACCGAGGCCACGATGATGGTGTCGCGCCGCTCCATCAGGGCCTTGGTCGCGGACAGACGCATCTGCTCGATGTGCTCGTTCACCGAGGAGTCTTTCTCGATGTAGGTGTCCGACGACGGCACGTAGGCCTCGGGCTGGTAGTAGTCGTAGTAGGAGACGAAATACTCGACCGCGTTGTCCGGGAAGAATTCCCGGAACTCGCCGTAGAGCTGCGCGGCCAGGGTCTTGTTGGGGGCCATCACCAGCATCGGGCGCTGCGCGCGCATCGCCACGTTGGCCATGGTGAAGGTCTTGCCGGAGCCGGTGACGCCCAGCAGCACCTGGTGCGCCAGGCCGTCCTCCAGGCCTTCCAGCAGGCCTTCTATCGCCTGCGGCTGATCGCCCGCGGGCGCCCAGTCGGCCGCGAGCCGGAAACCGGTCTCGGTGGTGTCGTTCATGCGTGCAATCGTGGGGGCGCCGGGCCCCGTTGGCAATGGCGGGTGCAATGGCAAGGGTCGTGGCGCATCCTTTATCATTGAGCGCCGTCCCGGCCCATTCTCAGCCCCCATAAGGATACGACGTGGCGATCAAACTCTCCCAGCGCGTCCAGCGCATCAAGCCCTCCCCCACTCTCGCCGTCACCGCCCGCGCGGCGGAAATGCGCGCCGCCGGACACGACGTCATCGGCCTCGGCGCGGGCGAGCCGGACTTCGACACCCCGGCCGCGATCAAGGAAGCGGCCAAGGCCGCCATCGACAAGGGCGCCAGCAAGTACGCCCCCGTGCCCGGCACGCCGGGCCTCAAGGCCGCGGTGGTCGAGAAGTTCAAGCGCGACAACGGCCTCGACTACGAGCCGGACCAGGTCCTGGTTTCGGTCGGCGGCAAGCAGAGCTTCTACAACCTGTTCCAGGCGCTGCTGGACGACGGCGACGAGGTCGTCATCGCCGCCCCCTACTGGGTCTCCTATCCGGCCATGGTGCAGCTCGCCGGCGGCGAGCCCGTGATCGTCGAGGCCGGCATCGACGCCGACTTCAAGATCACACCCGAGCAGCTCGAGGCCGCGCTCACGGACAAGACCCGCTGCGTGGTCCTGAACAGCCCCTCCAACCCCACCGGCAAGGCCTACACCAAGGCCGAGCTGGCGGCGCTGGGCGAAGTGCTGGTCAAACGCCCGGACGTGCTCGTGGCCACGGACGACATGTACGAGCACATCCTCTGGACCGACGAGGGCTTCTGCAACATCGTCAACGCCACCCCGGCGCTGTACGACCAGACCATCGTGATGAACGGTGTCTCCAAGGCCTACGCCATGACCGGCTGGCGCATCGGCTACGCCGCCGGCCCCAAGGACCTGATCAAGGCCATGAGCAAGATCCAGTCGCAGTCCACCTCGGGCGCGACCACGGTCTCGCAGATGGCCGCCGAGGCGGCCCTGACCGGCGACCAGCAATGCGTCGCGGACATGGTCAAGGAGTTCAAGAAGCGCCACGACTTCGTGGTCGCCGCCCTCAACGACCTGCCGGGCGTGCGCTGCCTGCCGTCGGACGGCACCTTCTACAGCTTCCCGGACTTCTCCGAGGCCATCGCCCGCCTGGACGGCGTGGACGACGACGTCGCCCTGTCCGAGTACCTGATCGAGAAGGCCGGCGTGGCCCTGGTCCCCGGCTCCGCCTTCGGCGCCCCGGGCTACGCACGCCTGTCCTACGCCACCAGCATGGAGAACCTGGAGAAGGCCCTGGAGCGCATCGCCGGCGCCCTCTGATCGTTTGCCCCCTCAAGCTAATTCTTGTCCCCTCTCCCCCTTGGGGGAGAGGGTTGGGGTGAGGGGGAACAAAGAGAGCCCAACGTGCAGCACCGCCCCCTGACCCGCACCCTGGGCACCCCCGGCGCCGTCCTCCTGGGCCTGGGCTCGATCCTGGGCACCGGTGTCTTCGTCAGCATCGGCCTGGCCGCCGGCGTCGCCGGCCCGTTGCTGCTGCCGGCCATCGCCCTGGCCGCCCTGCTGGCCCTGTGCAACGCCCTCAGCTCGGCCCAGCTCGCCGCCGCCCATCCGGTGGCCGGCGGCACCTACGAATACGGCTACCGCTACCTGTTCCCCGCCGCCGGCTTCACCGCCGGCTGGATGTTCGTCTGCGCCAAGAGCGCCTCGGCCGCCACCGCCGCCCTCGGCCTGGCCGGCTACGCCCTGCACGCATTCGGGCTCGACGGCACCTGGCTGGCACCGGCGGCACTGGTCGTGGTCGCCCTGCTGACCACGCTGGTGGCCGGCGGCATCCGCCGCTCGGCGCGCGCCAACGCCGTCATCGTCGCCGCCGTGCTGACGGCCCTGGTGGCATTCGTCCTGGCGGGCCTGCCGGACGCCCTCGCCGGCACGGCGACCGCGCGAACGGGCGACGCCGGCGCGAGGGGATTGCTGCACGCGACCGCGCTGATGTTCGTGGCCTATGCCGGCTACGGCCGCATCGCCACACTCTCCGAGGAAATCCGCGAGCCGGCCCGCAACATCCCGCGCGCCATCGTCCTCACCCTGGCGATCACCGCCGCCGTCTACCTGGCGGTGGCGGCGGTCGCCCTGGCCGCCGGCGGCGCCGACATGCTGGCGGCGGCCGCGCGGACGGACGCCGCGCCCCTGGAAGCGGTGGCGAGGGGTTTCGGGATACCCGGCATCGTCGGCGTGGTGGCCGCCGGCGCCGTGATCGCCATGCTCGGCGTCCTGCTCAACCTGCTCCTGGGCGTGTCGCGGGTGATGCTGGCCATGGGCCGGCGCGGCGACCTGCCCGCCCCGCTGGCCCGGCTCAACGCCGCCGGCACCAGTCCCACGGTCGCGGTCTGGGCGACCGGGGCACTGGTCGCGGCCCTGGCCGCGAGCGGCAGCGTCGCCGGCACCTGGAGCTTCGCCGCCTTCACGGTGCTGATCTACTATGCCCTCACCAACCTCGCCGCCCTGCGCCTGCCCGCGGCCGACCGGCGCTACCCGCGCGCGTTCGCCTGGGCGGGCCTCGCCGGCTGCCTGGCCCTGGCCTTCTGGGTCGAGCCCCGAATCTGGGCCCTGGGCCTGTCCCTGATCGCCCTGGGCCTGCTCTGGCACCGCTGGCGGCAGCACCAACCCTGATATCCCCTCTCTCCTCTGGAGGAGAGAGTCCTGGACCTCTTAACCCTCTCCCTCTCTGGAGGAGAGGGCCTTAAATCTCTTATTCCCTCTCCCCCTCTGGAGGAGAGGACCCTAAATCTCGTATTCCCTCTTCCTCTCTGGGGAGAGGGCCTTAAATCTCTTATTCCCTCTCCCCCTCTGGGGGAGAGGGTTA